>JBJMKX010000132.1:0-9820 GCA_045805605.1 Solirubrobacteraceae bacterium
GCGCCAGTGGCGGGTGAAGACCTCCTGCGCGACGTCGTCGGCCTCGGCAACGCGCCCGAGGACCCGGTAGGCCGCTCCGAAGACACCGCGCCAATGGCGGCGGTAGAGGTCCTCGAAGCTGGGCGACGCCTCGTGCATGACCACCTCGAAGGTACGTACGCGCGTGCGCGCGCGGTAGAGGGCGATCCCGCCTGACGGCCCTAACCGGCGGTTATCTCTCGGCCATGACGACCTATCGCCTGTAATGCCATGACGTTGCGAATTTGCAGGGGAATGCTGGGTTGGTTGCGCCCGCGACGGGTGGTTCCGTGATGGCCCGTCGTCACGCGTTCGTGAGCATCTCGTGAGCATCTAGCGGCTGGCCAGACGGACGGCGGCCCCTTCGAGCGACCGCCGCCCGCCCGATGCTCCCCGCCATGGCGGCGACCGGGGAGCAAGCTAGGCCGCGACATCCGGCACGTCCGCGCCCGACCCGAGCTCGGTCCTGCTACCGCAGTCCGACGAACTGGCGGCCGAGCGGGTGGCGGCGGTGCTGGCGGTCGGGTAATGCGCAAGCGCGCGCTCGACGCAGTAAGACCAGGCGTCCTGGAAACGGGGGACCGCGGTGCACCTCGTCACGAGCAGTCTCGGACCGGCGGGCGCCGCGCGGGGGTCCTGCGCGTGTGCCAGATACGACGCGGCCGACCCGGGCCGCGCCGGGATTTCTAGTCGTTGGTAACGACTACCCAGCCAGTAGCCCAGTTGTTCTTGTTCAATGTGAACAAAGCGTTCAGTACGCAGAAGCCGACGTTGTAGGTGCCGGCCGCCGGCACGAAGCTATCCGCGGCAGCGAAGCTGTTCAGTGTGTTCTGGGCGTTAACTACCGTGCCCTGCGTCGAGTTGAACGGCGTCACGGCGCCGCCGCCCTGTTGCGTACAGACCGACGTTTGGAAGGGACCGGGCGTGGTGGTTCCGATCGCCGCTGTCGCGGCGGCGGTGAGCCGCTGTGAACCATTGGTCGTCACCGACCCCGTCGGCCCGGCGAATTTCCAGACGAGGCTCGTCGCCAGCGAGCCGATGCTACCGGCAAAGCGTGCGGTCTGGACGACGCCGTCTTTGCCCTGCGCCCCGGGGGCGCCGGGGGCGCCGGGCGTGCCCGGATCGCCCTTGTCGCCGTTTTCGCCCTTGTCGCCTTTTTCGCCCTTGTCGCCTTTCGGACCCTGGGGCCCCATCGGTCCCGCTAGCGCAAACTGTCTGGCGTAGGTCTGCGCGTAGGACTTCGCGTACTTCTTGGCGGCCTTCTTGGCCGTGGTTGTCGCACTCGCGGCCGTGGTCGCGGTGGGCGGATCGGCCGCCAATGCGGCGCCCGCACCGGCCACAATCAACACCCCCGCCGCCACCACCACCAAATGCGACGGCAGACGCAAGATCCTTCGCATGACCTCCTCCTGACTTCGAGGGCTTCGCCCGAAAGGAGCGAAATTCGACCCTCCCAACGATGGCTGGGTGAAGTCAAGGCGGGAGACGGTCGCCGAGCAGGTAACCGCGCAGTGCGAGGCCGCTCTCCCGCCGGGCGGCAGCCTCGCTCGTTCGGGTCGGGATGCGTCCGACGCTCGTGAGCGTCTCGTGAGCATCCCGACCTAAACCGCCTGCAAAACGAGAGGCTTGCCCCTAACCGGCGGTTATGGTCACGCCCTGCTCGTCGAGCAGGTGCTGGACGAGCGCGAGCGCGCCGGCGCTGACGATCTCGGGTGCGCCGAGCAGGATCACGAAGCGGCGCCGGAAGTCGACGCCGCTGACCCGTCGCACGACCAGGCCCTCGCCGTCGGCGGGTGCGGCCAGGCGCGAGAGCAGCACCGGCGCGTCCTCGCGCAGCGCCGTCGCCTTGGCCGCGCTCGTGCTGCCTACCTCGGCCAGCGGCGGCTGCAGCTCGAGGCCGCGCGTCGCCAGCGCCCCCTCGACCACCTGGCGCGTGTTGGCCGACGGGTCGCGCATGATCATCGCGACGCGGGTGAGCTCGCGCAGCGGGATCGAGCGACGCGCCGCCCAGGGATGGCGCTCGGGCACGGCCACGACGACCTCGTCGTCGCAGAACGGCAGCTCGCGCAGCACGCTGTCCGGCGGCGCCTCGCGCGCCGTCGCGGCGATGCCGAACTCGGCCCGGCCCTCGCGCACGAGGTCGCGCACCACGAGCGAGTTGGCGATGATCAGCTCGACCGACAGGTGGCGCTCGCGACGCTGCTCGAACTCGACCAGCGGCCCCGGCAGCACGTACTCGGCGATCGTGTGGCTCGCGGCCAGCCGCACCGGGGCGTCCTCGGCCGAGAGGCCGGCGAGCAGGGCGTCGACGGTCTCGGCCTGGACGAGGAGCTTGCGCGCCTCGGCGTACAGCCGGGCACCGGCCGGCGTGGGCTTGACGCCCCGCGACGAGCGGTCGAGCAGGCGAGCGCCCGCCAGCGTCTCGAGCACGCGCAGCCGCTTGGACAGCGCGGGCTGCGACACGCGCAGCAGGCGGGCGGCGCGCCCGAGCGATCCCAGGTCGACGGCGGCGCAGAATGCCCGCAGCTCGGCGATGTCGGCGGAGCGGATCGGTCCGCTCATGCCTTCAGGTTAGGGCCACGATCTCCCCGTTGCCGATCGCGCGCCAGTCGCCCCCGAGTCGGGGTCGGGCTTCGCCCGACCACCCTGACAGCGCGAACCGCATCGTGTGGCGGTGGCAGACCACGAGCGCCGGCCGCTCGCCCGCGCGGATGTCGGCCATCGCCGCCTGAACGCGCGCCGCCTGCTCGTGGAACGACTCGCCGCCCGGAAAGCGGAAGTCCGGGTCGCCTTCGACCCATGCCTGGAAGCGCTCGGGCTCCTCGGCCTGGACCTCGGCCATGGCGCGGCCTGTCCAGTCGCCGCAGTCGGTCTCGACAAGGCGCCCGTCCAGGCGCGGCTCCAGCCCGATGCGCTCGCCGACCGCGCGCGCGGTCTCGAGCGCGCGCTCGAGCGGGCTGGCGTAGAGGGCGACGAAGCCGTAGGGCACGGCGCGCTCGGCGAGCTCGCGCGCCTGTTCGCGGCCGGTCGCGTCGAGCGGGACGGGCAGGTGGCCCTGGAACCGCGGCTCGGCGTTGTAGGCGGTCTGCCCGTGCCGGGCGAGAAAGACGCCCGAGTCCCTCATGCCACCTTCCCGTGGATGATCGCGGTCATCTCCGCGAGCGTCGGGCAGGCGATGCCATGGCGCTCGCCCGCCCGCAGCACGGCGCCGGCGATGGCGTCGAGCTCGGGCGCGCGCCGGGCCTCGAGGTCGCGCTGCATCGACGAGCGGAAGTCGTCGTGGACGTCGGCGATCTCGCGCAGGGTCGCGTCGACGTCGGCCGGCGCGCCCTCGGCCCGGGCGACCGCGACGGTCTCGCGCACGACGCCCTCCAGCGCGGCGCTCCAGCGCGGGCCGGCGCGCACGCCGCCCAGCGGCAGGCCGGCGGCGCTGGTGACTGTGGCCAGCGGGACGAGGCGGGTGAGCTTGCTCCACAGCACGCCCATCTCGTCGTCGTGGACGTCGGCGGGAATGCCGGCGGCGCGCAGGTCGGCGGCGACGGGCTCGAGTCGCTGGCGATCGCCGGCGAGCTCGACGCGCAGGAAGGGGCTGGTGTGCTCGATCTCGCCGGAGGCGGTCCGCGACGACTCGACCCGGATGGAAGCGCCTACGGCGCGGTCGCCGAAGCGCCGGCGCAGCAGCGTGAGGTGGTCGATGCCGTTGAGCAGGGGGACGACGAGGCCGGGATCGGCCTCGACCCGGTCGAGCGCGGGCGCAAGGGCCGTCGCCTTGGTGGCGACGATGAGGACGTCGACCGGCTCGTCGAGGCGCGCAACCGCCCGCGGGTGGGCCTCGAAGTCCCCCAGACGGACGCTGCGGACGCGCAGGCCGTCGCGCTCGATCGCGGCAACCGCCTCCTCGCGCGCGACCACCGTGACCGGAGCGCCCGCTCGTGCCAGGGCGGCGGCGACCAGGCCCCCGACGCCGCCGGGGCCGAGGATGGCGTAGCCGCGCACGCGCGGCAGGGTATCCGCGTGCCGCCGCGGCTCAGCGCCCGCTGCGCGATCAGATGAGCACGCCCGGGTTGAGGATGCCGCCGGGGTCGAGCTCGCCCTTGGCTGCGCGCAGCGCCGCCGCGAAGGGCTCGGGGCGCTGGCGGTCGTACCACGGCCGGTGATCGCGCCCGACCGCGTGGTGATGGGTGATCGTGCCGCCCGCCGCGATCACGGCGTCCGACGCCGCCGCCTTGATCTCGGCGAACTGCTCGAGCTCGGATCCCCGCCGCGCCGGCGCGACCATCGTGTAGTAGGGCGCCGGGCCGTCGGGATACACGTGCGTGAACCGGACCGTGACCTGGCCCTGGCCACCCGACGCCGCGCGCACCGCCTCGGCCGCCGCGCCCATCACCTGTTCGTTGAAGGTCGGGAAGCGGTCCCAGGTCATCGCGGTCTCGAACGTCTCCTGGAAGATCCCGCCCGCGAGCATGGTGTCGCGCAGGTAGGGCGCGCGCAGGAACGCCTCGCGCCAGGCGCCCGCGGCGCCCTCCCGGCCCGACCGCCGCGGCTCGTCCCAGCTGCCCCCGCAGCCGCCACTCAGCTCGAGCGCGCGCTCGAGCCACGCCCCGACCTCGTGGTCGGCCGACTCGAACCCGAGCACGAGCAGGTCGGCGCTTCCGTCGCCCGCGAGCATCATCCGCGCCTCGCGCCGGTCGATCAGCCGGCAGTTGGCGGGGTAGAGGCCGGCCTGCGAGATCGCCCGCACCGCATCGGCGCCCTGGTGGAAGGACGGGAAGCGCACGGTCACCGAGGCGCGGTGGACCGGCTTGGCCTGCACCCGCACCCATGCTTCGGTGATCACGCCGAGCGTGCCCTCGGAGCCGAGCAGCAGGCGGTCGGGCGAGGGACCGGCGCCCGAGCCGGGCAGCCGGCGCGACGCCCACACCCCGCTCGGCGTGACCGCGCGCACCGACTCGACGAGGTCGTCGATGTGCGTATAGAGCGTCGCGAAATGCCCGCCCGCCCGTGTGGCGATCCAGCCCCCGAGCGTTGAGAGTTCGAACGACTGGGGGTAGTGACGCAGCGTGAAGCCGTGCTCGGCGAGCTGGGCCTCGAGGCGGGGCCCGGTCGCGCCGGCCTGGATGCGCGCCGCGCGCGAGGCGCCGTCGACTTCGAGCAGTGCGTCGAGCGCGCGCAGGTCGAGCGTGACCGCCGGCCGGTCGACGCGCGGCTCGACGCCGCCGACGACGCTCGTCCCTCCGCCGTACGGGATCACCACGGCGCCGGCATCCGCGGCCCAGCCGAGCACGCGCTCGACGTCGACCTCGTCGCGCGCGTAGGCGACGACGTCGGGCGGATGGTCGAAGCGGCCGCGGAAGGCGCGGACGAGGTCGACGTAGCTCTTGCCGTACGCGTGGCTCGCGCGGTCGTGGACGTCGGTCGAGCAGATAGCGGCGAGGGCGTCGGGCGGCTCGAGCCGCGGCGGGGGCAGCGAGACCTGTGCCAGCGGGACTGCCTCCTCGACCTCGGTGGAGCCGAAGCCCAGATGCTGGACCAGGCCGGCCGCCGTCGCCCGGACCTCGTCGGTCGACGGACGCTGGTCCTCGTAGCCCCAGCCCCAGTGCGACCGTCGTCGAGAGAGCGATCCGAAGGCGATACCCACGGGTCTATCTTCGTGGATCCATGCCTGCGGTCGTCGCCTCCCTGTCCGGCGCAGCGCTGCTCGCCCTGCCCGCGTCGACCGTACCCTGAACGACGATGCCATCCGCGCCCAGTCTGCTCGCGCGAGGCCCGTGGGACGCCGCTCAGGTCGACCATTCGTGGCGCGACGAGCCCTTCGAACCCGGCCCCGACGCCGAGGCCGAGGCCGACGCCGCCATCGCGACGCTGCGCGACCGCGGCTCGCCCAGCCACGACGGGCTGAGCGCGCGCCTGAAGTCGTTCGAGGTCCGCGGCGACCACCTGCACCTCGAGCTCCAGCCGGCCCGGTGGGCCCTGCGCCTCGGCGGCGACGCGCGCGACTCGATGACCGTGCTGTGCGTGGTGCGCGCCGCCGACGGACGCTGGCTGGCCGGACGGCGGGCCGACTGGGTCGCCTCGTGGGCCGGCCGCTGGGCGCTGGGCGCCGGCGGGTCGGTCGAGGTCGGCGAGGACCCGGTGGCGACGCTCTCGCGCGAGCTCGACGAGGAGTGGTCGGTCAAGCCCGAGCGGCTCACGGTCGAGGCGCTCGTACGGCTCCCTAGCGGCCTCGTGTCGCTCGTCGGCCTGGCGCGGCTGCCCGAGGGCGCCGAGGCGATCCCCGACGCCGAGCACGACGCCTTCGCCTGGTGGCCTCCCGATCCGGACGAGTGGCCGAGCGAAGCCCATCCCCCCCTTCGCCGGGTCGGCCAGCTGCTGGTGCACGCATGACCCGGCCCGAGCCCACCGCCCTGCGCGGGCTCATCACGTTCAAGCGCCTCGAGGTGCTGTCGTTCTGCCACTCGGCCGTCTATCTCGCGCTGCTGACCGTATGGCTTGTGCCGGGCCTGCACGGGGGCGAGATGGTGCTCGGCTGGTGCCACGGGATCGGGTGGATCGTCATGTCGACGCTCGCGATCGTCGCCTCCCGCGCCGGGGTGATCTCGTTCCGCCTGGCGGTCCTGGTCGCCGTGGTCGGCGGCATCGGTCCGTTTGCGGGCACCGCGGGATTCGTCTACGAGTCGCGACACCGGCGCATCGCCGCAACCGAAACCCCGGTATCCCCCGCAACCGCCCGATAACCTAGGCCGTCCTCATGGCGGTTGGCACCACGGTCCAAGTGACCCTCCCCCAGATGGGTGAGTCGGTCTCGGAGGGGACCGTCCTGGAGTGGCACGCGGCCGAGGGTGACCAGGTCAGCGCCGACGAGACGCTGGTCGAGGTCTCGACCGACAAGGTCGACGCCGAGGTCCCGGCTCCCGCCTCGGGCACGCTGGTCAAGATCCACGCGCAGGAGGGCGAGACGGTCGCGGTCGGCGCCATCCTGGCCGAGATCGACACCAACGGCGCGGGCGCCCCGAGCGAGGCCGACACGCCCCCCGCTGAAGACGCCAAGGAGCTCGAGGTCGTCATGCCGCAGATGGGCGAGTCGGTCTCCGAAGGGACGGTGCTCGAGTGGCACAAGCAGCCGGGGGACACCGTCGCGGCCGACGAGACCGTCGTCGAGATCTCCACCGACAAGGTCGACGCGGAGGTGCCGGCGCCGGCGGCGGGCACGATCACCGAGATCCTCGCGGCGGCGGGCGACACGGTCGAGGTCGGCCAGGTCCTCGCCCGCATGACGACGAGCAATGGCGCGCCAGCCCCACGGCCCGAGCCTGAGCCCAAAGCCCAAACCCCAACCCCTACCGCGCCGACCAACGGCGGCAACGCCTCCCCGGTCGCCCGCCGCGTTGCGCAGACGGAAGGGGTCGACCTCGCCTCGATCACCGGAACCGGCCCGCGAGGGAGGATCACGAAGGCCGACGTTCTGTCGGCGAAGAATGGTGGCGCCGTTGCTCCCGCCGCCGGCGCCGAGCCGCTCAAGGGCAGCGCCGCCATGCTCGCGCGTTACATGGACGAGAGCCGGTCGATCCCGACCGCGACCTCGTTCCGCACCATCACCGTCACGGCGATGGACGGGCGGCGCCAGCAGCTGAAGGCGGCCGGCCAGAAGGTCTCGTTCACCCACCTCATCGCGTTTGCGATCGCGCGCGCGGCCGGCGATATGCCGGTGATGACCCACCACTTCGCCGAGCAAGACGGCAAGCCGGTCCGGATTGACGACGGTGCGGTCAACCTCGGCATCGCCGTCGACGTCGAGCGCCAGGACGGCACGCGCACGCTGATGGTTCCGGTCATCCGCGACGCCGCGCGGCTGCCGTTTGACCGCTTCCTGCAGGCCTACAACGACCTGATCGAGAAGGCACGCACGAACACGCTGAGCGCCGATGACCTCGTCGGCGCCAACATCTCGCTCACCAACCCGGGCGGGCTGGGAACCGTGACCTCGGTGCCGCGGCTGATGCCAGGCCAGGGCACGATCGTCGCCGCCGGCTCGATCGGCTATCCCGTCGGGCTGGGCAACGTGGGCGAGCTGATCGGCGCCGAGAGGGTCATGACCATGACCTCGACGTACGACCACCGGGTCATCCAGGGGGCCGAGTCGGGGCGCTTCCTCGCCCGCATCGAGGCGCTGCTGGACGGCGACGAGCATTTCTACGACGACGTGTTCGCCGACCTCGGCGTCGGCCTCGGCCCGCCGATCGAGCCGCCGAAGCCGACGCTCGAAGCCACGGGGCCGGCCCAACGCCCAACGCCCATCGCCCCGGAGGCGCCAAGCGAAGAGCTGCTGCAGGCCGTGCAGGCCGCAACCAGCCTCCTCAAGGCCCACCGCACGCACGGCCACCTGGCCGCCAAGCTCGACCCGCTCGGGCTCAACGACGCCGGCGGCGACCCCGCCCTCGATCCCGAGCCGCTGTCGCTCACGCCCGAGCTCATGCGGCAGATCCCCGCGCGGATCCTGCGCATGTACGTGCCGGGCGAGACGCTCGAGGACGCCCTGCCGCGGCTGCGCGAGGTCTACTGCGGCCCGATCGCGTACGAGATCGAGCACATCTCCTCGCACCGCCAGCGGGTGTGGCTGCGGGAGAAGATCGAGTCCAGCGCCTTTCGCCAGCCGCTTACCGCCGACCGCAAGCGGTGGCTCCTGCGCCGGCTGATCAAGGTCGACGCGCTCGAGCGCTTCATGCACAAGGCCTATCTCGGCCAGAAGCAGTTCTCGATCGAGGGCCTGGACATGACGGTGCCGATGCTCGACGAGCTCATCCAGCTCTCGGGCGGCGTGGGCGCCCGTGAGGTCGTGATCGGGATGGCACACCGCGGTCGCCTCAACGTGCTCGCCCACAACCTCGGCCGCCCGTACGAGACCATCTTCGCGGAGTTCGAAGGGGCCCAGACCCTCGAGGCGGTCACGACCATCCCGCAGGGCGGGACCGGGGACGTCAAGTACCACCATGGCGCCGACGGCTCCTACGAGCTGCGCGACGGCGAGGCGATCCTCGTGCGGCTCGAGTCAAACCCCTCCCATCTCGAGTACGTCTCGCCCGTGGTCGAAGGCGCGACCCGCGCCGCCCAGACCGAGCGCGAGGGTTCCCACGCCAGCCACGACACCGACGCGGCCGTGCCGATCGTCATCCACGGCGACGCCGCCTTCCCGGCGCAGGGCGTGGTGGCCGAGACGCTGAACCTGCAAGCGCTCGACGCCTACAGCGTCGGCGGCACCGTCCACCTGATCCAGAACAACCAGGTCGGTTTCACCACCGACACCGAGGACGCGCGCTCGACCCGGTGGGCCTCGGACCTGGCCAAGGGCTTCGACGTCCCGATCATCCACGTCAACGCCGACGACGTGGAGGCGTGCATGTCGGCGGTAGCGCTTGCGTTCGCCTTCCGGCAGGAGTTCGGGCACGACGTTCTCATCGACCTCATCGGCTACCGGCGCTTCGGCCACAACGAGGCCGACGAGCCCGCGTACACGCAGCCGGAGATGTACGCGCTCATCAAGAACAAGAAGCGCGTCACCGAGCTGTACTCCGAGCGGCTCGTGGAGCAGGGTGTCATCTCGCGCGAGGAGGTCGAGGCCCAGCAGCAGGAGGTCTGGGACGAGCTCACGCGCCTGCATCAGGAGCTGAAGGCGGCGATCTCGGGTGCCGACGAGAGCGTCGGCGCCAGCGATCAGCCCACCGGCGAGTACCACCTCGACCGCTCGCCGTCGCCCGAGGTCCGCACCGCCGTCGACGCCGCGGTCCTCCGCGAGCTCAACGAGGAG
>JBJMKX010000133.1:0-11470 GCA_045805605.1 Solirubrobacteraceae bacterium
CGGGCGACTTCAACCCCATCCACATCGACGAGGAGTTCGCCAAGGCCGTCGGTCTGCCGGGCAAGATCCTCCATGGGCTGTGGATGATGGCCCAGGTGGCGCGCGCCCAGACCGAGGCGGCGGGCGGGCCGGAGACGCTCGCGCGCCTGAGCGTCCAGTTCCGCGGCATGGGCTTCCCCGAGCAGGAGCTGGTGGTGCGCTCGACCGTGCGCGAGGTCGCCGACGGAGTCGCGACGATCGACACGCTGGCCGAGCAGTCGGGCAAGCAGATCATCCGCAACGCCCAAGCCGAGGTCCGGACCGACCGCTCCTAGAATCGGGCGGGCGATGGCCACGCCCACTGCCCGACAGCAGCTCATCCTCCGCAAGGTCGTCGAGGGCTACATGCAGACCGGCACGCCGGTCGGCTCGAGGGCCCTGGCCAACGACACGGACCTCCCCGTGGGGTCGTCGACGATTCGCAGCGAGCTGTCGCTGCTCGAGGACCAGGGGCTGCTCTCGCATCCGCACACCTCGGCGGGCCGGGTGCCCACCGACGCCGGCTACCGCTACTTCGTCGACCAGATCCTGAGCCGCGCGCCGGGACCGGAGGAGGAGGCGCCGCTGTCGCTCCAGCTCATGCGCCGCGAGGTCGACCAGGCCATGCGCACCACGAGCGAGACGCTCTCGCAGGTCACCGACCTGGTCGCCATCGTCACCGCCCCGCCGATCCAGACGGCGACGATCAAGCACGTCGAGGTGCTGGTGCTCCAGCCGCAGCTCCTGATGGTCGTCATCATCACCTCGACCGGTGGCGTCTCGAAGCGGATCTTCACCTTCGAGCAGCCGGTCGATCCGGGGCTGGCCGAGTGGGCGGCCTCGTATCTGAACGAGCGCCTGGTCGGCATGGGGCTGGGCGCGCGCATGCTGCGCGCCCGCCTGCACGACCCGACCCTGCCGGGCACCGAGCGCGCCTTCCTGGAGACCATTGCGCCGGCGTTCGAAAAGCTGGCCGAGACGGCCGAGCAGACCCTCTATGTCGACGGAGCGGCGCGACTGGTCGACGAGCACCGCTGGGAGGACCTCGGCCAGCTCAACGCCCTGCTCGACATGCTGGAACGGCGCGTGACCTTGCTGGCCGTGCTGCGCGAGGCGCTGTCAGAGCGCGACGTGTTCGTGCGCATCGGGCACGAGAACGAGGCCCCCGCGCTGCGCTCGCTCGCGCTCGTCGCGAGCTCGTACGGGCTGCCGCAGCGGTCGCTGGGCGCGGTGTCGGTGATCGGCCCGACGCGGATGGACTACCCGCGCGCGATCGCCTCGGTGCGGCAGGCGGCCACCGCGTTGTCGCGGTTCGTCGAGGACGTCTACGAGGATGCCTGACCGGACCATGCCGCGCGACTACTACGAGGTCCTCGGTGTCGACCGCAGCGCGAGTGACGCCGAGATCAAGAAGGCGTTCCGGCGGCTGGCGCGCGAGCTGCATCCCGACGTCAACCGTCACGACCCCGACGCGGAGGAGGGTTTCAAGGAGGCGGCCGAGGCCTACGAGGTCCTCTCCGACCCCGAGCGCCGGCGCACCTACGACCGCTACGGGCACGAGGGCCTGCGCTCGGGCGGGTGGGCGCCGAGCTTCGAGGGCTTCGGGTCGTTCGCGGACATCTTCGACGCGTTCTTCGGCTCCGGCTTCGGCGCTTCGGCCAACGGCCCGATGGCCGGCGGCGACGTGCCGGTGGCGGTCGAGATCGACCTCGCCGACGTCGTTACGGGCACGTCGGTCGACGTGGGCTATCGCGTGGTCAGCCGGTGCGAGCACTGCCACGGCAACGGGGCTGAGCCGGGCACGCCGATCAGCACGTGCCCGCGCTGCGGCGGCACCGGCCAGCTGCGCGCGGTGAGCCGGACGCCGTTCGGCCAGGTCGTGCGCACGGCGGCCTGCGACCAGTGTGGCGGCGACGGGCGGATCGCCGAGCAGCCGTGCCACGTGTGCGGCGGGGACGGCCGGGTCGCCTCCCAGCGCACGCTGTCCGTAGACGTGCCCGCGGGGATCTCCGACGGCCAGCGCATCCGGCTGTCGGGTCGCGGCCACGAGGGCGATCGCGGCGGTCCGCCGGGCGACCTCTACGTGCTGGTTCACGTGCGCGACGACGAGCGGTTCGTGCGCGACGGCCAGGACCTCATCACCGTCGTCGACGTGCCGGCGCCGCTGGCGGCGCTGGGCGCGCGGGTGGAGGTGCCGACGCTCGAGGGCCCGCGCGAAATCGAGATCCCGCCCGGCACGCAGCCGGGGGAGATGCTGCGCGTGCGCGCAGCGGGGCTGCCGTCTCTGCGTCGCTCGGCGCGCGGTGACCTGCGCGTGGTGGTCAACGTGGTGATCCCGCGACGGCTGAGCGGCGAGCAGCGCGAGCTGCTCGAGCGGCTGGCCGGCTCGCTCTCGGAGGAGAACCTGCGCGAGCCGGAGGGCGTCATGAGCAAGCTCAAGCGTCTCTTGCACGTGTAGTACAATCGTCCAAACTGGACCATCGCATTCGGAGGCGGGCCATGTGCGGGCATCGGCACTACCACCATCAAGAGCATCACGAGCACCACACCGTCGAGCGTCGCGACCGCTCGCTTCGCAGCTCGGATCGCGAGCGCGACGAGGTGGTCACGTTGCTGCGTGATCACGCGGGAGAGGGAAGGCTGAGCCCCGAGGAGCTGGACGAGCGGGTGGGGCGCGCGCTCGCGGCCCGTACCGGCGCGGACCTCGACGCCCTGCTCACCGACCTGCCGCGCATCCGCACCGTCGGCCGGCGGCGCGGGGCCCAGCGCGCCTTCCTCGGCCACGCGACGACCTGGCTCGCGGTGAGCCTGATGCTCGTCGCGATCTGGGCGGTGACCGGCTTCGGCGAGTTCTGGCCGGTCTGGGCGATCGGCTTCTGGGGCCTGGCCGTCTTCAAGCACGGTCGCGTCGTCCGCTTCGGCGGGCGCTGGCCGCGCGCGACGGCCTGATCCGGCTCGCGCTCAGGGTGCCCCGGCCCGATGCCGAGCGGGTCCTCGTGGAGCTGCTCGAGCTCGTCCCCGCCGGCGTCGAGGAGGTCGACGCCGGCGACCACGTCGAGTACGCGGTCTACGGGGCCCCCGGCGAGCTGCCGGCGCTCCACGACCTGCGCGCGGCGGCGGGTGCGGGACTGGTCGAGGTCTCGACCTCGGAGGTGGCCGACGACTGGGCCGACCGCTGGCGCGCCTTCCACCGGCCGCTGACGGTCGCGGGTCGCGTGCATGTGCGGCCGCCGTGGGCGCCACCCCCGCCAGGCGGCCTAGTCGACGTCGTCATCGACCCTGGACGAGCGTTCGGGACGGGCGCGCACGCGACGACGAAGCTGAGCCTCGAGCTGCTGGTCGCGCTCGCGCACGGGCGAGTCGCGGCGGAAGCCACGCCGGCTTCGCTCGGCTCGCTGCTCGACCTCGGCTGCGGCTCGGGCGTCCTCGCCATCGCCGCCGCCAAGCTCGGCTTCGCGCCCGTCGCCGCTCTCGACCACGACCCGCTTGCCGTGCAGGCCACCGCCGACAACGCGCGGGCCAACGGCGTCGAGCTCGAGGTTCGCCGCTCAGACCTGCGCGCGGACCCGCTGCCCGGCACGCCGACCGTGCTCGCCAACCTGCTGCGACCGCTCCTGCTCGTGCTCGCCGACCGCCTGCCGGACCCGCCGCCTCACGCGCTGATCGCCTCTGGCCTGCTCGCGGAGGAGACCGACGAGATCGCGGCGGCCTTCGCCGCTCGCGGCCTCGGGGAGCGCGACCGCCGCGTGGAGGGCCAGTGGGTGGCGCTCGGGCTCAGCTCCGCCGGAACCGGCTGACCGTCCCGACGAGCTCGAAGCCCAGCCGGCCGTAGAACTCTCGTGGCCAGTCCTCCTCGTGCGCGGAGATGAAGGTCCGGTCGTGGCCGGCGTGCCTCCTCGACGCTCAGCTCGCGTACCTCCACCCCCAGTGGGGGTTCGCCGGACGGCGTGCGCAGGGCCATGTAGACGAGGCCGTCCCGCACGTACCCCGCCTCGGCAAGCGCGCGCCGGAGTCGTTGCGCCTCCTCGGCGTGGTGGACCTTGACCACGGCGTGCGCATCCCGAACGCGCGCGCCGCTTCCTCGACGGTCTCCACGAACGCGGTCGGGTCGCCGTCCCACGGCTCCTCCAGCCGCAGGAAGTTGAGGTCCCAGGTGTCAGGGAGGCCTGGCTCCAGGACGGCGGTGCCGCCCGCCCAGGGCCGAAGCTCGGCGGCGATGGCGTCCTCGAGCGCGGCGGAGAAGCCGACCGCACGCGCGAAGTCCTCCATCTCCCTAGGGTGCCATCCGCATGCGCGACGCGGTGATCATCGGCGCTGGGCACAACGGGCTCGTCGCCGCCGCCTACCTGGCGCGGGCCGGGCTGGACGTCGAGGTCCTCGAGCGGCGCGAGATCGTCGGCGGCGCGTGCGTGACCGAGGAGCTGTGGCCGGGAGTGCGCGCGTCGCCCGGTGCGTACACGCTCTCGCTGCTGCGGCGCGAAATCGTCCGCGATCTCGACCTGCCCGGCCACGGCCTGCAGGTGGCGGTGCACGAGCCGTACCTGTTCGCCCCGTTCCCGGACGGGCGGCGGGTGGTGACGTGGTCGAGCCGCGAGCGCACGCACGCTCAGCTCGCCGCCGACTGGTCGCGCGCCGACGCCGACGCCTACGCCGCCTGGTCGTCGCGCTGGGACGCGGCGGCGGCGCGGGCGCGGCCGCTGATGCTCGAGCCGCCCGACCGGGGGCGCTGGCTTGCGGCGGTCGGGCCGGAGATCCTCGACGGCGCCATCGCGGACGACCTGGCCGGCATCCCCTCTGAGGAGGTGCGCGTGCCGTTCGCGCTGCAGGGCCTGATCGGCACGCTGGCGGGACCGTACGACGCGGGCACCGCGTTCGTCGCCTTCTACCACGAGCTCGGCGAGGCGGCCGGCACGCCCGGAGCGTGGGGGTACGCGCGGGGCGGGATGGGGGCGGTCACCGGCGCGCTGCGCGCGGCGGCAGAGGCGGCGGGGGCGGTGGTCACGACCTCCTCCCCGGTCGACCGGGTGCTCGTGGACGACGGACGGGCGACGGGGATCGTCGCCGGCCCACGCGAAGTGCCGGCGAAGGCGGTCCTCTCCAACGCCGACCCGGTGCGGACCGCGGCACTGGCCGGCGTCGATCCTCCGCCCGGCTGGCGCCAGGCGGGGCCGGTGGTCAAGGTCATGGCGCTGCTCGACGGCCTGCCCGAGTTCCCGAGCTGGCCGGGGACAGACGAGCCGTGGCGCGGCGCCATCGACATCGGCTACAGCCTCGACGACCTCGACGCCGCCGCGGCGCAGGCCCGCGCCGGCCGGCCCGCCGAGCGCCCGTTCATCGAGGCGGCGTGCCAGACCGCCGTCGACCCGACGCTCGCGCCCGCGGGCCGACACGTCGTCTCGCTCTTCGCGCAGGCCTTCCCGACCGACGTCGACCCTGGCGCCGCCGCCGACGCTGCCATCGCCCGCTTCGCCCACGCCTGCCCGGGCTTTTCGGACCGCGTCGTCGACCGCCTCGCGCTCGGCCCGCGGCAACTCGAGGCCCGCTTCGGCATCACCGGCGGGCACATCTTCCACGGCGAAATGCTGCCGGGGCAGGTGCTGGAGGACCGGCCCGGCCCGCGCCGGTTCTGCGGAATCGAGGGGCTGTACCTCGCCGGCTCGGGCGCCCACCCGGGAGGCGCGGTGAACGGAGCCCCTGGGTACCTGGCCGCGCGCGCGGTGCTCCAGGATGTAGAGCAGTCGAGCCGCCGGCGGCCGGGGCGGCTGCCGGGCGACCGCGTTTGATGTAGAGCGGTCGAGCCGGCGGCCCCCGGGCCGGCCGGGCGACCGCGTTTGGGGGTAGCCTGCCGCCAATGGCTTGGCGGATCGTCATCGCCGGCGGCGGGTTCGGCGGGCTGTACGCGGCACGAAAGCTCGAGCGCGTGCTGCCGCCGCAGGCCGCCCGCATCACGCTGGTCAACGACGACAACTTCATGCTCTACACCCCGCTGCTGCCGGGCGCCGCGGCGGGGACGCTCGAGCCACGGCACGTCGTCGTGCCGCTGCGCGAGCAGCTGGACCGGACCGAGCTCCTGCTCGGACAGGTCGCCGGGGCCGACCTCGAGGAGCGCTGGCTGCAAGTGGAGACGCTCGAGGGGCACCCGGAGGCGCTGCGCTTCGACCACCTGATCGTCGCCCTCGGTTCGGTCTCGCGCACGCTCCCGATCCCGGGCCTGGTCGAGCACGCGATCGGCTTCAAGACGCTGGCCGAGGCGATCGCGCTGCGCAACCACCTGATCCGCTGCCTCGAGATGGCCGAGTCGCTCGAGGACCCCGCCGAGCGCGAGAAGTATCTGACCTTCGTATTCGTGGGCGGGGGCTACGCCGGGGTCGAGGGCCTGGCCGAGCTGCAGGACTTCGCCGCCGACGTCGTCGAGCTCTACCCGCGCTGCCGGCTGCAGGGCACGCGCTTCCTGCTCGTCGAGGCCAGCGACCGCATCATGCGCGAGATCAGCGCCGACCTCGCGGACTTCACCCGCCGCGAGCTGATGGGACGTGGCATCGAGTTCCGCCTGGGGACGACGGTGGAGGAGGTGGGCGCCGACCACGTGCGGCTGGCGACCGGCGAGACGATGCCGACGTCGACCGTGGTGTGGACCGCGGGCGTCAGGCCGCATCCCGCGGTGGGAGCGCTCGGCCTGCCGCTCGAGCGGGGACGCATCAAGGTCGATGCGACGCTCAGGGTCGAGGGCCACGACAACGTCTGGGCGATCGGCGACGCCGCCGCCGTCCCCGACCCGGCGCAGAAGGGAGGCGCGCCGACCCCTCCGACCGCGCAGCACGCGCTGCGCCAGGGCAAGCGCGTGGCTCAGAACATCGCCGCCACGATCGGCAACGGCCAGGTGCGCCCGTTCACCTACAAGACGCTCGGCGTGTTCGTCGACCTCGGGCGCTTCCAGGCCGTCGCCAGCACGCTCGGCATCAAGTGGCGCGGCCTTCCCGCGTGGTTCTTGGCGCGCAGCTACCACCTGTACGCGATGCCGGGCTTTCGGCGCCAGCTCCGGCTCGTCACCGACTGGACGGTCGACCTCCTGTTCCCGCGCGATGCCTCCGAGCTCGCCCAGCTCGGGCATCCGGCGCCACTGGACGAGGGGGAACTGGAGGCCCACAGCGCGGGGGGCACGCCGGCCGGGCGGGAGCCGCTGCCGCCCAACCTCCGGCTCACGGCCGAGCACGAGCCGGTGCCGACCGAGGGGGCGGGCTCGCCGCGCGAGTCGGCGGCCGAGGAGTAGACAGGCGAGCGCGCCCGGTCCGGCGCCTATCCTTGACAGAAGCGAGTGACGGTTGCCGAAAAGGTCAGAAGCGACTTGACGACGGCCATGAAGGCCGGCGAGCGCGAGCGCGTAGGGGCGCTGCGCTTGGTGCTCTCCGAGCTCC
Organism: Solirubrobacteraceae bacterium; assembly: GCA_045805605.1. Classification (GTDB taxonomy): domain Bacteria; phylum Actinomycetota; class Thermoleophilia; order Solirubrobacterales; family Solirubrobacteraceae; genus DATBDE01. Next base: position 7,434 of record JBJMKX010000133.1, read on the forward strand.
AGAAGGCGGCCAAGGAGGGCGGTGACGACGAGGTGGCAGTGCTGCGCCGCGAGCGCAAGCGCCGGCTCGACGCCGCGCAGCAGTTCCGTTCCGGCGGGCGCGAGGAGCTGGCCGCCAAGGAGGAGTCCGAGGCGACCCTGATCGGCGGCTACCTCCCGGCCGAGCTGTCCGACGAGGAGCTCCGCGGGCTTGTCGACGAGCAGATCGCCGCCACGGGCGCCGAGTCGCCCAAGGACATGGGCAAGGTCATGGGGGCGGTCATGCCGGCGGTCGGCGGACGCGCCGACGGCAAGCGCGTGTCGTCGCTGGTGCGGGAGAAGCTCGGTGCGTAGGCAGATCGAGCTCGCCAACGACGCGGCGCTCGAGCTGGCGGGGTCCGAGGACGCGGTGCTGCGGGCGCTCGAGGGCCACCTCGAGTGCAGCGTCTACCTGCGCGGCAACGTGCTCACGCTCGACGGCTCCGAGGAGGCGGTGCGCGCCGGGGAGCAGGTCGTGCGCGAGCTCGCCGACCTCGTGGCCCAGGGCCACCAGATCGCCCCCGGCACGATCGCCGCGGTGGCCAGCGCCCTCGACCAGCACGAGGAGCCGGCGCGCATCCTCGAGGACGTCGTCTGGCGGCACCGCAACCAGCGCGTCGCACCGAAGACGCTCAACCAGAAGCGCTATGTCGACTCGATCCGTCACAACACGATCACCTTCGGCATCGGGCCGGCCGGCACCGGCAAGACGTTCCTGGCGGTGGCGATGGCGGCGCTCGCGCTCTCCAAGCGCCAGGTCAACCGCATCATCCTCACGCGGCCGGCGGTCGAGGCGGGCGAGCGCCTGGGCTTCCTCCCCGGCGACATGATGGCCAAGGTCGACCCGTACCTGCGGCCGCTGTTCGACGCCCTCCACGACATGCTCGAGCCCGAGCGCGTGGCCCAGCACCTCGACCGCGGCGTGATCGAGATCGCCCCGCTGGCGTTCATGCGGGGCCGCGCGCAGCCCGTCGACCAGACCGTCTACACGCCGGAAGGGCCTCGGGCCATCGGCTCGCTGAGGGTCGGCGACCTCGTGATCGGCTCGGACGGCCGGCCGACGCCGGTGCTCGGCGTCTATCCCCAGGGCCGCCGGCCGGTCTTTCGCGTTCAGACACAGGACGGGGCCTCCACGCTTGCCTGCGCCGAGCATCTGTGGTTCGTCCGGACGCCGGATGACCGCACGCACGGCACGCGTGGGCGTGTGGTTCGAACGCAGGAGATGGCGGGGCGCCTGCGGCGCCATCACGAGCACCGGTTCGAGCTGCCGCTCGTGAGCAAACCGGTCGAGTTCGAGCCCCGCGACGTACCGCTGGACCCCTATGCGCTCGGCCTCCTGCTGGGCGACGGGTGCCTGACGACCAAGACGACGCCGACCTTCGCCACGACCGACCCCGAGCTGGCGTTCACGCTCGAGGCCGCGCTCGAGGGCATCGAGCTGGAACGGAAGGGCAAATCCGACTACGTCCTCCGTCACCCCGCGGGCGGCCGCGGCGGCTTGATCGTGTCGAACCCGGTGACCGTTGCGCTGCGCGAGCTCGGGCTTGCCGGAACGCGATCCGCGACGAAGTTCGTCCCACGGGACTACCTGTTCAACTCCGCCGACGTTCGCGTGGCCGTGCTTCAGGGACTGCTCGACACCGATGGCCGCCCCGTGACGCAGGCCGGCCGGACCTGCCGGGTCCAGTACTCGACCTGCTCGCCGCGCCTTCGCGACGACGTGGTGTTCCTGGTCCGGTCATTGGGCGGGGTGGCCCGCTGGCGGACGCGTCCTGCGGCGGGCCGTGCGCCTGGTCTCTCCAACGGCCGCCCGGTGCACCACCGTTCCGACGCCTACGTCGTGGACATCCGGCTGCCCGCCGGCGTCGAGCCGTTCCGCCTTCTCCGCAAGCAGATGCTCTACACGGCACACGGCGGAGGACGACCGATGCGGTTCGTCGACTCCATCGAGGGGGTCGGCGAGACCGAGACCGTCTGCATCCAGGTCGGGGCGGAGGACTCGCTCTACGTCACCGACGACTTCCTGGTGACGCACAACACGCTGAACGACTCGTTCATCATCCTCGACGAGGCCCAGAACACCAGCCCCGAGCAGATGAAGATGATCCTCACGAGGCTGGGGTTTGGCTCGAAGATGGTCGTGACCGGGGACATCACCCAGATCGACCTTCCGCGCGACCAGCAGTCGGGGCTGATCGTCGTCGCCGACATCCTCGAGGGGCTGGACGGGATCGACTTCGTGCGCTTCGGCGGCGAGGACGTGGTGCGTCACAAGCTCGTCCAGCGGATCGTCGAGGCCTACGACGAGCACTCCCAGCGCGCGGCGCCCGAGCTGCGGCCGGCCAAGCGGCGCGCTTGAGCGACGTCGAGCTCATCGGCACGGACGATCCGGTGATGCGGCGGGCGGCGGAGCTGGCGCTGGCAAGCGCGGGCGTCAGCGGGCATGTCGCGATCGAGCTGGTCTCCGCAGCGCGCATCGCCGAGCTCAACCGCGAGCACCGGGGCCTCGACGAGCCGACCGACGTGCTGTCGTTCCCGGTCGACGAGGACGGGGCGGTCGGCGCTGCGCCGCGCGAGCTCGGCGATGTCGTCATCTGCCCGGAGCACACCGTCGACGTCCCCGAGGCGGTGATCCACGGCGTCCTGCACCTGGTCGGGATGGACCACGAGCGCGACAACGGCGAGATGCTCGTGCTCCAGCGCGAACTGCGCTCGTGGCTGTGAAATCGGGGTTCGTCGCGCTGGCGGGGCGCCCCAACGTCGGCAAGTCGACACTGGTCAACGCGCTGGTGGGCGAGAAGGTGGCGATCGTCTCCGACAAGCCCCAGACCACGCGCAGGGAGATACGGGGCATCGCCACCGGCGACGACTGGCAGCTCGTGCTCGTGGACCTCCCCGGCGTCCAGCGGCCCCGCGACGTGCTCACCGAGCGCATGCAGGGCCGGGTGGACCACGCTCTCCGCGAGGCCGACGCCGTGCTCTTCCTGGTGAACGGAGAGCAGCGGGTGGGCCCGGGGGACCGGTTCATCGCCAAGGCGATCACCACCACCGGCGTACCCGCTGTAACCGCGGTTAACAAGGTGGACCTCCTCGATCGAGCTCGCACTGTGCGGTCCCTTGCCGCCGCCGCCGAGCTGGGAGTGGAGGGCGAGGTCTTCCCGGTGAGCGCCCTGACCGGCGCGGGGGTGCCCGAGGTGGTGGACCACCTGGTGTCGCTCCTTCCCGAGGGCCCGTTCCTGTATCCGCCCGAGGAGCGCTCGGACCAGCCGGAACAGGTGCGGATCGCGGAGCTGATCCGCGAGCAGGCCCTGCGCCGGACCCGGGAGGAGATACCCCACGCCGTGGAGGTGGAGGTGGACGAGATCGAGGAGCGCGAGGACGGCCTCGTCGTGGTCCGGGCCCTCATGTGGGCTGAGGCCGAGTCCCAGAAGGGCATCCTCATCGGGGCCCGCGGTGACATGGTCAAGGCGATCGGGACCGCCGCCCGGAGGGAGATCGAGGAGATCATGGGCCGGCGGGTGCATCTCGACCTGGGGGTGCGGGTGCGGAAGCGGTGGCGCCGCGACGAGGCGCTGCTCGACCGCCTGGGGATCGAATGAGGCGCGCGGTCGCTCTGAGCGCCTGTGCCCTCCTGCTGGCCGCGGCGCCCGCTTCCGCCGCTCCCACGGACCCCCGCCTACGGGGCGTGGACAGCTGGGCCTTCGCCGCCGGCACCCGCCAGCCCCTCTCCCGCCTGGCCGGGTTCGACCTGGTGGTGCTCGACGGGGAGGACGCGCCCCGCCGGGACGTACGGCGCCTGCGGGCGCGGGGCAAGCTCGTCCTCGGTTACCTGTCGGTGGGGACGATCGAGCCCGGGCGCTCCTGGTACCGCCGGGCCCGCCGGTACCGGCTGGATCGCTGGGAGGACTTCGGAGAGTGGTACGCGGAGGTGTCCGCACGGGGATTCAGGCGGCTGATCGCCCGCAAGGTGGCCCCGGCGCTGCTCGCCAAGGGCTTCGACGGGCTGTTCCTCGACAACAC
>JBJMKX010000134.1:0-10765 GCA_045805605.1 Solirubrobacteraceae bacterium
CCTGCATGTTCATCTGGACGGAGCCGTCGCCGGCGATGCAGCAGACGAGGTCGTCGGGACATCCCACCTTGGCGCCCATCGCCGCGGGCAGGCCGAAGCCCATCGTCCCCAGGCCGCCGGAGTTGATCCAGCGGCGCGGGCCCTTGAAGTGGAAGTACTGGGCGGTCCACATCTGGTGCTGGCCGACGTCGGAGGTGACGATCGCGTCGCCGCCGGTGGCCTCGTAGAGCGCCTGCACCATGTACTGCGGGCGGATCTCGGAGTCGGTGGTGTCCTCGTAGCGCAGCGGGTGGCGCTCCTGCCAGGCGCGGATCCGCGACCACCACTCGTCGAGGCGAGCGCGCTCGGGCTCCAGCGCGCGGTACTCGGCCACGAGCTTGGCCAGCACCTTCCCGGCGTCGCCCACGATCGGGATGTGCGCCGGGACGTTCTTGGCGATCTCGGCCGGGTCGATGTCGACGTGGATGAACTTCGCGCGCGGCGCGAACTCGCTGAGCTTGCCGGTGATGCGGTCGTCGAAGCGCGCGCCGATCGCGCAGATCAGGTCGGCCTCGTCCATCGCGTAGTTGGCCGCCCGCGTCCCGTGCATGCCGAGCATGCCCAGCCACTGCGGGTGCGAGGCCGGAAACGCCCCGAGGCCCATCAGCGTGCACGTGCACGGGAAGCGGTCGGCGGTGACAAGCTCGGCGAGCTCGATGGCGGCGTTGGCGTTGACCACCCCACCGCCCGCGTAGATCACCGGCCGGCGCGAGTTGGCCAGCGCCTTGGCCGCCAGGCGGATCTGCTTCTGGTTGCCCTCGGTCGTTGGCTGGTAGCCGGGCAGGCGGACGTCGTCGACCGGCTCGTAGTTGATCTCGGCCCGTGACAGATCCTGCGGGATGTCGACCACGACCGGGCCGGGCCGCCCGCTGCGGGCGATGTGGAAGGCCTCGTGCAGCGTGCGCGGCAGCTCCAGCGGGTGCTGGATCATGAAGCTGTGCTTGACGATCGGCATCGTGATGCCGATCGTGTCGGCCTCCTGGAAGCCGTCGGTACCGAGCAGCTCGGTGCGCACCTGGCCGGTCAGGAACACCGTCGGCACCGAGTCCATCATCGCGTCGGTGATCGCGGTGACGAGGTTGGTGGCGCCCGGTCCACTGGTACCGACCGCGACGCCGACCTTGCCGGTCGCCTTGGCGTAGCCCTCGGCGGCATGGCCGCCGCCCTGTTCGTGGCGGACGAGGACGTGCTTGATGCCACCGTCGTAGAAGGCGTCGTAGGTGGGGAGATTCGCCCCCCCGGGAAGCCCGAATACGACCTCGACGCCCTCGGCCTTGAGGCACTCGATCAGGGCGTCGACGGCGCGCATCGTTGCGGACTCCTCTCCGGGGTTCGGCGGGACGGAAGAAAACTGAGGTTAGCGGGAGGTACTAAGACGCAGCGGGGTACTCGAGCTCCGTCCCGCAGCGCGTGCACAGCGCGTTGTGCACCGGAACGACGCGGCCGCAGGTGGGGCAACGGCGATGCGGCTCGTTGTACTCGTTTCGGTACAGGGCGGCGGCGACGAGGCCTAGGAACGGGACGCACGCCGAGACCAGGAACCAGATCAAGAACGACGAGCCCTTGAGCTTGCCGACGATCCCGCCCGCCAGGCCGAACGCGAAGGCGATGACCAGGTAGGCCAGGCCTTCCACGGGACGGTCAGCTCCGCAGCGTGGTGACCGCCCAGATAGCCGCGAGGACGACGACGATCGCAAGCACGATCCAGAACACGCTGGCGACGATGCCGATGATGACCTTGATCGCAATCCAGGCCACCACGAGCAGCACCGCGACGGCCAGCGCCTTCATCAAGAACGACGATCCGCGCGACTCTGTGTTGGGTGTGCCCTCCATGCCATGAAGGGTACCGCCCCGAACCTCGGTGCCGCCTAAAACGGCGCGCGCTCGCGCGCGATCTCCACTGCAGCGTCGAGCGCCGGGCGCAGTTGCGGCTCGAGCCGGCGCCGGAGCCGCCAGCGCGCGCCGCTGAATGCGAGGTTGGCGACCGTCGCGAAGCCCTGCTCGTCGGCGCGCAGCGCGAGCAGGAGGTGGGCGATCCGGTCGCCCGAGGGCAGGTCGGGGTCGGCGGCGCGCACGCAGTAGCAGTACACGCGTCGCCCGCCCCGCGCCACCAGCAGCGCCCCCGCCTCGCCGACCAGCCACGTGCCGAGCGCGCCGTCCTCGATCACCAGCCCGGTGGCCGCGTGCAGCTCACGTGCGCCGTGGTCGACGAGGTCGCCCAGCAGGCCGAGCGAGCGGTGCTCGGCGTCCTGGTCGCGCCGGCCGCGGGGACGCACGACGTTGGCGCCCCGCTTGGCGTAGAGCTCGGGGATGATCCACGCGTGCGCGAGCGCCATCGCCGACACCGGCGCGGCGAGCGGGTTGAGCGCGACCATGCCACCGGCCACGGCGATGAAGGGAACGACGTGAGCGGTCGTGATGCCGGTCCACAGGCGCGCGTCGTGGGCGAGCTTGTCGGGATCGACGCGCCGCCGCCAGTGGACGGCGGCGAGCTCGGGCAGCGCCTCGGCCAAGGGCTAGCCGCCCGCGATCGGCGCCCGCATGATCACGAGGTCGGCGTCGACCGGCAGCTGGCGCACCATCTCGGCCCGGCCCGGGCCGGTGGTCACGACGCCGTAGTACCCGCGGTCGAGCTCGCGCCGGAACGCCTCCACCGCCGCTTCGACGGCATCGGGGTTGTCGGCGGTCCACTCCGCGAGCGTCGTATGGCCGGTCTGGTCCATGCGGATGAGTCGTGCCATTGGGCCCCCTCGGTTCGCTGTCGACCCGATGGTACGCCTACACGCCGAGCTTCTGGCGCGCAATTCGGCTGACCTCGCCGCCGTCCGCCCGGCCCTTGGTCTCGCGCATCACGTGGCCGACGATCGCCCCGATCGCCTGCTGCTTGCCGGCCCGGATCTTCTCGGCAGCGTCGGGGTTGGCGTCGATCGCCGCCTGGACCAGCCCCTCGAGCTCGTCGCCGTCGCCCATCGCCCGCAGGCCCTCGGCCTCGACGATGGCGGCCGGCTCCCCGCCATCGGCGGCGAGCCTCTCGAGCACGGTCTTGGCCGCGCTCGGCGCGACCTCCTTGCGCACGACCATACCCACCAGCGCGGCCAGCGCGCGCGGCTTCACCTTCGAGTCGGCCGGCTCGGCGCCCGCGAGCACCCGCGCGAGGTCGCCGGTCGTCCAGTTGGCGAGCAGCTGGGGGTCGACGTCGTCGCCGGCCGCGAGCGCCTCCTCGAACCAGCGTCCCAGGCCCTCGCGAAACGCGAGGACACGGGCGGTGTCGGCAGCAAGGCCGAGCGTCTTCTCATAGCGGCGCTGTCGGTCGGCGGGCAGCTCGGGCAGGTCGGCGCGGGCGCGCTCGATCATCGCCTCGGTGACCTCGAGCGGCGGCAGGTCGGGCTCGGGGAAGTAGCGGTAGTCCTGCGCCTCCTCCTTGGAGCGCAGCGGCGTCAGCGTGCCGCTCTGGGGGTCGAAGTGCATCGTCTCCTGCACCACCTCGGCGCCGGTGGCGAGCAGCTCGCGCTGGCGGCGCAGCTCGGCGTCGATCCCGCGCTCGAGGAACCGGAACGAGTTCATGTTCTTCAGCTCCGTCTTGGTGCCGAGCGCGTCGCTCCCCGCCGGCCGCACCGACACGTTGGCGTCGGCGCGCAGCGAGCCCTCCTCCATGTTCACGTCCGAGACCCCGAGCGAGCGCAGCGTCGAGCGCAGCAGTTGCAGCCACTCGCGCGCCTGCGCCGCCGAGCGCAGGTCGGGCTCGCTGACGATCTCGATCAGCGGCGTGCCGCCGCGGTTGAAGTCGACGATCGAGGCGTCGGCGCCGTGGATCCGCCCGGAGTGGCCGATGTGCACGAGCTTGGCGGCGTCCTCCTCCAGGTGGACGCGATGGATGCGCACGTCGCCGAGCCGCCCGCCGGTGCAGAGGGGCGTCTCGTACTGGCTGATCTGGTACGCCTTCGGATTGTCGGGATAGAAGTACTGCTTGCGGGCGAAGATCGAGCGCTCGGCGATGTCGCACCCGAGCGCGAGCCCGACCATGACGCCGTAGTGGACCGCCTCGCCGTTGAGGACGGGCAGCGCGCCCGGCAGCGCCAGGCACACCGGGCAGGTGTGGACGTTGGGGGGGTCGCCGAACGACAGCGGGCAGCCGCAGAACATCTTCGTCGTCGTCGCGAGCTGGACGTGGACCTCCAGGCCGATGACCGCTTCGAGCTCCGGCGGAGTGCTCATGCGCGCGCCTCGCTGCCGTCGAAGCCGATCGCCTGCTCGACTGCATAGGCGGCGTCGAGCAGCCGCGGCTCGCTGAACGCCGGGCCGACGATCTGAAAGCCGACGGGAAGGCCGTCCGACAGCCCGTTGGGGATCGAGATCGCCGGCAGCCCCGCGAGGGGCACCGGGACCGTGCAGTAGTCGTTGAGGTACATCGCCCACGGGTCGTCGAGCTTGGAGCCGAGCGTGAAGGCGACCGTGGGCGAGGTCGGCGTGACGACGAAGTCGAAGCGCTCGAACGCTTCGCGGAAGTCGTCGGCGATCTTCGTGCGCACCTTCTGGGCACGGCCGTAGTAGGCGTCGTAGTAGCCCTCGGACAGCGCGTAGGTGCCGAGCATGATGCGCCGCTTGACCTCGGATCCGAAGCCCTGCGCGCGGGTCTTGGTGTACATCGCCATCAGGTCGGCGTCGCCGTCGACGCGCAGGCCGTAGCGCACGCCGTCGTAGCGGGCGAGGTTGGCGCTGGCCTCGGCGGGCGCGATGAGGTAGTACGCGGCGAGGCCGTGCGGCGCGTGCGGCAGCGTGGTCTCGTCGACACTGGCCCCGAGGTCCTCCGCGAGCTTCACCGTGCGCTCGAAGCACTCGCGCACGCCGGGCGCGATCCCCTCGCCGCTCAGCTCCGCCGGGACGCCGAGGCGGATGCCGTCCAGGCGCTCGGCCGTGGGCGGGTCGATCGGCTCGGGGAACGGCAGCGAGGTCGAGTCGCACGGGTCCTGCCCGACCATGTGCCGCAGCAGCAGCGCGGCGTCGGTGACGTCGCGCGTCAGCGGGCCGGCCTGGTCGAGGCTCGACGCGAAGGCGATCATCCCGTAGCGGCTGACGGCGCCGTAGGTGGGCTTGAGCCCGACGATGCCGCACAGCGCCGCGGGCTGGCGGATCGAGCCGCCGGTGTCGGTGCCGATCGCCCAGGGGACCAGCCCGGCGGCGACGGCCGCCGCGCTGCCGCCGCTCGAGCCGCCCGGGACGCGGGTCGTGTCCCACGGGTTCCGGGTCGGGCCGTAGCCGGAGTTCTCGGTGCTCGAGCCCATCGCGAACTCGTCCTGGTTGGTCTTGCCGAGCAGCGGCGCGCCGGCCTGCTGGAGCTTGCGGACGGCGGTGGCGCTGTAGGGCGGGCGGTAGTCCTCGAGGATGCGCGAGCCGGCCTGGCTGGGCACTCCCTCGGTGCAGAACAGGTCCTTGGCGGCGAAGGGAACGCCGGCGAGTGGAGCGTCGGCCCGGGAGGCCTCGCTCGGCGCGTCACCGGCCACCCAGGTGAAGGCGTTGAAGTCGTCGGCGGCGGCGCGCTCCCGATAGGCCTCGAACAGCTCGGCGGCGTCGAGGTCGCCGGACCGGATCGCCTCGGCCGCCTGGGCGGCGGTGAGGTCGATGGGATCGCTCACGCCCGCGCCGCCCGCGGTGGCTGCATCCCTCGCTTCACGCCGGCGCCGCCCCCGGACTGGGCACGAGGAAGCCGCCGTCCTGGGTCGCCGGCGCCTGGTCCAGCGCCTGCTCCTGCGCGAGGCAGGGCTGCTCCTCGTCGGCGCGCAGCGGCGTGGTGACGTCGACGACGTGCGAGGTCGGCGGCACCTCGTCGAGGTCGAGCTCGGAGATCTTCTCGATGTGCTCGAGGACGCCGGACAGCTCCACCGCCATCCGGTCTTTCTCGGCGTCGTCGAGCGCGAGCCGCGCAAGCCGCGCGACGTGCTCGACCTGGACGCGATCGATCATCCAGACGATTCTAGGTGCGAGCGCCGGACACGCAGCCCGGTCCGCTCGTCGCGAATCGCCCACCAGCCGCCGGCCGCCAGCGCGACGGTCGCGGCCAGGCCGATCCACGCCCCGTAGCGCGTGTCGGCGAACCGGTCGGGACGGTCGACCACGTTGAGAGCGACGATCACGAGCGCGGCGATTCCCATCCACGTCGCCGCGACGCCGCCGATCACCGGCAGCGCCGGCGTCTCCTGGGTCGCCTGCAGGACGACGGCGAGCAACGCCACCGCGGCGCAGGCGATGAGGATGACGTCGACGGCGGCAAACGACTCCCAGCCGGTGAAGGTCCTCCCGACCCGGCCGAGGCCGTACCACGGTGAGAACAGCGCGACGACGAGCGCGGCAGCGCCCGCCGTCAGTACCCACTCGGCCGGCCGCAGGCGGCGGAGGTCCATGTCCCTCCTACGCCGGTGCGGTGGCCGCGGTTACGCGCGCGGCGTGCAGCGTGTTGCGCAGCAGGCAGGCGATCGTCATCGGCCCGACGCCGCCCGGGACCGGCGTGATGACGCCCGCCCGCTTCCGCGCGGCGTCGAACTCGACGTCGCCCGCCAGGCCGTCCTCGAGCCGGTTGATGCCCACGTCGATCACGGCCGCGCCGGACTTGATCCAGTCGCCCTGCACGAGCCGCGCGACGCCGACCGCCGCGACGAGCACGTCGGCGCGCGCGCACACGGCGCCGAGGTCGCGCGTGCGCGAGTGGGCCATGGTCACCGTGGCGTGGCGCTGCAGCAGGAGTCCGGCGACCGGCCGGCCGACGAGCAGGGAGCGCCCGACGACGACGGCCTCGGCGCCCTCGAGCGCGACGTCGTAGGCGTCCAGCAGCTCGATGATGCCCTGGGGCGTGCACGGCCGCAGCCCGGGCCGCCCCTGGACGAGCCGCCCGGCCGAGACCGCGGTCAGGCCGTCGACGTCCTTGCTCGCCGGGATGAGGTCCACCATCTCGTCGGGGTCGAGGTGGTCGGGCAGCGGCAGCTGGAGCAGGATTCCGGACACATCCGGGTCGGCGGCGAGGCCCGCAAGCACGGCGACAAGGTCATCGCGCGTAGTGTCGGCCGGTAACCGGTGGTCGGTCGTAGCGATGCCGACCTGCTCGGCCGCCCGGTGCTTGTTGGCGATGTAGATCTGCGACGCCGGGTCGTCGCCGACGAGGACCGTGGCAAGCGCCGGCGGACGGCCCGCCTCGGCCGCGTACGCCTCGACGCCCTCCGCGACCGCCGCGCGCACGCGCGCGGCGACCGCCTTGCCGTCGATGATCGTCGCGGTCACGGCAGCACCTCGAGGTCGTGACGTTCGAGCTTGTCGAACCCCGACCGGCGGTCGCGGGCGGTCACCGTCCACAGGAACGACAGCGCCGTGCCGACGTGGCTGAACGGCGCGTCGGGCACCACCTGGAGCGTCAAGTCGGTGCGCGGCTGGGTCCCGTCCAGCGGCATCCACCACTGGTAGATCGGCTCCTCGAAGATCCGCCGGCGGTCGCGGGCCTCGGAGGTGGCGTGGGTGTGGTACTCGGCCCAGCGCTCGGTGCACACCAGGCCGAGCTCGAACGTCCCGGTGATCAGGTTCGTGTCGGTGACGGCGATCGTCGCCATCAAGCTCTCGCCCCGCCGCAGCGAATAGCGGTCGAGGACGAGCGAGAACCCCTCGGCCCCGCGAAACTGGTCGCCGATGCCGAAGCCGCCGACTTGGATCCTCATGGCGGAAGCACCTCCACCCCCACGCGCGCATGCGAGTCCAACCCGGGCTCGTCGGACTTGAGGTCGACCATCCAGAACAGGCGGCCGTGGTTGCCGGTCTGGGCGGGCTTGGCGTCGGCCGGCACCTGCACGGTGAACTCCCACGCCTGCCCCGGCTGCATCGCGCCGACGTAGAAGACGCCGGTGGGCACCACGATGTTCGCTTCCTCGTAGGACTGTGTCTCCTCGACGTATTTGAGCTCGGCCGACAGCCCACGAGTCGCGCCGCCCTGCACGACGCCCACCCACGCCTGGAGCATGTCGCCGGGCCTGGCCTGGTAGGAGCGCAGTCGGAGGTCGAAGACGGCCACTGCGCTACCTCCTCGCGATCGGGGCGTAGGCGGCGACGAGCTTGCGCTCGGATCCGTCGCCGGCGAAGCGGACGACGACGATCCCTCCCGGCTCGACGCCGGTCACGACGCCGTCGCCGAAGGCCGCGTGGACGACCTCGTCGCCCAGCCGGTAGGCGACCGGCGCCGGCTCGTCCGCGCCCGGGGCGGTCCACCCGCTGGCGCGCTCGATCGCGCCCCCTCCCCCGCCGCGCGACCACGACGTGTCCGGCGCGGCGCGCTCCTCGTCGGTCAGGTCGCTCGGGATCTCGTCGAGGAAGCGCGAGCGCAGGCCGTAGTGGCGTGCGCCGAACACGGTGCGGGAACGCGCGTAGGTCAGATAGAGGTCGCGTTGCGCGCGGGTGATGCCGACGTAGCAGAGCCGGCGCTCCTCCTCGAGGCCGCCCTCGTCGAGCGCGCGGGAGTGCGGGAAGACGCCCTCCTCCATCCCGATCATGAACACGATCGGGTACTCGAGGCCCTTGGCGTTGTGCAGCGTCATCAGGGTCACGACGCCCTCGTCGTCGCGCAGCTGGTCGGTGTCGGCCACGAGCGAGATCTGCTGCAGGAAGTCGGCCAGCGTGCCCTCGGGGTTGCCGGCGTCGTACTCGCGCGTGACCTCGACGAGCTCCTGGAGGTTCTCGATCCGCCCCTGCGCCTCGATCGTGCGCTCGGCCTCGAGCGCCTCGAGGTAGCCGGTCTCCGCCAGCATCTCGTCGAGCAACTGCGCGACCGGGGCATCCGCCTGGGCGCGCTCGCGCAGGACGTGCATGGTGCCCATGAAGCGCTCGAACGCGCGCACCGCGGCGGTGCCGAGCGCGGGCACGGCGGCCGGCTGCGAGGCGACCTCCCAGATCGGCTCGCCGGTGGTGTTGGCGTGGGCGAGCACGCGGCCGAGCGACGTCTGCCCGATCCCGCGGCGCGGGCTGTTGGCGATGCGGGTGAAGGCGCCGACGTCCTGTGGGTTGACGAGCCAGTTGAGGTAGGCGATGGCGTCCTTGATCTCGGCCCGCTCGTAGAACTTCGTGCCCCCGATGACCTGGTAGCCGATCTCCGCGCGGACCAGCGTGTCCTCGAGCACCCGCGACTGGGCGTTGGTGCGGTAGAAGACGGCGATCTCCTCGCGCGAGACGCCCTGGTCGACGAGCCGCTCGATCTCGCCCGCCACGTAGCGCGCCTCGGCGTGCTCGTCGGGAAGCTCGCGCACCTTGACGGGATCGCCCTCGCCGAGGTCGGTCCACAGCGACTTGGACATCCGCCCCCGGTTGTGCGACACGACGGCGTTGGCGACGCTCAGGATGGTCTGGGTCGACCGGTAGTTCTGCTCGAGGCGGATGACCTTGGCGTCGGGGAACGTGTCCTGGAACTCGAGGATGTTCTTGATGTCGGCTCCGCGGAAGGCGTACACCGAGTTATGGGTCACGAGGCCGTTCGCGACGAAGGTGTGGGTCGGCTCGATGTCGAGGTCGTAGACGGGGGCGTGGAGGCCCGTGCGTTCGACCCGCACCACTTCGTCGGCATTGCCTTGCGCGTCCCACATCGCCATGCCAGGCCTGACGAGCTGCGCGATCAAGGTGGGGAGGCCGAGCCGGGCAAGAACTCCGAGCGGGCCTTCGCTCGACAAGTGCTGCTTTTTGGTCGCAGGACGACCAAAAGGCAGCAGTGGTCCCGCGAAGTGGACGTGCTCGGGGGTTGAGACGATCCGGCGGCCCGCGCGCGTGGTGACCGCCACCCCCTCGGTGGCCCACCCTCGATGCGCCTTTACGACGGCCCCGCTATCGCCGTTGGCGGAGAGCACCTCGTCCCCGACCCGCACGTCTTCGATCGCCTTCGTCGTGCCATCGGGAAGGGAGATCTGGGTCCCCGCCACCAGGCACTGGTCGTCGTCCCCTACCACCGCCAGGTTGCGATGCTCGCCGGCCAGCAGCTGGAGCCAGCGGTACTGGGCGTGGTTGGTGTCCTGGTACTCGTCGACGAGGATCCAGCGGAAGACGCCGGCGTATCGGTCGCGCACCTCCTGGAAGAGCTCGAGCACGTTGACCGCCCGCACCAGCAGGTCGTCGAAGTCCATCGCGTTGGCGCGGTGCAGCTCGCGCTCGTACTGCTCATAGACGTCGGCCGCCGTCTGCTCGAAGTAGGAGCCGACCATCTGGCGGTAGTCGTCGGCCGAGCGCAGCTTGTTCTTGGCGTCGGAGATCTGCGACTGCATGGCGCGCGGCGTGAAGCGCTTGGGGTCGATCTCGAGGTCGTCGACGACCTTCTTGATCATGCGCCGCGAGTCGGCCGCGTCGTAGATCGTGAACTGGCGCGTGTAGCCGAGCCGGTGGGCGTCGGCGCGCAGCATCCGCGCGCAGGCGGAGTGGAACGTCATCACCCACATCGCCCGCGTCGCGCGCCCCACGAGGAACTGGACGCGGTCGCGCATCTCCTGCGCGGCCTTGTTGGTGAACGTGATCGCCAGGATCTCGTTCGGCTTGGCGCGCCCGGTGCGCAGGAGCCACGCGATCCGGTGCGTGAGCACGCGCGTCTTGCCCGACCCCGCGCCGGCGAGGATGAGCAGCGGCCCGTCGCCGTGGGTGACGGCCGCGCGCTGCGGCGGGTTGAGGCCTTCGAGGAGGCGTTCGAGGTGCTGATCGGTGGCGGCCATGGCGACCGACC
>JBJMKX010000135.1:0-13401 GCA_045805605.1 Solirubrobacteraceae bacterium
GGGTCCGCGGCAACGTCGTCAACCCGAACTTCGTCGACCTCAGCAATCTCGCGACGCGGCCGATCTTCGGCACCGAGTCGCGCGAGCTGTCGCTGCTGTTCGTGCTGTTCTACATCGCGTCGTCGGGCAACGAGACCCACCCCGGAACGTTCGAGCGCAACTTCAACACGCGCGAGGGCGCGCAGATGTGGAGGGTGGGCGGCGGTTCGCAGACGATCGCCTTCAAGATTGCCGCCGAGCTGCCCCACCAGGTCTTCCTCAACCGGCCGGTGCGCCGGATCGTGCAGGCCAAGACGCTCGTACGGGTCGAGACGGACAAGGGCAACGTGTACGGCAGGCGCGTGATCGTCGCGGTGCCGCCGACGCTCGCGGGCCGCATCGAGTACCAGCCGCTCCTGCCGTTCGAGCGCGACCAGCTCACGCAGCGCTACGGCATGGGCGCGCTGACGAAGGTCGCCGCCGTCTACTCCAAGCCGTTCTGGCGCGACAAGGGCTTCAACGGCACCGGGCTCGACGCGAGCGGACTCGTCAGCGCGACGTTCGACGACTCGCCCGAGGACGCAAGCCTGGGGATCATCTTCGGCTTCGTCGGCGGTGACAAGTGCCGCCATTACAACACGATGCCCGAGACCGATCGCAAGCAGGCGGTGCTCCAGGAGTTTGCGAAGTTCTGGGGCGACGACGCGCTGAACCCCACGGACTTCTTCGAGACGACGTGGGCGAACGAGCAGTGGACCCGCGGCTGTCCGGTCGGGATCCCGAACGTGGGCGCGCTGCTCGCCTACGGTGACCGGCTGCGCGCGCCCGTCGACCGCATCCACTGGGCCGGCACGGAGACGTCCACCTATTGGAACGGCTACATGGACGGCGCCGTGCGCTCGGGCGAGCGCGCCGCGCGCGAGGTGCTGAAGAGCCTTCTGAGGGCCTAGGCGGGGCCCACCCCGTCCACCTGCACCCGCAGGTGCCGCGGGCCGCGCAGGATCGGGCTCGGCCGGTACAGCGGCGGGTCCTCGAGCAGGCGGGGGTTCTCGAGCCGCCGCGCCAGGGTGCGCAGCGCGAGCTGCACCTCGAGGCGCGCCAGCGGCGCCCCGAAGCAGTAGTGGATGCCGCCGCCCAGGCTCAGGTGCTCGCGCTCGGCCCGATCGGGGTCGAAGCGGTCCGGGTCGGCATAGCGCCGCTCGTCGCGATTGCCGGAAGCGGTCACGAGGACGATGTGCGATTCCTTCGGAATCGTCGTGTCCCCGAGCTCGATGTCCGCCAGGGCGATGCGGTTGGGGACCACCTGCACGGGCGGCTCGAAGCGCAGGAGCTCCTCGATCAGCGGGATCGCATAGGCGGGCTCGTTGCGCAGCCGCTCGAGGTGCTCGGGGTGGCGAAGAAGGGTGAGCATGCCGTTGGCCATCAGGTTCACGGTGGTCTCGTGGCCGGCGATCAGGAGCAGCCGCCCCGTGGCGACGACCTCCTGGTCGTCCATGCGCCCGTCGGGACCGCCGTCGGTGACGAGCCCGGAGATGATGTCGTCGCCGGGGTCCTTGCGGTGGGCCTCGGCCAGGCCGGCGAGGTACTCGGCCAACGCATTCGCGGACTGCATCGCCCGCTGGAAGACGTCGCTGTGGTCACCGGGCGAGAAGCGCGCGCCGAGCGCCTCGATCATGGTCTCCGACCAGGTATGGAACTTCGGCTCATCCTCGCGCGGCACGCCGAGGATGCGGCAGATCGCGCTGACCGGGAACGGGTAGGCGAAGTCGTCGACGACGTCGATCTCGCCCTTGCCGTCGAGCTGGTCGATGAGCCCGTCGACCGTTTCCTGCAGCCAGGGCTCGAGCCCGGCGACGAGGTCGGGCCGGTGCGGCGGGCCGAAGTGGCTGGTGGCGAGGCGGCGCAGGCGGTCGTGCTCGGGCGGGTCGGCGTTGATGAACGGCGCGTTGGCGCTCTTCCCCAACGGCCCACCGGCGGAGCTGATGCGCGGATCGTGCAGCAGGGCGACGATCTCGTCGTAGGTCGAGACGACGTACGTGCCGTCGGGCTGCGGCGCCACCGGCGTCTTGCGCATCTCGGCGAAGATCGGGTACGGGTTGGGGCGGCTCTCCTGCTCGAAGGCCTGCTGCAGGAGGGTGAGCTCGGTCATCGGTTGCCTCCGTCGAGGGTGCGCTGCACGTGCAGGTCCGTGGGCGAGTGCCCGGTGATGAGCACCGTCGGCTGGTTGGTCATCGGATGGGGCGCGGGGAAGTCGGCGGGCACCGGGGTCGCACCGGTGGCCTGCTCGGCCTCGCCGAGGTCGGGCGGGAACGGCGCCGAGGAGGCGATCAGTCGCTCGTAGTGCTCGAGCCAGCGCGCCCCGTTGAAGGTGGCGGCGCCGACCAGCTGCCCCTGCCTGCCATAGACGGCCGCGAACCGCCGCTGCTCGGTCGAGCCCTGGCTGACGACCACATGGTCGGCGACGCTCGGCACCCCGACCGACTTGATGTTGACCCCGAACTGGATCGACCAGAACGAGGGGACGCCGACGTGCGGACGGCGGTCCCGCTCGGCGCACAGCATGTTGTGGGCGGCGATTCCGGCGCTCACGACCGCGTTCTTCCAGTGCTCGAGCGCAACGCGGTCGTACGCGTAGAGGACATGCGGGAAGACGGCGACGTCGCCGGCGACGAACACGTCGTCGGTGGCCATCGCGCTCATCGTGCCGGCGCGCATGCCCGCGTCGCAGCCGACGCCGAGCGGCCCGGCGGCGAGGCCCGAGTCGTAGAGCCACTCCGTGTTGCGGATCCCGCCGAGCGCGACGACCGCGAGGTCGGCGTCGACCTCGGCTCCGTCGCTCAGCCGCGCGCCGGCCAGCGCGCCGTTGTCGCCCACCAGCGCGTCGATGCTCACCCCGCAGCGCAGGTCGACGCCCTCGCCGCGCTGCATCTCGGCTGCCACGGAGCCGACCATGCCGCCGAGCGCGCCCGACAGCGGCGACGGCCCGCGCTCGACGAGCGTGACGTCGACGTCGAGCATGCGGCAGACCGACGCCACCTCCGAGCCCGTGAAGCCGCCGCCGACGACGAGCACCCGCTTGGGCTTGGCCGCGAGCCGCTCGCGCACCTCGCGCGCGTCGTCGATCGCGTGGAGCGAGAGGACGCCGTCGAGCGCCGCCTCTTCCTCGTTGGGCCATGGCCGGGTGCGCACGCCGGTGGCGATCAACACGCGGTCGTAGGGGAGCTCGCGGCCGTCGGCCAGGCGCACGACCTTGGCGGCGCGGTCGAGCTGCTGCGCCGGGACGCCCAGCTCCCAGTGGACATCGTCGAGCGGCCGCAGCCGCGGCAGCGCCGTGTGGTCGGGGGCCGCGAAGCCGGTCAGCACCTGCTTGGACAGCGGGGGGCGATCGTAGGGCTGGTGGCGCTCCTCGCCGACGACGGTAAGCGAGCCGGTAAAGCCCTCGTCGCGCAGCGTCTCGGCGGCCCGCAGCCCCGCAAGCCCGGCGCCGACGATGACGATCCGACCGCGCGCCTTGTCCATCAGCGGTCGTCGGTGAGGATCGCCTGGACCGGGCAGGCGGCGACGGCGCGGCGAATGCGCTCGTCCTGGGAGTCGTCGGGCTGCGGGTCGTACATCAACGCCTCCTCGCCCACCAACCGGAACGCGTCGGGCGCCAGGAAGGCGCATTGCGCGTAGCCCTGGCACACGGTGAGGTCGACGACCAGGCGCATCCGACGACCTTAACCGGCTTCAGGCGGACAACGCCACTGCGAGGTCGCGCAGCGCGCGCGGATAGCGGTAGGCGATGCCGCCGTGCTTGCCGTCGAAGAGCTCGAGCGTGTGCGCGGCGCCGATCAGCTCGAGCTCGCGCGCCACCGCCTGGGCGCCGAGGTCGAGGTAGTAATCGTCGGAGCGGCCGGCGTCGAGGTAGATGCGCCGCATCGAGCGCAGCGCGTCGGCGTGGCCGGCGACCATCCGCACCGGATCCACGGCGAGCCAGCGCTCCCACTGCTCGTCGATCAGGCGGCCGGTCTCGAGCTCGAACGGCAGCAGCGCCTTGCCTGGCTGCTCGGGGTCGGGGGTGAAGCAGGCCGCGCAGCCGTAGACCATCATCAGGTCGCCCCACGTGTCGATCTCGAAGTGGTCGGCCTCGGCGACGGTGCGAAAGAACGCGTCGTAGGAGCCGTCGAAGTCGTCGCGTAGGGCGCGCGCGACCCTGGGGAAGAACGGCAGGTAGCACGCCTCGTAGAGCGAGTCGCCCGCATGCGAGGCCAGTGCCCCGAACACGTCCGGCCTGACCATGGGCACGACCATCGCGCCGAAGCCACCCGACGACTTGCCGGTCAACGCGCGGTGGTCGCGGTCGGCCGCCACCGGATAGCGCTCGTCCACGAACGAGACGACCTCGTCGCACAGGTAATCCCGGTACGGGCCGGTGGCGATCGAGTTGACGAACTGGGACCCGCCGTAGGCGGTCCAGGCATCGACGTAGACGACGATCGCGTCCGGGGTGTCGCCGCCGACGAACAGCGCGTCGACGCGTTCGAGCAGATTGGGCTCGAACGGCTCGCGCCGCTCCCACGCGTCGAGGCGGCCGAAGTAGCCCTGAATGACGTAGATGGCCGGCAGCGGACGCGGGTGGTCGAGCTCGACTCCGGGCGGCCGGTAGATCCACAGCGGCCGGCGGCTGGGATCGCCGAGCGGGTTGTCGGCGAGCAGCTCGGACTCGACCACGAGCTTGTCGAGCGTGCCCGCAAGGGGCCGCTGCCAGGGGGCGCCGAGCGCGTCGTCGACCTGGCGCAGCGCCACCTAGCCCGTCACCTCGTCGAGCGCGAGGAGAGCCACTAGCCGAGCGACATCCCGGGCGCGACGCGGACCTCCACCAGCTCCGGAGCACCTGAGCCGATGGCGTCGCGCAGCGCGCTGCGCAGCTCGCCAGCGCCCTGCACCCGGCGCGAGCGCACCCCGTAGCCCTCGGCCACGCCGGGCACGTCGAGCGCGGGCAGGTCGAGGCCGGGCGCCCCGCCCACGGCCTCCAGCGACGAGAACCACTTGAGGATCGCGTACTCGTCGTTGCGCACGACGAGCACCGTCAGCGGCACCTCGTAGGCCGCCGCACTCCAGAACGCCTGGATCGCGTACTGGGACGAGCCCTCGCCTACGACACACACGACGGGACGCTCGCGCTGCGCGAGCTGCACTCCGACCGCCGCTGCCAGCCCGAAGCCGAGGCCGCCGCCGGCGCCGAAGTAGTAGCTGCTGGGCCGCGAGAGCCGCAGCCGGTTGCGCAGGGCGAGCGTCGCGCTCGGCGCCTCGACGACGGCGATGCCGTCCGGCGGCCACACGTCGGCGAGCGCCGCCATCGCCTCCGAGCTGCTCATCGGGTCGGTCTCGGGCACGTCCGGCGGTGCCGGGCGGCGCGGCGGCGGCTCCCGGTCGATGGCGGGCAGCGCGGCGACGAGCGCCTCGAGCGTGAGCCGCACATCGGCCACGATCGCGTCGCCCATGGGCGCGCGGGCGGCCTCGTCGGCGTCGTTGGTGAGCTGCACGAGCTCGGCGCCCTCGGGCAGCAGCGGGCCGGGGATGTTCGGGTAGTAGCTGAACACCGACGCGCCGGCGACGAGGATGAGGTCGTGCCCGGCGAGGGTCTCCGAGAGCGGCCCGATCGCCGGCGGCAGGATGCCCTGGAAGGCGGCGTGGCCCTCGGGGAACCCGATGCGGCCGCCGCCGGGCGCCGGGATCGCCCACACCGGCAGCCGACCGGCCTCGACGAGGGCGATCGCGGCGTCCCAGGCGCCGGAGGCGTCGACGTCCGGGCCGGCGACGAAGACCGGGTTGCTTGCGCCCGCCAGCCGATCGGTCAAGTCGCGGAGCACCTCCGGATCGGCGGTCGCGCGCCCGGTCACGGTGCGCGCGAGCGCATGCTCGATGGTCCCGCCGTCGACCTCGACGCCCCAGTCGTCCATCGGGATCGACACGAAGACCGGGCCGGCCGGGGGCAGGGTGGCGACGTGCGCGGCGCGGGCAAGGGCGAGCGGTACGTCCTGCGCGCGGGGCGGCTCGTAACTCCACTTGACCAGGGGGTGCGGCATGCGGGCGGCGTCCCGGTTCGTCAGGTTCGCCTGCAGCGTGATGAGCTCGCGCGCCTGCTGGCCGGCGGTGATCACGAGCGGCGCCTTGTTGGCCTGCGCGTTGAAGATGCCGCCCATCGCATTACCCACGCCGGGGGCGGTGTGGAGGTTGACCAGCGTGGGGCGGCCGCTCGCCTGCGCGTAGCCGTCGGCCATGCCGACCACCACCGCCTCCTGCAGGCCGAGCACGTAGCGAAAGTCGTCGGGGAAATCGGCGAGGAACGCGAGCTCGGTGCTTCCCGGATTGCCGAACACGGTCGTCATGCCGCGCCGGCGCATGAGGTCGCGCGTCGCGTCGAGGACCGTGGTGCGCGGGCCGGAAGCGCCGTTGGCCGCGGCGGCGGCGGGTGCCTCCTCGACGGTGCTCATTCGCGGAACGGTATACCTCCGCGCGCGAGCTCGATCCTCTTGCTCACGCCCAGCTTGCGGAAGATGTTGCGCATGTGCGCCTCGACGGTCTTGACGCTGAGGATGAGCTCGGTGGCGATCTCGCGGTTCGTGCGCCCATCGGCGGCGAGCACGGCGATGCTGCGCTCGCGTTCGGTCAGGGCGCCGGGCTCGCCAGCTGTGCGCCGGGCAACGCGATGACCGAGGCCGCGCAGCTCGCGCGCCGCCATGCCGCGCCAGCGCTCGGCGCCCATGGCCTCGAACGCCTCCGCGGCGTCCGTCAGGGCGGCGCGCGCAGCGCTGCGGTTCCCGGCCGTGGCGAGCGCCTGCCCCTCGACGAGCCGGGCTCGCGCGGCCACAAGCGGCGCACCGTCAAGCTGCGCGGCGGCGGCGCGCTGGACCGCGGCGCGCGCGTCCCCGGCGGCGAGGAGCAGCTGCGCCTCGGCCCGGGCGATCAGGGCGTCGCCGATCGCCGAGCGCGCTTCGCCCGCCGCCGCCAGGTCGGGCTTCTCGCCCGCGTCAACCAGGTCGGCGATCATCGCCGGCCGCTCGCTCGGCGGCACCTCGTCCAGCGCCCGCGCGAGCGCCTCCGCCCCCTCGGCGGCATGGCCGGTTGCGGCCAAGGCGTTCCCGCGCGCCCAACCGGGCTGGCCCGCGGCCTGGAAGTCGGCGCGCTGACCGAGGCTGGCGGCCTCGTCGGCCGCGGCCAGCGCCCCGGTCGCCTCGCCTCGCTGGAGCCTCGCCGACGAGAGGACGCTCAGCGCCCACAGCAGCACCGGGCCTCCTCGGAGACTGGCCCGGTCGGAGGCCTCCTCGGCGGCGTCGACCGCCTCCTCCAGCCGGCCGAGCTCGACCAGCACGCTCGCGGCTTCGGCCCTCAGCACGAGCGCCACGCCCGACCGCCCGCTCGCCCGGGCCAGGCGCGTGCCGCGCTCGAGCTGCTCGAGCGCGAGCGGGAACCGCCCGAGGACCCGGTTGGCGCGCGCCAGCATCCACAGGCCGGGCAGGCGAACGAGGATCTGGCTGTCGTTGAGCGCGGCGAAAGCGCCGCCGCCGGCGTCGGCCGGCGCGGGGTCGGCCGGATTGCGTGCGGTGGCGGCGATGGCGGCGAGGGCGAGAGCCGCTGCCTCGAGCACCGGATCGCCGATTGCGCGCGCGTCGTCGCGGGCGTCGGAGGCGTGCGCCACGCTCTCCTCGAAATGCTGGGACATGAGCATGCTGAGCCCGACGCCGAGGTGCAGCCGGATGCGGTCGGGGCTCGGCTCGGCGGGCAGCGTCTGCAGCGCGACCTGGAGCCGGCGGCGGGCGTCGTCGTGGTACCCGACCCAGTACTCCACGTTGGCGACGCGCACGGCGAGCGCGGTGCGCTCTTCCCCCTCGGCGCCGTCCATGAGCGCCAGCAGCGTGGCTCGCGCCTCGCTCGGCTCGCCGGCGGCGTTCTGCGCGTCGGCCAGCGCCACCGTCATCGCCGACCGGCGGTCGCGGTCGTCGTCGGGTAGGAGGCGGAGCGCCGCCGCGCGCAGCCGCGCCGCCGATGGCGGCGCGGTGGCCTGGAGCCCGGACGCGGCCGTCTCGAGCAGCGCGATCGCGTCCTCGTCGCCGGGCGCCGCGGCGTACTCGACGTGGTGGGCGAGGGCGACGGCGCTCGCACCGCGCTCACGCAGCGCCGCCGCTGCCCGGGCGTGGGCCGCCATCCGCCACGCCGGTCTCGCGACGTCGTAGACCGCGCGCCGCACGACCGGATGGCGGAAAGCGAAGCGGCCGGGCGCGTCGGAGCGGACCAGCGTGCGGTCGACGAGCTCGTCCAGCGCCGCTGCCGCGTCCTCGAGCTCGGCGACTCGCGCCGCCAGGGGGAGGTCGAACGGGTCGCCGGCGACGGCGGCCGCGTCCAGCAGCACGCGGGCGGGCGGCGACAGCGCGTCGAGCTCGGAGGCGAGGGCGGCGGCGACGCGATCCGGGACCCCTTCGAGGTGGACGTGGCCGCTCGCCGGGCCGTGCCGGCGGGCCAGCTGCTCGAGGTAGAACGGGTTGCCGCCGCTGTCGGCGTAGACCGCTTCGGCCGCCGCCCCGACGAGCTTCGCCGCCTGCTCCCGGTCCAGCGGCCTCGGGGCGATGTGCACGAGCGTGCTGTCGCGCATGGCCGCGGCAACCGCCGCGGTCACCGTCCGCGGCGCCTGCCCCTCGCGCACGGCGAAGGCGACGAGCACGCGGGCATCGGGTGGGCGGCGCAGCAGCGCCGCTAGGGCGTCGGCCGACGCCGGGTCGGCCCACTGCACGTCGTCGAGCCAGAACACGAGCGGCTCCGTCCGGGCGAGCGCCGCGAGCAGGTCGCGCAGCGCCCGATGGACGCGGTGGCGGTCGGGCGCCTCGTGGCTCGCGAGCGGATCGAGGACCGCGTCCAGCGCGTCCGGGTCGTTGAGTCCGAGCCGCTCGATCCGGCGGTCGCGCAAGCCGGGCTCCAGCGCCTCCGCGAAGACCGCGTAGGGAAGGTCCATCTCGGTTTCCGAGGCTCGCGCGCCAAGGCTGTTCGACCGCCGCGAGAGCTCGGCCAGCAGGCGGCTCTTGCCGATACCGGGCTCGCCCTCGATCGCAGCAGCGCCCGGGAGCCGCTCGAGCGCCTGGTCGAGCGTGGCGAGCTCGCGCTCGCGCCCGATCAGCTTCGCCGATGCATCCACGCGCCGATTCTCCACCACGGATAGATGAACACCCCGATGAACGCCGGGCGGGCGTGGCGGACACTGCCGCCATGACCAACGACCCCATCCACCCCGCCGTCCGCGTCGGCCACGTGCACCTGCGGGTCGTCGACCTCGACCGCTCGGTCGCGTTCTACCGAGACGCGCTCGGGTTCGGCGTGGTCGCCGATGGCCGGCCGATGGGCCTGCCCGCCGTGTTCCTCGCCGCGGGCGACTACCACCACCACATCGGCCTCAACACCTTCGAAGGCGCGGGTGCGCCGCCGCCAGACCGCGACCGTGCCGGGCTCTACCACGTCGCGTTCGTTTACCCCGATCGTCGCGAGCTGGCCAAGGCGATCCAGCGGCTCGTCGATCACGGCTGGCCGCCCGACCACGCCACCGATCACGGCGGCACCGTCTCGGTTTACCTCGACGACCCCGACGGCAACGGCGTCGAGCTCTACTACGACCGGCCCCGCGCCCAATGGTTCGACCACGACGGCCAGCCGATTCTCAAGGCCGACCACTTCGACTTCCACCACATCCTCGACCACCCCGACAACGGAGGTAGATGAGCCATGTACGCACAGGTCATCGAGGGCGGGACCACGCCCACGCGCAGGACCGAGATGGACCGCATCGTCACCGACCAGCTGATCCCGGCGCTCGCGGCCGAGCCCGGCTACGCCGGGGCGCTCAACCTGGTCGACCGCGAGAGCGGCGACGCGATGATGGTCGTCCTCTGGGACGAGGAGGCGCAGGCGCGCCGCCCGCTCCCCGAGTACGGCGCGGCCTTCCTCCAGGCCCTTGCCGCCATCGCCGGGATCTCGACCGGGACGCGCAAGCCGATCGGCGTGTGGGAGGTGAACGCAAAGACATGAGGACCTCCCTCGCCAGCGTGCTGATCCTGATGGCGTCCGGCGCGACCGGCCTGACCATCGGCATCCCACCAAAAACGGAATAAAACAGGTCGGGCTTGTGGTGGTATAAGGCGGAATGGCCACCATCAAGCCCGATCCCACTTTCTATCCGACGCCCGCCAGCGCCGCCGCCGGGCCCCCCGAGGACCTGGCCTACGTCGTCACGCTGAACACGGACGGGCAGCGCCCGGACGCCCTCAACGTCGTCGACGTCTCAAGGCGCGAGCGCGTCGGTCGGCTCGACATGCCGAACGTCGGCGACGAGCTCCATCACTTCGGCTGGAACGCGTGCTCGTCGGCGCTGTGCCCCTGGGCGCCCCATCCGCATGTGGAGCGGCGCTACTTCCTCGTCCCTGGCATCCGCTCGTCGCGCATCCACGTCGTCGACGTCGGCGACGACCCGCGCGCGCCCAAGCTGGCCAAGGTCATCGAGCCCGGCGAGCTCGCGGCCAAGACCGGCTACTCGCGCCCGCACACCTTCCACTGCGGGCCCGACGGGCTATACGCCAGCGCGCTCGGCAATCCCGACGGCGATGGCCCGGGCGGCGTCTTCCTGCTCGACCACGAGGACTTCTCGGTCAAGGGCCCCTGGGAGGCCGATCGCGGTCCCCAGGAGCTGGCCTACGACGTGTGGTGGAACATCGGCTACGACCGCATCGTCACGAGCGAGTGGGGCACGCCGAACATGGTCGAGGGCGGCGTCAACCCCGAGCTTCTGCTCGGCGGCAAGTACGGGCACCACCTGCACATCTGGGACATGAAGTCGCGCCGGCATCGCCAGGCCATCGATCTGGGGGCGGAGCAGCAGATGGTGCTGGAGCTGCGCCCGGCGCACGATCCCGACAAGCCCTGGGGCTTCGTGGGCGTGGTCGTCTCTACGGCGGACCTGTCGGCCAGCGTGTGGCTGTGGCACCCGGTGGAGGGCAACGGCCAGATCACGGCGACGAAGGTCATCGAGATCCCGGCCGAGCCGGCCGAGACCGAGCAGCTGCCGCCGGCGCTGCAGCCGTTCGGCGCCGTGCCGCCGCTCGTGACCGACATTGCGCTGAGCGTCGACGACCGGTCGCTGTACGTCTCGTGCTGGGGCACGGGCGACCTCAAG
This sequence comes from Solirubrobacteraceae bacterium, assembly GCA_045805605.1. Classification (GTDB taxonomy): domain Bacteria; phylum Actinomycetota; class Thermoleophilia; order Solirubrobacterales; family Solirubrobacteraceae; genus DATBDE01. The sequence continues at coordinate 11,177 of JBJMKX010000135.1, forward strand.
CGCTACGACGTCACCGACCCGTTCCATCCCCGCGAGACCGGCTCGGTGCGCATCGGCGGCATCGTCGGGCGCGCGCCGCACCCGGCGGCGGGCACGGTCAACGGCGGGCCCCAGATGGTCGAGGTCTCCCGCGACGGCCGGCGGGTGTACCTGACCAACTCCCTCTACGCGAGCTGGGACGCGCAGTTCTACCCCGAGGGGATCGACGGCTGGATGGTCAAGCTCGACTCGGGCCAGGAGCTCGCGCTCGACTCCGAGTTCTTCATCCCGTTCGAGGGCGAGCGGCCGCACCAGGTCCGGCTGGCCGGCGGTGATGGGAGCTCGGACTCGTACTGCTTCCCGAACCCCTGATGGACATCTGGCCCTGGGTCACGCTCGTCGCGCTCGGCGCCTACCACGGGCTCAACCCGGCCATGGGCTGGCTGTTCGCCGTTTCGCGCGGCATGCAGGAGCGCAGCCGCCGTGCGGTGGTGCGCTCGCTCCTGCCGATCGCTATCGGGCACGAGCTCGCGCTGGTGGTGGTCGCCGCCGTGGTGCTGCTGGCGGCCGAGGTGGTCGATCCGGGCGCTCTGCACGTCGCCGCGGCGGCGGTGCTGCTCGCCTTCGGCATCTTCCGCTTCCTCCGCCCGCGCGCCCACCCGCGCTGGACGACGATGCGGGTCAACGGCCGCGAGCTGACCCTGTGGTCATTTTTGATGTCCAGCGCCCACGGCGCGGGCCTGATCGTCGCGCCGGTGCTGATCGGGATCGGCAGCGCGAATGCGTCGACCGACGCCGAGGAGCACGTGCACGCCAGCGCCAACGTCGCCTCGCTGGCGGCTGACGGCGTCGGCTTGGCGCTGCACGTGGCGGCGATGGTGCTCGTGATGGGCGTGGTGGCCGTGCTCGTCTACGACCGGCTCGGTGTGGCGGTGCTGCGCAAGGCATGGCTGAACACCGACCAGTTGTGGGCGGCGGCGTTCATCGTCGCCGCCGCGATCACGCTCTTTACCTGAACGCCGCCAGGTTGCCGAACATCCCGATCGCTCCGGAAACGAGGATCACCGGGCGACCCTACCCTTGCGGAGGTGCGCTTCATCCCCCTCCTTTGCGTGCTGCTCGCCGGCTGTGGAAGCTCCGAGCGGGCGGAATCGCAGGTCAAACCGGCCGACGCGTCATCGGCGCAGCCGGCAGCCACCGGCGTTCGCCTGCGCTCGATCGGGCGCTTCTCGGCGCCCATCTACGTCGCGGCTGCGCCCGGGGACACCCACCGGCTCTTCGTCGTCCAGCGCGGCGGAAGCGTCGTCGTGCTGCGCGACGGCCGGCGGTCGGGCACGTTCTTGCGCGTCGCGACCACCACCGACGGCGAGCGCGGCCTGCTCTCGATCGCCTTTGCCCCCGACTACGCGCAGTCCGGACTGGTCTACGCCTACTCCACGGCGCCCAACGGCGACATCCGCATCGACGAGTTCCACGCGGCTCCCGACGCCGACCGCGTCGACGCCGGCTCGCGGCGGCTGGTGCTTTCGATCCCCCACCCCGAGTCCAACCACAACGGCGGCCAGCTCCAGTTCGGGCCCGACGGCCTGCTCTACGCGGGCGTCGGCGACGGCGGCTCGGAGGGCGACCCCAACCGCTACGGCCAGAACCTGGGCGTCCTGTACGGCAAGCTGCTCCGCATCGACCCGCGCGCGAGCGGTGGCCGGCCCTACACGGTGCCGGACTCGAACCCGTTCGTGGGGCGCAGCGGCGTCCGGCCGGAGATCTACGCGTACGGGCTGCGCAACCCGTGGCGGTTCTCGTTCGACCGCCTCACGGGGGATCTCGTGATCGCCGACGTCGGGCAGGACGCCTACGAGGAGGTCAACCTGGCGAATGCGCCCGCCAACGGCCTGGGCTGGAACTACGGCTGGAGCTTCTACGAGGGACTCCACACCTATCCGGACGGGGCGCTCGTGTCGCCGCCCTTCCCGTCCGCCTATCACTTCCCGGTGCTCGAGCACTCGCACGGCGGCGACAGCGTCTGCTCGATCATCGGCGGCTACGTGGTCCGCGACCCGAACCTGCCCGAGCTCGCGGGCCAGTACATCTACGGCGACTTCTGCAACTCGACGCTGCGCGCGGCGACGTTGCAGCCGGGGGGCGCGACCGGCGACCACACGACCGGGCTCTCGGTGGGCAGCGCGTCGTCGTTCGGCGAGGACGCCTGCGCACGGATCTACGTCATGTCGCTGGGCGGCGAGGTC
>JBJMKX010000136.1:0-2780 GCA_045805605.1 Solirubrobacteraceae bacterium
GGTAATCGTCCCGCAGCAGTAGCGAGATCGGTCTCGGCGCCGGCTCCTGCTCATGCACAGGAAGCATGCGCCGCGCCCTGCCTTCCGCACGGAGCACGTCTCGTCGTGCTGACGCGCTCAGACCCGGGTCGCCGGCGATGCGAGTCTTTTGCCGGCCGTTCTGGAGCGCCTGCTTTGCACGCCGGTCTTGGGCCAGCCCAGGCCGGCGCCGGTTACATCGCCCCACCTCACCCGTCGAGCGCCCTAGGAAACGATCTGGGCCTTGAGCCTCTCGTACTCCTGGTCGGAGATCGCGCCCTTTTCCCTCAGGTCCGAGAGCTTGTGCAGCTCGTCGACGGGGGTGGTTCCCGCCGTTTGCTTGATGTAGGCCTCCTGGGCCTTCTGGATGTCGGCGGCATGCTGGATCGCCCGCTCGCGCATGCCGTGACCGCGGGCGATCAGGTAGATCAGCGCGCCCAGAAAGGGGACGAAGATCAAGAAGAACACCCACACCGCCTTCCACCCGCCCGACAGCTCGTGGTCGCGGAACAGGTCGCTCACGATCGTGATTACGATCCAGAACCAGAGCGCGAGGAAGAAGATCTCGAGGACGGTCAGCAGCGCGTCGCCAAGCGAATATGAGGCAAGCGGAATGGTCATGGGCAGACCCTATCCCGCCGCCCGGATCTCCTGGTAAAGCGACCGGTAGACGTCGACACAGCGGTCGCGTGCGACCAGAGGGTCCTCGTCGTGCCGGAGATCCGACTCCAAGGACGAGAACGAGTCGATCCGGCGACCGCGCACCGATACGGTCCTCAGGCTATCGGTGCGCGTCGACCGCCTCGCGCAGCTCGCGAGCCCGATCGGCTGCCGGCCGAGGAACGCGGTCGTGCGGCGCGTCCCCGAGCCCGCACGGCGGCCGCGCTTCGAGGCCATCCTCGGACACCAGCTCTAACGACCGGCGCGCACCCCCGCCCCGATCGACCTTGCCCATAACCGATCCTGCGCTCGTCGCAAGCGATCGTGGCGCGGCGAGCACCGACACGCCTGCTCGGTCACGAATGCAGGCACGGTCACGGTCATCAGCGAGACGCTCGAGATGGACGACGAGCACAAGCAAGCCAAGCGTTGCCCGAGCCAGGCGTTGCCCGAGACACATGTTTTCGTCGTCCATTGCGATAGGGAGAGACCGACGTGCCCTGGGCGAGACCGGCATGCCGAAAGGCGGCCCACGCGTCGTCGCCAATGGTGACCCGAGCGGGGTGATGGTTTGCGTCCACGTCGAGTTCGACGACGACCTCGGTCAACTCGTCCAACGCCAATGGCGCCGCGTTGACAGTGCGACGCGTTGCAATCAATTGCAAGTACGTCTGCCTGATGCTGGGGCGGAAGCTCGAGGGCGCCTGAGTCGGGGTTCGGCGGTCAGCGAGGATTTCGAGGCGGATCGCGTCATTCGTTGAAGTAACGGCGAAAGGCGCGACTGCGTCGTGCCGTGACGCACCGGGGCTCGAGCGGCGCCAATGTCTTCCACCGGACAACCGCACTCGCACTCGCCGTCCTCGTCGCGGCAAGGGCTCGTTCAGCTCGCGGCTTGGACGGAGGCGGCGTCGCGCTCGATCTCGGCGGTGTCGGCCCTCAGCTGCTTGTGCTGAACCTTCGCCGCCCGTCTCATCGCCCGTTCGACCTTGGCGCCCATGTCGGACACGGCGACCACGATGAGGCCGGCCTGACCAGCGTCCAGGTGATCGCCGATCTCCTTGAGGTCGTTGCGGCTCATGCCCGCGGCCGCATGGCCGGTGACCGCACCGAGGATGGCCCCGCCGGCGGCCGTCCCGACGAGCAACCCGCCGCCGATCGCTGCGAACGGGAACAGGGCCACGACCAGCCCCGTGGCAAGCCCGATTCCCCCACCGAGCACGCCGCCGACCCGGGTGGGCGTCTCGTGCTTTTTTACGATCTTGGTCTTGCCGTCGTCGCGCCGCTCGACAACGGCGGCGTCGTAGGCGTCGATCAGCCCCGCCTCGGTGTGGAGATCCTTCACGAGCTGATAGTCGGCCTCGGCGTCGGCGACGCTGTCGTAGATGCCGGCGTAGGCCATGAGCGTGTCGATCGCCATCGGGCCCTCCTTGTCTTGGGGTTAGACGGCGATCGTATCCCCCCGATGACCGCACGGACGGCCAGAACGAGCGCGCCCACAACAGCCTCGCCGCGGTGGAGGGCGGCAAGATCTTCTGGCTTAAGCGCCTGTCGAGCGGATGGCGGCTGATCCCTGTTTGTCCCTGCGCTCCGTCGCGATCAACGACCGATCCGTCAACGGTGAATGCCACCTGGGCCGGATGGGCGTCGTCGCTGTTCAGGGGGACATGCCGACCCCTCGAGAGCAACCGTCCGCAACCTGGCGTTAGGCGGTGTCGCGGCGAGCCGCGCAAGGCTCACCCGACCACCGGCGAATGCGCGCATCGCCTCCTAGCGTGGGTGGCACGCGAAGGGGAACCCGCTCAACGCTGCGCCAGTCGCTGCGGCGTGACAAAGGCCGCGAGCTCGGCGCTTCCGGCCCTAAGCTCGCGCCAGCGACCATCGAACTCGAGCGTCGCGAGCGCTCCCGTCGGATACTTGTGCGCGACTGAGGCGAGCCCCGGGCCGCTGCCGGCGAGGCTGACCACGAGCCGCTCGAGCCCCGGGTTGTGCCCGATGACCAGCACGGACTCCACGCCGTCCTCAAGCCCGCGCAAGCGCTCGAGCAGGCTCTGCTCGGAAGCCGCGTAGAGCTCGCGCTCGATGTGGACGGATACCTCCTCGCC
>JBJMKX010000137.1:0-41213 GCA_045805605.1 Solirubrobacteraceae bacterium
CCAACGGCCTTGCGGGCATGGGCTTCGCCGTGCCGTGCGCGGTCGCGGCCAAGCTCGTCCACCCCGAGCGCAAGGTCGTCACGGTCAACGGCGACGGCGGCATCCTGATGAACTTCCAGGAGCTCGAGACGGCGATGCGGCTGGGGACGCCGTTCGTGAACGTCGTCTGGGAGAACCGCCAGTTCGGCTCGATCGTGTGGAAGCAGGACCGCAAGTTCGGCGAGCACTTCGGCACCGACTTCACGAACCCCGACTTCGTCCGGCTCGCCGAGGCGTTCGGGATGCCCGCGTTTCGCTGCGAGGCCGTCGACGACTTCGGCCGCCACCTCCGGCACGCGCTGACGCTGGACGTGCCGTCGCTCGTCGTGCTGCCGATCGACTACTCGATCGACGTCGCGATCAGCCAGGAGCTCGGCGCCGAGACCGTCGCGACGTAGCGCGCCGCGACGGTCCCGGGCGGGAGCTCAGGAGCGGCCGAGGGCCTGGTCGACCGACGTGCGGAACGCGGCCTGCGCGGCGCGCACGGCGGTGCGGTAGGTCTGCAGGGCCGGGGCGACCGCGGCGCGGTACGCGGCACGGGCCGCGCGGAGCTGCGGCCGGACGGTCGCGATCGTCGTTCGCAGGGCGGTGCGGGCGTCGGCGCACGCCTGCGAGGCGCGGTCGGCGCGGCACGCGGTGCGCTTGGCCCGCTCGGCGGTGCGGACCTGCGTCACGAGCGGCGTCGCGGCCGCGCGGTAGGTCGCCAGGGCCGAGGCGGTGCCGGTGTTGAAGGCGGTGCGGGCGGCCGCGAGCGCGTTGGCGCGCGTGGTGCACGCGGTCGCGAGCGCCTGCGCCTGAGCGGCGGTCAGGCCGCGCGGGACGTGGCCGTTGCTCACCGCGCGGCACGCGCGGGCGCCGCGATGGCCGAAGCCGCGATCACGGTCGCCGCCGTGCGCGGAGGCGACGGCGGGCAGCGCGAGCGCCAGGAGCATGGCGAGGGCGGGGAGGAGACGTGCGAGGCGAGAAGTCATTGGTTCCTTCGTGTCGGGGGGGCGATGGTCCGAACAACGCGGACGGCGATTGGTTGCGGAAAGCCGCCGCTAGATTCCGTTGCAATGTGGACCGATCTGCCCGGGGGCGCGTCCTTGCGCCTGTTCGAGGAGTCCGACGCCGACGAGCTGTATGCGCTCGTCGATCGCAACCGCGCGCACCTCGAGCCGTGGATGCCGTGGGTCCCGGGCGTGCGCGGCCCCGCGGACCAGCTCGAGTTCATCCGCGCGTCGCGCCGCCAGGTCGCCGACAACGACGGCTTCCAGGTCGGGATCGTGACCGCCGACGGGGCACTCGCCGGCACCGCCGGGTTCCACGGCGTGAGCTGGCTGAACCGCGCGACGAGCGTCGGCTACTGGCTCGGCGCCGAGGCGCAGGGCCGCGGCCTGATGACCGCGGCCGTGCGCGCGCTGATCGACCACGCCTTCGGGGCCTGGGCCCTGCACCGGGTCGTGATCGAGGCCGCCGTCGACAACGCCCGCAGTCGCGCGATCCCCGAGCGCCTCGGCTTCCGCGAGGAGGGGGTCCGGCGCGAGGCCGAGCGCCACGGCGACCGCTACCGCGACCTCGTGGACTACGGGCTGCTCGCGCCGGAGTGGCCTACTCGAGCGGCCCCTCGCCCCGCAACTCGGTGAGCACGCCGCGGTCGTGGCCGAAGACGAGCCGCGCGCCGGTGCGCTCCGCGAGCGTCTTGACGAAGCGGTAGCTCCGCCACCACGCGGCGTGGTCGCGCAGCAGCCAGCCGAGCGGCTGCGGGCCCTCGTAGTTGTCGCGCAGGTGGAACTGGTCGCTCGTCAGGACGACGTGGCCGGCGTTCGGAAGCTCGAGGTGCAGCCCCATGAGCGCCGGCGTGTGGCCCGCCAGCCGGTGGAGGTGGAAGCCGTCGAACAGCTCGACGTGGTCGCCGTGCAGCGCCTGCCAGTTGAAGGACGCGTCGACGTAGTGCGGCACGTACGCGCCGAAATCCTCGCCGGTGGCGACCGCGTAGAACGCGTTGCGCAGCTCGTCGCCGTGGACGTAGATCGGCACGTCGCGGCCGCGGAAGAGCTCGAGGCCGCCGGCGTGGTCGAGGTGCAGGTGCGACATCACGATCGCGCGGACGTCGTCGATGCCGAAGCCCGCGGCCTCGAGCGCCGCGTCGAGGTGGTGCTCGCGCTCGTAGGTCGTGATCGCGAACAGCTCCTGGACGATCGGCGGCCAGAGCTCCGCGAAGTTCGGCGGGGCGCCGGTGTCGAACAGGATCGGCCCGGCCTTCGGGTGCTCGATCAACGCCGCGATCATCGCGACCTCCCGCCGCGGCGAGGCCGGCGCCGGCTCGGACCGCGTGCTCACGCCCGCGGCCGCGAGCGGCCAGCCCTCGTCGTACTCGAGGAAGCCAAGGTCCAGCAGATGCAGCTTCACCGCCCCTCCTCCAATCGTGAGATGACCCGCGTGCGGACACCTACACGACGCGGACGGACGGCGCCAGGGGCGCGGCTCCCGCGTCAGTCCTCCAATGTGGCGGCGGCCTCCAGCCACGCCGTCTCGAGCTCCTCCCGCTCGGCCCGCAGCACGCCGAGGTCCGCGGTCAGCTCGGCAAGCCGGACGTGATCGGTCGCCTGCTCGGCCATCGCGTCGTGCACGCGCGCCTCGCGCTCGCTCAGCCGGTCGAGCGCGCGCTCGAGGCGGGCCACTTCCTTGCGCGCCTCGCGCAGCGCGCCCCCGCCGGCGCGCCGGGCCTCGGCTCGGCGCGGTGGCCGCGGGGTCGCGGTCGCCGCCTCCGCCGCGGCGTGCGACTCGGCGAGGTACTGGTCGATCCCGCCGGGCAGGTGGCGGATCCCGCCGGCGCCGTCCACCGCGTACACGTCGTCGCATACGCGCTCGACGAACCAGCGGTCGTGGCTGACGACGACGAGCGTGCCGGGCCAGCCGTCGAGAAGGTCCTCGAGCGCGGTGAGCGTGTCGATGTCGAGGTCGTTCGTGGGCTCGTCGAGCAGCAGCACGTTCGGCTCGCCCATGAGCAGGCGCATCAGCTGGAGGCGGCGCCGCTCGCCGCCCGAGAGGTCCCGCACGAGCGTCCGGCCGCGGTCCCCGCGGAAGCCGAACCGCTCGGCGAGCTGGCCGGCCGTGAGCTCGCTTCCGTCGCCGAGCGCGATCCGGCCGCGGACCTCGGTCAGGGCCTCGAGCACGCGGAGGTGGCCGGGAACCTCGACCGCGTCCTGGCGCAGGTGAGCGAGCCTCGTCGTCGCGCCGCGCTCGACGGCGCCGGCGTCTGGCGCGCGCTCGCCCGCGAGGACGTCGACGAGCGTTGTCTTGCCCGTCCCGTTGGCGCCGACGACCGCGACCCGATCGCCCGGGCCGAGGCGCCACGTCACGTCGCGCAGGACGACGCGGTCACCGAACGCGACCGAGACGCCCTCGGCATCGATGACCTTGCCGCCGAGCCGCGCGGTCGCGAAGCGCAGGAGCTCGACGCGGTCGCGCGGCTCGGGCTCGCCGGCGATGAGCGCGTTGGCCGCCTCGATGCGGAACTTCGGCTTCGATGTGCGCGCCGGCGGCCCGCGCCGCAGCCAGGCGAGCTCCTTGCGCACGAGCTGGCGGCGGCGGTCCTCGCGCGCGGCCGCCTGCCGGTCGCGCTCCGCGCGCGCGAGGACATAGGCGGCGTAGCCGCCCTCGTACTGGTGCACCGCCGTGTCGGCGACCTCCCACGTCGCGGTGCACACGGCGTCGAGGAACCAGCGGTCGTGCGTGATGACGACGAGCGATCCGGGCCGCGCCGCGAGGTGGCGGGCGAGCCAGTCGATGCCCTCGACGTCGAGGTGGTTCGTGGGCTCGTCGAGCAGCAGCAGGTCCGGGTGGTCGAGCAGCGCGCGCGCGAGGGCGATCCGCCGGCGCTCACCGCCCGACAGCGGCGCGATCGGCGTGTCGAGGCCGTTCGGGAAGCGCTCGACCGCGACACCGCCGAGGAGGCCGTCGAGCACCGCGCGGAACGCGCTGTCCCCGGCCCATTCGTGGTCGGCTCGGCTGCCCACGAGCTCCTGGCGAACGGTGCGGCCGGCCGCGAGGTCGACGCCCTGGCCGAGCAGCGCGCTGCCGACGCCGCCCGTGCGCGTCACGGTGCCGGCATCGGGGTCCTCGGCGCCGGCGATCAGCCGCAGCAGCGTCGACTTGCCCGCGCCGTTCGCGCCGACGATCCCGACGCGGTCGCCGGCGGCGATCCCGAGCGTGACGCCGGCCAGCACGCGGCGCGTCCCGTAGCCCTTCTCGACCGAGTGGAGGTTCACGAGATTGCGCGCCGGCGCGGTCATCCCCCCGACGCTACGAGATCGTCCGCGGACGTTCCGCCAGGGCAGCCCGCCGCGACTCTGTGGGTAATCTCGACCCATGACCACGGCATCGGCGGAGCAGGCCGTCATCGACGGCGTCAAGACCCAGCTGTACATCGGCGGCCAGTGGAAGGACGCCGGGGAGGGCGGCACGATCCCGGTCGAGGACCCGGCCACCGGCGAGACGATCGCCGAGGTCGCCGACGCCACGGCCGACGACGCGGACGCCGCCCTCGGCGCCGCGCACGAGACCTTCCAGGAGTTCCGTAACCACGCCCCGCGCGAGCGCGGCGACATCCTGCGCCGCGCGTACGACCTCATCACCGAGCGCACGGACGACCTCGCGCTGCTGATGACGCTCGAGATGGGCAAGCCCGTCGCCGAGTCGAAGGCCGAGATCGCGTACGCCGCGAACTTCTTCCGCTGGTACGCCGAGGAGGCGACGCGGATCGACGGGCGCTACACCGTCAACGAGACCGGCGTCGGCCGGGTGCTGACGATGAAGCAGCCGGTCGGGCCGTGCGTCTTCATCACGCCGTGGAACTTCCCGCTGGCGATGGGCACGCGCAAGATCGGCCCGGCGATCGCCGCCGGCTGCACGTGCGTCGTCAAGCCGGCGAAGCAGACGCCGCTGTCGATGCTCGCCCTCGCGGGCATCCTCGAGGAGGCCGGCCTGCCGGGCGGCGTCGTGAACGTCATCACGGCGAAGTCGTCGGGCAAGACGATGGAGCCCCTCATCAAGGACCCGCGCACGCGCAAGCTCTCCTTCACCGGCTCGACCGCCGTCGGGAAGACGCTCATCGAGCAGTCGGCCGAGCAGGTCCTGCGAGTGTCGATGGAGCTCGGCGGCAACGCGCCGTTCCTGATCTTCGAGGACGCCGACCTCGACGCGGCCGTCGAGGGCGCGCTGATCGCGAAGATGCGCAACGGCGGCGAGGCGTGCACGTCGGCCAATCGCTTCCACGTCGCGAGCGAGGTCGCGGGCGACTTCGCCGAGAAGCTCGCCGCGAAGATCGGCGACATGAAGGTCGGCCGCGGCACCGAGCCCGACGTGAAGGTCGGGCCGCTCATCGACGACGACCAGCGCGGCAAGGTCGCGGACCTCGTCGAGGACGCGGTCGGCAAGGGCGCGAAGGTCCTCGTCGGAGCCGAGAAGCTCGACGGCGCCGGCTATTTCTACAAGCCGACCGTCCTGTCGGACGTGCCGGACAACGCCGAGCTCCTGCGCGAGGAGATCTTCGGCCCGGTGGCGCCGGTGCGCGGCTTCTCGTCCGAGGACGAGGCCATCTCGTGGGCGAACGACACCGAGTACGGCCTCGTCGCCTACGTCTACACGCAGGACATCAACCGCGCGTTCCGCGTGATCGAGAAGCTCGAGACCGGCATGATCGGCCTCAACCAGGGCATGGTGTCCAACGCCGGGGCGCCGTTCGGCGGCGTCAAGCAGTCCGGCTACGGGCGCGAGGGCGGCCCGGAGGGGCTGCAGGAGTACCTCGAGACGAAGTACGTCGCGCTGAACGTCTGACCACCGCGTCCGCGCCCTTTCGCAACCTCGAGGCGGCGCGGTACGTTGAGACGGGCGATGAGCCGCACGACGGTTGCCGCCCGCGCTGCGCTCGCTGCCGTCCTCGCGGCGGCCATGGTCGCCCTTGCCTTCGGCGCGCGGGCGGGCGGTGTGCCGGCGCCCGACCCGGTCGTCCACGCGCCGCTCGCGTCGGGCGGGCCGACCGGGCGCGTCGCGCTCGACGGCACGTGGACGGTGACGTCGGGCGGCGCGACGCGGCGCGTGAAGCTGCCCTACTCGCCGAACGCCTCGGTCGTCAGCGGCGCCGCCGGCGAGCGCAGCTTCCAGGGCGGCGTCGCGACGTACCGGACGACGGTCGACGTCCCGGCCGACGGCGACTACGCGATCCGCTTTGAGTCCGTCAACCACCGCGCCCGGGTGGAGCTCGACGGCCGCCTCTTCGCGCGGCACACCGGCGCGTACCTGCCGTTCGAGGCCCGTGCGCACCTCGCCGCGGGCTCGCACACGCTCGTCGTGCGCGCCGACTGGCGCTCGCCCGAGGCGATGAAGGCCCGGGGCTGGCACCGCGTGTGGTTCAACTTCGGCGGCATCGGCCGTGAGGTCACGATCCGTCCGCTCGGCGCGAGCGAGGTCGACGCGCCGGGCATCGTGACCCGGCTGCGGCCCGACGGCACAGCGGTCGTCGACGTCACCGCGCGCGTGACGAACCACGCCGGCGCGCGGACGCTGCAGCTGCGGGGTCGCCTCGGTCCGCGCGCGCTGCGCTTCCCGCGGGTCGCGCTCGCGGCGGGCCGGACGGCAACCGTCCGCGCGCGGCTGCGGATCGGGAAGCCGAGCCTCTGGGCGCCCGGTCATCCGGCGCTGCAGACGCTCCGCCTCGCGGTGGCCGGCGACGCCGTCGGCGGCTGGCGCTCGCGGGTCGGCCTGCGCGAGCTGCGCTGGGCCGGCGGACGGCTGCTGCTGAACGGCAAGCCCCTCGTCCTGCGCGGCGCGTCGCTGCAGGAGGACGCGCCCGGTCGCGGCGACGCGCTGACCTCGCAGGACATGGACGCCGTGGTCGAGCGCCTGCAGGCGATCGGCGCGAACGCGACGCGCAGCCAGCACCCGCTCAACCCCGCGCTGCTCGAGCGCCTCGACGCCGCCGGCATCCTCGTCTGGCAGGGCATCGGCCCGGTCGACTCGCCCGGCGCGTGGACCGGCACGACGCCGGCGCTGCGCCGTCAGGGCCTGCGCCGCGTGCGGATCGACCTCGTCGCGGCGCGCACCCACCCGAGCGTGCTCGCGTGGAACCTCGCCAACGAGGCGGCCAACAACGGCCACGCGGGCGGCCAGGCGCAGTTCATCGACTCGGCGGCCCAGCTCGCGCACCGGCTCGACGCCGGCCGCCCGGTCGCGGTCGACGTGTGGGGCACGCACATGCCCGCGCGCGCCGGCTTCATGTACCGCAACGTCGACGCGATCGGCGGCACGAACTACGAGGGCTGGTACGAGGACGTGCGGGCGCTGGCGGCGGTCGTCAACCGCCGGATCGGCGCGTGGCTCGCGCGCTTCCGCGCGGCGTTCCCCGGCCGGGTCCTCGCGGTCACCGAGTTCGGCGGCGAGGCGAACACGCGCAACCCGTCGGCCGGGCCCGGCGGCCTCGCGTTCCAGACGCGCCTGCTGGCCCGCCACATCCGCATCTACCGCGCGCAGCCGTGGCTGGCCGGGATGCTCGTGTGGAACCTGCAGGACTTCGCGCTGTCGCCCGACTTCGAGGGCGGCTCGATCCGCCGCCTGGCGCCCGAGATGGTGCTCGAGCGCGGGATCAACCAGAAGGGCCTGTTCACGTACGGCGGCCGCCCGAAGCCGGCGGCCGCCGTCGTGCGCCGGCTCTACGCCGAGGCGCGCTGAGCGCTGCGGCGGCGCGTGCCGCCGTTGCTCGAGCGCTTCGCGCGGGCGGGCTTCCCGTCCTGCGCGTCCGCCTGCGACCCGGCCGCGATACGGCGCAGGTCGATGACGCGGTCGTACAGCTCCTCGTCGACGCCCTCCTCGATCGCGACGTCGCGCAGCATGCGCCCCGTCTTCGCCGCCTTCTGGACGATCGTGGTGGCCTTGTCGTAGCCGATGTGCTCGTTGAGCGCGGTCGCGACTGCGAGCGTCGCCGCGGCCGAGCGGTCGGTGCCCTCCTTGTTGACCTCGATGCCGTCGACGCACTTCTCGGCGAGCGCGGTCGAGGCGGTCGAGAGCAGATGGATCGACTGCAGGACGTTCCGTGCCATCAGCGGGACGCGGACGTTGAGCTCGAACTGGCCCTGCATGCCGCCGATCGTCACCGCCGCGTCGTTGCCGATGACCTGCGCGGCGACCTGGAGGACGACCTCCGGGATGACCGGGTTGACCTTGCCCGGCATGATCGACGAGCCCTTCTGCAGCTCGGGCAGGTACACCTCCCCGAAGCCGGCGCGCGGGCCCGAGCCCATCAGCGCGAGGTCGTTCGCGATCTTCGTCAGCGAGACGGCGACGACCTTCAGCGCGCCGGACAGCTCGACGAGCGCGTCGCGGTTGCCCTGCGCCTCGAACGGGTCCTCGGGGGCGCGGATCTCGAAGTTGGCGTGCTCGGCGAGGAGCGTGCGCACGCGCTCGGCGAACTCGGGATGCGTGTTCAGGCCGGTGCCGGTGGCGGTGCCGCCGAGGGGGATCTGGGCGACGCGCGGCAGCGCGGAGCGCACGCGCTCGGCACCCAGGCGCACCTGCGCGGCGTAGCCGGAGAACTCCTGGCCGAGGGTCACCGGCACTGCGTCCATGAGGTGCGTGCGGCCGGCCTTGACGATGTCGACGAATTCGCGTGCCTTGGCCGCCAGCGCGCCCTCCAGCTGCTCGAGGGCGGGCAGCAGGTCGTTCGTCGCCTCGTCCAGAGCGGCGAGGTGGACGGCGGATGGAAAGGCGTCGTTGGAGGACTGGCCCATGTTCACGTGGTCGTTCGGGTGGGCCTCGTCGCCGGCGAGGCTGGCGATGACCTCGTTGGCGTTCATGTTGGTCGAGGTCCCCGAGCCGGTCTGGAACGCGTCGATGGGGAACTGGTCGTCGAACTCGCCGGCGGCGACGCGGTCGGCCGCCTCGGCGATGCGCTGGGCGATGTCGGGGTCGAGCTTGCCCAGGTCCGCGTTGACGCGAGCGGCCGCGGCCTTGATGCGCGCGAGCCAGTGCACGACCTCGAGGCGCACCGGCATGCCCGACACCTGGAAGTTCTCGATCGCCTTGGCGGTCTCCCCGCCCCAGAGCTGCTCGTCGTGTTCAATCGCCATGCCTGAGAGGGTACGGCGTGGCGGGCAGTCCGGACCGGCTACCGGTAGAAGGCGATGAGCTCCCGGGCCACGCCGACGGGGTCGTCGTAGGCCATGAGGAACCCGGTGCCGGCGAGCACCCGCAGCTGGCCTTCGGGGAGCCGCGCGAGCACGTCCTCGGCGAGCGAGAGCGGATGGAGCCGGTCCTCGTCGGCCCAGAGCAGGAGCACGGGCACGGCGAGGCGCGGATAGGCATCGAGCAGCTCGAGCTGGACGCCCATCGGCCACCGGCGGGCGAGCTTGGCCCACGAGCGCGCTCGGTTCGAGTTGCCGGAGACGTCCTTGAACGCGTGCCGCACGAGGTTCGCCGCCTCGGGGTTGCCGCGGGCCGAGAGCTTGAGCCCCAGCGAGGGCCGGAAGACCGCCGGGGCGGCGCCCGCGAGCGCCCGGTCGAGCCCCGGCACGGCCGCCGCCCGGGTGACCGTCCGCCACGCCCGCACCTTGCCCTTGCGCGGCATGGCGGCGTGCAGGCGGGAGGACATGAGCACGACCTTGCGCGGTCGTAGCCAGCCCGCGGCGGTGGCGCGCAGCACGAGCTCTGCTCCGACGTCGTGTCCGCCCACCAGCGGCCGGGGGCCCAGGACCTCGCTGCAGAACCCGGCCAGGACCTCGGCCAGCCATTCCGGCGTCCACGGGTGCCGCGGCCGATCCTCGGAGTCCCCGTGGCCGGGTAGGTCGGGCAGGACGAGCCGATAGCGGTCCGCGAGCCCGTCGACCACCGGCGCCCATTCACGGTGCGAAAGCCCGGCCGAGTGCAGGAGCGCGAGCGGCGGGCCGGTCCCCGCCTCGCGGTACGCGACACGCGCCCCGTCGTGGTGGTGGTAGAGCCGCAGCTTCATCCGTGGTCCTCGCCGGCCGCGATGCCGCGCCGGTAGGCGGCGCGGCCGGTGCCCGCCGGCCCGTCGACGCCCGCGACCTGCTCGAGCCGGCGCACCAGCTCGAGCTGGACGCCGTTGGTCTTGTTGGCCCCACGCCGCACCGCCCCGACGAGGAACCCGAGGCGGAGCGCGGCGTCCTCGGTTCGGCGCATGAGCTTGAGCTCGCTGTTGGCGGCGGCGACGTAGGTGAAACCGAGGGTCTGCATCTCGCCGGTGCCGAGCGAGCGCTGGACACAGGTCGAGATGAGGGTGCCGTCCTCGAGCGCGACGTGGCCGGGTGCGCGCTGGAGCGCGCCGAGCACGGTGCGCGCCCCGGAGCTGCAGGCCGCGGGTGCCTTGTCGTCCGAGCCGCAGCCCGACAGCAGGGCCACGCTCACCGCCGCCGAGCCCAAGGCTCGCCCGAAGCGACGGATCCGCTCGCCTTGTGCCGCCCCTCGCCCCACTCGGCAGATCCTAGGTCGAGCCGATGGCGGGCCCGACCCGCCGCGGGATCGCCCCGCTCAGATCCGCAAGGCGACGCGCCTCACGCGCGCGCGATCAGATATAGGCTCACCGACAAGGGCCTGCGGGCGCTCCGCGACTACGCGGAGACGCCGGTCACCTTGACCCCGGTCAAGAGCGACCCGCTCCTGCGCCTGCTGATCTGCGGCCTCGTCGGCGAAGAGGTCACGCGCGAGAGCATGGGCACGCTGCGCGACGACATCGCCGACATACAGGCGTGGCTCGACGACGCCGAGCGCACCGCCCGGCAGCTCCCCCACCGCGAGAAGTATCTGCTCCTGAACATCCGCTTCCTCCGCCGGCTGCTCGACCTCCACCTCGACTTGGTGGACGATGTCGAGCGGGAGCTCGCTCCGGGCTAGATCGCCGCCTCGAGCACCGGCGAGACCTCCAGCCCGTGCTCGGCCATTCCCCGCTCCATCTCCGCGCACACCGTCTCGAGCACCTTGACGCGCGCGTACCGCTTCGAGTTGGCCTCGACGAGATGCCACGGCGCCTCGGGGATGGAGGTCTTGGAGAGCATCTCCTCGACCGCGTCCTCGTATTCGCCCCGCTTGGACCGGTTGCGCCAGTCCTCGTCGGTGAGCTTCCAGCGCTTGAGCGGGTCGGCCTCGCGCCGCTTGAACCGCTTGAGCTGCTCGTCGGCGGAGATGTGCAGCCAGAACTTGATCAGCACCATCCCCTCGGCCGCCATCGCGCTCTCGAACCCCGCGATCTCGCCGTAGGCGCGCTTCCACTGCGCCTTGGTCGCGAACCCCTCCACCCGCTCGACGAGCACGCGCCCGTACCACGAGCGGTCGAGGATCGCCATCCCGCCCCACCCGGGAAGCGCCGGAGCAAAGCGCCAGAAGAAGTGATGGCGCTTCTCGTCGTAGGTCGGCGCTGCGAACGAGCTCACGCGCACGTGGCGCGGGTCCAGGGGTGCGACCAGCCGCCGGATCGCGCCGCCCTTGCCCGACGCGTCCCAGCCCTCGAACAGCACGAGCACGGGCGGGCCGAGGCGGCCCTCCCCGGGCGCCCCGGGGACGGGCAGCCCCCCGCACAGCAGCCGCAGCGCGAGAAGCCGCTGCTGGGCGGCCTCGAGGCGCTTGGCCTCCTCGTCGCGCGAGAGCTTGAGCGAGAGGTCGAGCTTGTCCAAGCGCCCCACGGACCGACCCTATCCTCTGAGCCTTGCCGCCGCACCGTCCCGTCGAGCCCAATCCCTCCTTCCCGCGCCTCGAGGAGCGCGTGCTCGACCGCTGGCGCGAGCGCGACGTCTTCCGCGAGTCGCTGCGGCGCCGCGAGGGTGCCGACCGCTTCGTCTTCTACGAGGGCCCGCCCACGGTCAACGGGCCGCCAGGCGCGCACCACGTCCTCGCGCGCGTCTTCAAGGACATCTTCCCGCGCTACAAGACCATGCGGGGCTACTACGTCGAGCGCAAGGGCGGCTACGACTGCCACGGGTTGCCGGTCGAGATCCAGGTCGAGAAGCAGATCGGCTCGACGGGCAAGGAGGACATCGAGCGCTTCGGCATCGGCCGCTTCAACGCGCTATGCCGCGAGTCGGCGCTGTCCCACATCGAGGTGTGGAACCGCCTGACCGAGCGGATCGCGTTCTGGGTCGACCTCGACGACGCCTACCGGACGATGGACGCCGACTACGTCGAGTCCGTGTGGTGGGCGCTGAAGTCGCTGCACGACAAGGGCCTGCTCTACGAGGGCCACAAGGTCGTCCCCTACTGTCCGCGCTGCGGCACCGCGCTCTCGAGCCACGAGCTCGGCCTGCCGGGCGGCTACCTGGACATCGTCGACCCGTCGATCTACGTGCGCTTCCCGGTCGTCGATCCGCGTTCGCCCCTCGAGCCCGGCGACCAGCTCCTGGCCTGGACCACGACCCCGTGGACGCTCGTCTCCCACGCCGCCATCGCCGTCGACCCCGCCCTGCGCTACGTCCGCGCCCGCGACGAGGAGGGCAATGTCGTCGTCCTCGCCGAGGCCCGCGTCGAGGCCCTGCTGGGCGAGGATGCGGAGATCCTCGACGTCTTCGACGGCGCCGACCTGCTCGGCACCCGCTACGAGCCGCCGTTCCCCTACCTGCCGGCCGAGGTCTACGGGGCCAAGGGCCACAGCGTCGTCGAGGCCGACTTCGTCTCTGCCGAGGACGGCACCGGCCTCGTCCACACCGCGGTCGCGTTCGGGGAGGACGACTTCCGCCTCGGCCAGGAGCAGGGCCTCAACGTCGTCAACCCCGTCCGCCCGAACGGCACCTTCGACGACCGCGCCGGCCCGTACGCCGGGCGCAACGTGCGCGAGGCCGCCGACGACCTGATCGAGGACCTGCGCGGGCGCGGGCGCGTCTTCCGCGCCGAGAGCTACGAGCACGCCTACCCGCACTGCTGGCGCTGCGGAACGCCGCTGATCTACTACGCGACGCCGTCGTGGTACATCGCGACGTCGACGCGGCGCGACGAGCTGCTCGCCGCCAACGAGACCGTCACCTGGTACCCCGAGCACGTCAAGTACGGGCGCTTCGGCGACTGGCTGGCCAACAACGTCGACTGGGCGCTGTCGCGGGCGCGCTACTGGGGCACGCCGCTGCCGGTGTGGCGGTGCGGCAACGGCCATGTCGAGGTGATCGGCTCGCTGGACGAGCTCGCGACCAGGAGCGGCACGCGCCTCCAGGACCCGCACCGCCCGTTCGTCGACGAGGTCACGTTCCCGTGCGCCGAGTGCGACGCCGCGATGGCGCGCGTACCCGAGGTCATCGACGTCTGGTTCGACTCAGGTTGCATGCCCTTCGCCCAGCGCCACGCGCCGTATGAGAACCAGGAGCTCTTCGAGGCCACCTTCCCGGCCGACTACATCTGCGAGGCGCTCGACCAGACGCGCGGCTGGTTCTACTCGCAGCTTGCGATCTCGACGCTCCTGTTCGACCAGTCCGACTTCCGCAACGTCCTCTGCCTCGGCCTGCTCCTCGACGCCGAGGGCCGCAAGATGTCCAAGTCGGTCGGCAACGTCGTCGACCCCTTCGAGGTCCTGGACCGCTATGGCGCCGATGCGTTCCGCTGGTACTTCTTCACCTCCAAGCAGCCGTGGGACGGCTACCGCTTCAACCTCGAGACGATCGGCGAGTCGGTCCGCCAGCTGCTCCTGCCGCTGTGGAACACGTACGCGTTCTACGTCCTGTATGCGAACGTCAACGGCGTCGACCGCGCGGACGCACCGCCGGCGACCAACCTCGACCGCTGGATCCTCTCCCGCCTGAACGCGACGGTCGAGGTCGTTCGCGAGCGGCTCGACGAATACGACGCCACCCTGAGCGGCCGCGCCATCGCCGCGTTCGTCGAGGACCTCTCGAACTGGTACGTGCGGCGCTCGCGCCGGCGCTTCTGGGACGGCGACCCCGCCGCCTTCGGGACTCTGCGCACCTGCCTGGTGACGGTGGCCAAGCTGCTAGCCCCCTTCACGCCCTTCGTGGCCGACGAGCTCTACGACAACCTCGACGGGACCGAGCCGAGCGTCCATCTCACCCCCTTCCCGGAGCCCGGCCCTCGCGATGTCGGCCTGGAGACGGCGATGGCGGTGGTCCGCGAGACCGTGCGCCTCGGGCTCGCCGCGCGCGCCCAGGCCAAGGTCAAGGTGCGCCAGCCGCTGCGCGAGGCCGTCGTGGTGGCCGCAGGCGCCGAGCGCGAGGCGATCGAGCGGCTGGGAGACCTCGTGCGCGAGGAGCTCAACGTCAAGGCGCTGCGGTTCGTGTCGGCGGCCGACGAGCTCGGCCAGTACGAGGTCAAGCCGAACTACCGCTCGCTCGGCCCGCGCTTCGGGCGCCAGATGCCGCTCGTGGCCGACGCGGTGCAGGCCATCGACGCCGCTCATATCGCCGCCGCCGTGCGCGAGGGCCGCGAGATCGGCATCTCCGTCGACGGGCACGATCACACCCTCGGGCCCGACGACCTCCAGCTCGTGATGCGCCCGCTCGACGGCTACCAGCTCGAGCGCGAGGGCTCGCACGCGGTAGCCCTCGACCTCGAGCTCGACGACGCCCTGCGGCGTGAGGGTCTGGCGCGCGAGATCGTCCATGCCGTCCAGACCGCCCGCAAGGACGCGGGATTGGCGGTCGAGGACCGGATCGAGCTGGCGCTGGGGGGCGACGCCGAGCTTCTCGACGCCGCCCGCGCGCACGAGGCGTACGTGCGCGGCGAGACGCTTGCGCGCTCGCTCTCCTACGAAGCCGACGGCAGCCCTGCGAGCGCCACCATCGACGGGCGCGAGCTCCGGATCGCGGTCGCGCGCGCCTGACTCGCCAGGTAGCGTCGGCGCGGACGCCGACCCGATTTGGATGGCGCCAGCGAACGGGCGTGCCGGGGCAGGCGAACGGCGCGACGAAGGAGAGTCGGGTCGGGCGTCGGCGGCGCTCTTTCGCAAGGCGTGGGGCCTTAGGTGGGGATATGCCGCCCAAGGCCCCACGCCTGCCCAAGGAAGCGCCGCTCCCGCGCGACCCGCCCTCCTTCGTCGCCGCCGTTCGCCGAGGCCCAGACCAGGATCACGGACCGTCCAAGGCCAGCGGCTCGCCGCCGCCGGCACCATGGGCCCGATCCGCCCGATCGCCGGCTTGGGCCTACGCCAGCGCGGGTTCCAGCTCGGCGGTGAGCTTGGCCTTGGGATAGGCGCCGATGACCTTGTGGGCCACCTGGCCGTTGCGGAAGAGGATCAGCGTCGGAATCGACAGCACTTCGAAGGCGGCCGCCGTCTGCTGGTTCTCGTCCGTGTTGAGCTTGACGATCTTCAGGTCGGGACGCTCCTGCGCGATCTCCTCCAGCACCGGGGCCACGACGCGGCACGGGCCGCACCACGGAGCCCAGAAGTCGACGAGGGTCGGCTGATCGGACTCGAGGACCTCGGCCTGGAAGTTGGCGTCGGTGACTTCGGTGATGTTCGCCATTGGCACTCCTTGTACCCGTCAGGGGTTCGGTGCTTTCACTATACAAAATGAAGCAAGAGCCTCGGCTGGACCTCAACGGGCGTGCAGGCGCATCTGCGGCACGCGCCAGACCGCCTCGAGCGCGATCCGCCACGACATCTTCGAGCGCCCGACCTCGCGGTCGCGGAAGACGATCGGGATCTCGCGCACGCGGTAGCCGTTGCGCACGGCGCGGTAGGTCAGCTCGACCTGGAACGCGTAGCCCTGCGAGCGGACGCTGTCGAGGTCGATCGCCTCGAGCACCTCGCGCCGGTAGCACTTGAAGCCTCCGGTGAGGTCGCGCACCTGCAGCCCGAGCACACGCTCGGCGTACCGGCATCCCCACCGGGAGACGATGCGCCGCCCGATGCCCCAGCCCTCGATTTCGCCCCCGTCGACGTAGCGCGAGCCGAGCACGACGTCGGCGTCGTCAGCCGCGCGCAGCAGGCGCGCGAGGTCGGCCGGGTCGTGGGAGAAGTCAGCGTCCATCTCGCAGATGAGCGCGGCGCCGGCATCCAGGGCCCGGCGGAAGCCGGCCAGGTAGGCCTGCCCCAGCCCGAGCTTCGCGTGCCGGTGAAGCACGTCTACCTCGCCGGGGAGCTCGGCGGCCAGGCGATCCGCGATTGCGCCGGTGCCGTCGGGCGAGGCGTCGTCGACGATCAGCACCCGATGGCCGTCGGACGCGGCCTCCCGGATGACGTCGAGCGAGGCGCGCACCACCGGCTCTAGGTTGGCGGCCTCGTTGTAGGTCGGGAGGATGAGCCAGGCGGGGGAGGGCACAGCGGCGGCGCGTACCCTAGAGCGGCGACGTGGCCGACCTTACGAACAGTCAAATCGCCGCCGCGCTGGACGAGCTCGGCGACCTCTATGAGCTCGACGGAGCGATCGTCCACCGGGTCGTCGCCTACCGGACCGCGGCCAAGGCGGTGCGCGAGAGCACGACCTCGGTGGCGGCGCTCGCGCGGGCCGGGCGCGCCACGCAGCTGCCGGGTATCGGCAAGACGCTGCAGGAGAAGATCATCACCCTGCTCGAGACCGGCGACACGCCGTCGGCCCAGAAGCTGCGCGCGAAGTTCCCGCCCGGGCTGATCGAGATGACCCGCGCCGTGCCCGGCCTCGGGCCCAAGCGGGCGCGCATCCTCTACGACGAGCTCGCGATCGACTCCATCGACGCGCTGCGCGAGGCGGCGGCCACCCAGTCGATTCGCGGCCTCCGCGGGTTCGGCGCCAAGGCGGAGGAGAACATCCTCGCGTCGCTCGCCGCGTTCGACGCCGGCGACGGCCCGGGGCTGCGGCTGTTGCTGCCCAAGGCGTTGGACGCCGGCGACGCGATCGTGGACGCGCTGCGCGCGCATCCGGCGTCCGAGCGCGTGGAGCTTGCCGGCTCGGCCCGGCGGCTGGCCGACTCGGTCAAGGACCTCGACGTGATCGCGACCGCGCACGAGCCGGCCGAGCTCTCCAAGGCGCTGAGCGAGCTCGAGCTGATCGAGTCGACGGGCCGCCCGACCGAGGCGGGTGTACGCGCCCGCACGCACACCGCCCTCCCGGTCGACCTGAAGATCGTGGCGCCGGACCAGTTCGGCAACCTGCTCCAGCACTTCACCGGCTCCAAGGCGCACAACATGGCGATGCGCGACGCGGCGGTGCGGCGCGGGCTGCACGTCTCCGAGTATGGGATCCTCGACGACGCCACCGGCGAGACGCTGCGATGCCCGAGCGAGGAGCAGGTCTACGAGCGGCTCGGCTACCAGTTCATCCCGCCCGAGCTGCGCGAGGGGCGGGGCGAGCTCGAGGCCGCCGCGCGGGGCGAGCTGCCCGACCTCATCACCGCGGCCGACCTGCGCGGCGAGCTGCACGCCCACACCACCGCCTCCGACGGCCGGTCAACGCTCGAGGAGATGGCGTTCGCGGCCCGCGAGCGCGGCTTCGAGTACCTGGCGATCACCGACCACTCGGCGACGCACGGGTTCGGCAACGAGGTCTCGCCCGACCAGCTCAAGGCGCAGCTCGAGAAGGTCCGTGCGCTCAACGAGAGGCTCGAGGGCATCGAGCTCCTCGCCGGCAGCGAGGTCAACATCCTGCCCGACGGCTCGCCCGACTACGAGGACGAGCTGCTCGCCCAGCTGGACTGGGTGATCGGCTCGGTGCACACCGCGTTCCGCGTCGGCGAGAAGGCGATGACCGACCGCATGGTTGCCGCGATCGAGCACCCGCTCATCGATGCCATCGGGCACCCGACCGGGCGCAAGATCGAGCGGCGGGCGCCCTATCCGGTCGACATGGAGAAGGTCATCGAGGCCGCCGCCCGCACCGGCACGATGCTCGAGATCAACGCCTCGCCGGACCGCCGGGACCTCAGCGACGTCCACGCGCGCGCGGCCGCGGAGGCGGGCGTCCTCATCCTCGTCGACACCGACGCGCACAAGATCAGCGACTACGACTTCCGCCGCTGGGGGATTGCGACGGCGCGGCGGGCGTGGCTGACCCGCGACCAGGTGGCGAACACGCGGCCGTGGCCGGAGTTCGCGGGACTGCGCAAGCGGGCGCTGGTGCGCTGAGCGCCACGCCGCTCGCCGGCGCCGTGATCACTGCCGGTGCTCGCGCATGCCCCGCCAGTCCCCCAGGCGCGTGCCGAACCGGCACGCGAGGACCCCCGCGATCAGGACGCAGGCGAGCCCCTCGGCGGGGGCCATCATCGACCCGGCAATGCACAGGGCCACGATCAGCGCCAGCGCGCCGACGCCGCGCCACGGCACCTCGTCCCACCAGCCGGCCCGCCCCCGCGGCTCCGCCGGAACCCGATCGTCGATCAGGAAGAGCACGACACCGAAAGCCTACCCCAGCAGCAAGGGCAACAGGCGCTGTCTTACGAGCGCGTCGACCGCCTCCGGCCGCCACGGCGCGAGCGCCTCCGCCGCGCGCTCGGCGTAGTCCGCAAGCGGGTCGTCGAGCGCGGCCCGCACCGCCCCCCCGAGGTCGTCCGTCACCAAGCGCGGGTCGAGCGCGCGAGCGACCGGGAGCGCCGCGTACGGTCCGGGCGCGGGCGCGGTGACGAGGGCGCAGCCCTCGGCCAGGGCCTCGAGCTGGGCGAGGCCGTAGTCCTCGCGCCGTGGCGCCGTGACGTACACGCGCGAGCGTCGCAGCAGCGCCCGCCACTCCGGCGGCGACGCGAGCGCCTGCCACCGCACCCCCGGCGCATCGACCCGCGGCCCGCCGAGGACCAGGAGCGTCTCGCCCTCGCGCCGTGCCAACGCCCACGCCCCGAGCACGCGGTCGAGGCCCTTCTTGAACGGGTTGGCGCCATACGTGAGCGCGGCAAGGTCGCGCATGCCCCCCCGCGCGCCCGGCTCGACGGGCACGGGAACGACAAGAGACGGCGTCGCGACCGGAGGGCCCTCCTTCAAGGCGCCGTCGCTCCAGGGCACCAGCAGCGAGGCGGACGCGAGGCGCCGCCGCTCGAGCGGCCGCTGCCAGATGCCATGCCGCCCCGGCCGGTTCGCGGCGGACAGGGCGTCGAAGCGAATCGCGCCGGGCCGCGGCCAGAGCAGCGCGGCGGTCGTCGTCGAGTAGACGACAGCGCGGGAAGCCGTCATGGAGCGGCGCGCCGCGGCCGCGAGGAGGAAGTCCTGGGCGGGAAGAGTCGGCGGCAGGGGGCGCGGCAGCGCGACGCGCGCAAGCGCCGTGGTTGCGCCAGCTCGGCGAAGGGACGCTTCGAGCGCATCGTCGGCCGTCCGCAGCCCGGCGGTGGTGCCGAGCGAGACGATGAGCACGTCCGGGGCCACGGCTTGCCATTCTCCCCGGCCGGTCGTGACCGGCACCTTCATCAACGTGGGCACCGTCCTGCTCGGCACGCTGATCGGCGTCGCCGTCGGGCGCCGCCTGCCCGGGCGCCTGCAGCAGCGCGTGATGGCCGGACTCGGCCTGCTGACCGGCGTGATCGGGATGGACCTCGCCCTCCCGCCCAAATCCCTGAACTTCCTCTACGTCATGGGCGGCGTCCTGCTCGGCGGGCTCATCGGCGAGGCGATCGGCATCGAGCGCTGGCTGCAGCGGCTGGGCGACCGCATCCAGGCGACGGTTTCGCGGAGCCGCGACTCGACCGTGTCGGAGGCGTTCGTCACCGCAAGTCTCCTCTTCTGCGTCGGCCCACTCACCGTCGTCGGCTCGATCCAGGACGGACTGACCGGCGACTACCAGGCGCTTGCGACCAAGGCCCTGCTCGACGGCTTCGCCGCCATCGCGCTGTCGACCGCGCTGGGGTGGGGCGTCGGCCTGGCCGCGATCACCATCCTCGTCATCCAGGGGAGCCTGTCGCTCGGCGCCGGCCTGTTCGACGAGATCCTGCGCGGCCAGGCGCTCGCAGCGCTGGTCAGCGCCGGCGGCGTGCTGATCCTCGGCATCTCGCTCAAGCTGCTCAACCTCCTCGACGTGAAGGTGGGCAACTTCCTACCGGCGCTGGTCCTCGCGCCGGCGCTGGTGGGAATCGTGGCGGCGGTCCGCTAGGACGCCGCCGCTTCTCGCTCGATCCGCGGCGGCGCCTCCGCCTTGAAGCCCGGCGTGCGCACGAGCTGGATCGGCTTGAAGGGCGAGGTGCGGTCGACGTAGAAGCGGGCGCCGTCGCGGTCCTCGATCGCCGTGACGGCCTCGTCTTGGCGCCGCCATGCGAGCGACCAGATGATCGCGAAGCCGCACGCGATGCCCGGCACCTGCGGCGCGAGCACCGCCAGCCCGCCGGCGGCGACGGTGCAGAGCAGCAGCGGCCACAGTCGGTTGAGTAGCGTCCGCCCCGGGTGCAGCTCCGGCAGGATCGTCTGGTAGCGCGCATCGGCGAGCAGGCGGGCGATCGGTGGGCTCGTCTCGCCGCGGCGGCCGAGCGTCGAGCCGATCCCGGTCGCGACCAGCCACCAGGCGACCGACACGTAGACCACGAGCAGGTCCGAGTCGTGCGTGCCGGCGGAAAGCACGGTGATCGCCGCCAGCACCGTCGCAGCTCCGGCGCTCGTCAACACGGTCGCCCGGAGGAAGTCGGTGAAGCGCATCGGGCCCTAGGTCTCGATCAGCGCCGCCAGGAGCGCGCGCACCCCGCCGCCGGCGTCGACCGCCACGTCCGCTTCACGCGCGATCTCCGCCGGCCCTTCGTCCGAGCGCACCCCCACCCGGACCGCCGCCTTGAGCTGACCCTTCTCGACCAGCTGGCCGAGCGCGCGGAAGGCGTCGAGATCGGTGACGTCGTCGCCGGCATACAGCGCCGCGTCCACGTCGACGTCGCGCAGGAGCCGCTGCACCGCGCCGCCCTTGTCCACGCGCACCGGCGGGCGCACCTCCAGCACCTTCCGCCCCCAGTGGGGATGGAAGCCCGCCCGCTCCGCCTCCTCCGCGATCTTGCTCACAGCGGCGTGCGCCGCCTCCTCGTCGGGCGCGCCGCGCCAGTGCCAGGCGACGATCGACCCCTTGTCCTCGGTGCGCACGCGCAGGAACTGCAGGTCGGGATCCTGCATCCGCCGGGCGAAGTCCTGCACCCGCCGGCTCCAGTGTGCGAACTCGGGCTCGATGTCGGCGGTCGCGGCGCCCGGCCGCAGCAGCTCGCCGCCGTGGTTGCCGACGTAGGCGATCGTGCCGAGCGAGACGACCCGGCGGGCATCCGATGCCGTGCGCCCGCTGATGCAAGCGACAACGCCGTACTTGCGCGCCACGGCGATCAGGGCCGCCCGCGTGGTCTCGGGCACGTGCGCGTCCTCGGCGTGGCGCACGATCGGCGCGAGGGTGCCGTCGATGTCGAGCAGGATGGCCGCGCGCGACGGGTCCGCGCGCAGCGGAGCCAGCGCTTCGGAGAGTCCTGAGGACACGCTGTCGGACGCGGGGTGTGCGGCGCTCACCGCTCTAGTATGCCTCGCCGTGGCCGGCGGACGAACCCTGAAGCTCGCGGCCATCGGGACGGCCGCCGGGGTCTTCTCCGGGCTCTTCGGCGTCGGCGGAGGAGTGGTCATCGTTCCCCTGCTCATCCTCTGGTTCTCGTTCGACGAGCGGCGCGCCACCGGCACCTCGCTCGCGGCCATCGTGATCATCGCCGCGGTGGCCGTGATCGTCCAGGCGCTCTACGGAAACGTGCACGTCCTGGACGGCGTGCTCGTCGGCGTTCCGGCCGTCGCCGGGGTGCTCGCCGGCACCTGGTTGCAGCAGCGCGTGCCGGTGGAGGCGATCTCGCTCCTGTTCGCGCTGCTGATGGTCGTGATCGCCGCCCATCTGGTGCTCGGATGATCGAGGCGGCGGCGCTGGGGGTCGCCGCCGGCTTGGTGGCGGGCATGCTCGGTGTGGGCGGGGGGATCCTGTTCGTGCCGGCGCTGACCCTGGGCGTCGGGCTCAGCCAGCTCGACGCCGAGGCGACCTCGCTGCTGGCCGTGGTGCCGGTCGCGCTCGTCGGCGCCTGGCGCCAGGAGCGCTACGGCAACGTCGCGATCCGCGACGCGGCGGTCATCGGCGCCCTGTCCGGCCTGGGCGTGCTGGCGGGCGTCGTGCTGGCCAACGCCCTGCCGACGCGTGCGCTGAAGATCGGCTTCGCCGGACTGCTGCTGATCACCGCCTTCCAGCTCACGCGTCATGCGATCGGCTCGCTACGCGAGAAGCGGACGCTGCGAGAGAAGCGGAGTCGGGTTGAGCGACGCGCTTGAGGTCAGCGCCGCCCTCGCCATCCCGCTCTCGGAGATCACGGTTCGGGCAAGCCGATCGTCCGGCCCCGGCGGCCAGCACGCCAACGTCACCGCCTCGCGCATCGAGGCGAGCTTCGACGTCGCCGCGTCGCGCGCGCTGAGCGACGAGCAGCGCGCCCGCCTCATGGCGCGCTGCGGCCCGCGTGTCAGCGCGGTGGCACAGGAGGCGCGCAGCCAGGCCCGCAACCGCGAGCTCGCGCTCGAGCGGCTGCGTGCGCGCATCGCCCGCGGGCTCCATGTCCGCCGGGCGCGCAAGCCGACGAAGCCCGGCCGCGCCGCGCGCGAGCGACGCCTGCACAGCAAGCGCCGGCGATCCGAGGTCAAGCGCGCCCGGCGCCGGCCGCCCGAGGCGGCCGAATAGGCTTGCCCGATGGACCTGGTGACGCTGAGCGCCGGCGACCTCGAGGTCACCTTCGCGCCCGGCGCCGGCATGATCGGCACGTCGCTGCGCCACCGCGGCGACGAGCTGCTGGCCCAGCGTGACGGCCTCGACGCCTACGTCGCCGAGGGCAAGACGTTCGGGATCCCGCTGCTGCACCCGTGGGCCAACCGCCTCGACGGCGCCCGCTACGCGGTGGCGGGACGCGAGGTCGACCTCGACCTCGACAGCCCGCTGATCCACCTCGAGCAGAACGGCTTGCCAATCCACGGGCTCTGCTCCGCGACGCCCTACTTCGAGGTCGTCGACCGCGAAGCCACCAGACTGCACGCCCGGCTGGATTACGGCGCCCACGACGACCTGCTTGGCGGTTTCCCGTTCCCGCACGTGCTCGAAGTCGACGTCGTCCTCGAGGCCTCGGCGCTGCACCACACGACGACCCTGCGCGCCACCGGCGACGTGCCCGTGCCCGTCTCGTTCGGCTACCACCCCTATCTGTCGCTGCCGGGCGTCGCGCGCGCCGATTTCCACGTCACCTTCCCGGTCCGGCGCCACATGGTCCTCGACGCTCGGGGCATCCCCACCGGCGAAGACGGGCCCGCCGACATCCCGCCGGGACCGCTCGGCGATCGCACCTACGACGACGGCTTCTCCGAGCTGGCCGAGCCGCCCGAGTTCCTGCTGGAGGGCGGGGGGCGGCGGATCGCCGTGCGGTTCGATCAGGGCTACCCCATCGCGCAGGTGTGGGCGCCCGAGGGCAAGGCGTTCATCTGCTTCGAGCCGATGACAGCGCCGACCAACGCGCTCGTCAGCCACGACCGCCTGTCGGTGGTCGATCCCGGGGACGCCTACGAGGCGCGCTTCAGCGTCCTCGTCACCGCCGTGTGATCCTCATCACGTCGGTGTGACAAGCGTCGCCCGCGCTCAGCGCGCGCTGATACGGTCAGCGCCGCGATGGGGAGCTGGCCGAGCGCTTCGTCTCCGCCGCCGAGGGGGCCGGCGTCGCTCGCACCGAGGACTTCACGACAAGCCGCTCATCCACCTCAACTGGCTCTCGGAGCCGGCCGAGATGGCGGCGATGGTGGCGGCGTGCCGCTACGCGCGCGAGCTGGCGGGCAGCGGGGCCCTGGGCGACATCGTCGAGCGCAACCTCGACCCGGGCCCCGGCGTGGCGAGCGACGAGCAGCTCGAGGCGTGGATCCGCGCCGAGTGCCAGCACACCTACCACGCCGCGTGCACCTGCCGGATAGGTGCCGAGGACGACGGCGTGCTCGACCCCGAGCTGCGCGTGCGCGGCGTGGACGGGCTGCGCGTCGTCGACGCCTCGTCGCTGCCGACGATCACGTCCGGCAACACGAACGCGCCGGTGATCATGGTGGCCGAGCGCGCGGCCGACCTGATCCTCGGCCGCCCGCTGGTGTCCGCCGAGGATCCGGCGGCAGCGCCCGCGCCCGTCGCCGCCTGATCTTCGGCCCGCTCTACCGGGCCGCGCCGATGGCGTCGCCGAGAATGGCGATGCCGCGCCGGATCGCCGGCTCGGGCGTTGCGCCGTAGCCGAGCACGATCGACGGCGGGGCGTCCTCCGGGCGCGCCCAGTGCCAGGCGCCGTCCTCGACGAGCACGCCGCGTGTGTAGGCAGCGGCCGCAAGCTCGAGCTCGTCGACGTCGCCCGGCAGCATCACATGGAGGTGGAGGCCGGCCGCCTCACCCTGCGGGCGCACCTCGGGCAGGTGCGTCGCGAGCGCCTCGATCGCGGTGTCGCGCCGGCGGCGATAGATCGGCCGGACGCGCCGCAGATGCCCGGCGAAGTCCCCACTCTCGACGAAGCGGGCGAACGCCAGCTGGTCGATCAGGGTCGAGCCCATGTCGTCGCAGAGCTTTTCCTGCTCGAGCTCGTCGACCAGCCCGGGTGGCGCCGCCAGCCAGCCGAGCCGCAGGGCGGGCGTGACCGTCTTGCTGGCACAGCCGATGTAGGCGACGTGGTCGGGGGCCAGCCCCTGGATCGCGCCCACCGGGTGGTGGTCGTAGCGGAACTCGGCGTCGTAGTCGTCCTCGATCACGACCGCCCCGGTCCGGCGGGCCCACGCGATCAGGGCCTGCCGCCGGTCGGCGTCGAGCGTTCCGCCGGTCGGGTAGGAATGGGCCGGCGCGACGAGCACCCCCGCCACCTGGGCCTCGGGAAGCGCGCTCGGGTCGAGACCGTGGACGTCCACGGCGACCGGGACCGGCTCGAGCCCCGTCATCGCGACGGCGTCGCGGTGCAGCCCGAAGCATGGGTCCTCGACCGCGAGCCTGCGGGCGCCTCGCCGCCGCAGCGCCCGGCACACCAGCGTCAGGCCCTGGGTGAAGCCCGAGCAGACGAGCATGCGGTCGGGCGTCGTCGAGACGCCGCGGACCCGGCCCAGGTAGGCGGTCATGGCCCGGCGCAGCGCCGGTGCGCCGAGCATGCGCGGATAGGTCAGCTCCGGGTCGGGCACGCCGGCGAGCGCGGCCCGGTAGTGACGAAGCCAACGCGAGCGGGGGAACAGGGCGGGGTCGGGAAGGCCGGCCAGGAGCCTGATCGCCGGGGCGCCGTCCGCCGGGTGAGGGCGCCGCAGAGGTCGAACCATCTGCCCGCCCGTGAGCGCGCGCGGCCGCGGCCGTCGGTGGTCGACCGGCCCGAGCCCGCTTCGGGACGCACGCGCGTTCCGGCCCCGGTGCGCGCCTCCAGATACCCGTCCGTTCGCAGGTTCGCGTACGCCTCCACCACCACGCTGCGGGAGATGCCGAGCTCGGCGGCCAGCACCCGCGTCGGCGGCAGCGGCGCCCCGGGCATCAGGCGGCCCGCCTGGATCCCGGAGCGGAGCGCCTCCTCGAGCCGCAGGCGCACGCCGCGGCCACCGCGGTCGCCGAGGTCGACGAGCAGGTCGCTCGGGAACTCGCCCGCTGAATTGGTTTGCCTTCCCACCGCTGAATTGGACCTTGACAGAAACCACTCGCGGTGCGCAAGGTGGCCGCCGCACATGCCGGAATCGGGGGAAGGAATCGCAACGTGACGAGTCGCCTTGCAGGTCTCGGGGACCTCGCCTATCGCCGCCGCGGTCGGATGGTGCTGGCCTGGCTGGCGGCCACGGTCCTGATCATCGCGCTCGGCTCCGCGCTGAAGGGCGAGTTCAACGCCGACTACAACACGCCGGGGTCGGAGTCCAAGGCGGCGAGCGACATCACCGAGCAGCGCTTCGGTGGCTACTCGGGCCAGGAGATCTTCGTCGCATGGAAGGACGCCGGCGGCGCCATGAGCCCGGCGGCTCGGCGCCGGCTCGACGCCTTCTTCGCCGAGGCGCAGAAGGTCGAGCACGTCGCCCCGCACACCCCGATCCGCGTCTCGAGGGATCGCACGATCGGCGCGAGCACGCTGCCGCTCACCGTGCCGGGGTGGGACGTGACCAAGGACCAGGGCCAGCAGCTGATCGACGCCGCCAACCGCAACAGCGAGGGCGGGCTCCAGATCAAGCTCGGCGGGGACCCGATCCACGCCGCGGAGGGGCAGTCGAGCCCCGAGGGGATCGGCTTCGTGGCAGCCGCCATCGTGCTGCTGATCGCCTTCGGCTCGCTGGTGGCCGCCGGCCTGCCGCTGGTGATCGCGCTGATCGGCCTCGGCATCTCGTCGGGCGGCCTGATCGTGCTGCTCGCCAATGCCATCGACGTCCCCGACTGGACCACCGCGGTGGCCGGGCTGATCGGCATCGGCGTCGGCATCGACTACGCGCTGCTCGTGCTGACCCGGTTCCGCTCGGCGATGCATGACGGCAAGGACCGGCATGACGCCGTTGTCGAGGCGGTCACCACAGCGGGGCGCAGCGTGATCATCGCCGGCGGGACGGTGGTGATCGCGGTCCTCGGACTCTGCCTGACCGGGCTGAGCTACATGTACGGCGTCGCCATCTCGGCGTCCCTGGCCGTCCTTGTGGTCGCCATCGCCGCGGTCACGCTCCTGCCCGCCCTGCTGTCCTACCTGGGCCCGCGCGTGGACCGGCTCCGCATCCCATTCGTCGGCCGCTCGCAACCGCTGGAGGGCGGGGGTCGCGAGTCGCCCGCCGCACGCTGGAGCCATGCCGTTCAGCGCCGCCCGTGGGTGGCCGCGATCGCAGCGACCGCGGTCCTGCTGGCGCTTGCTGCTCCCGCTCTCGGGATGCGCCTCGGCTTCCCCGACGCCGGCAACGATCCGCCCGGCAAGATGACACGCGAGGCCTACGACCTGAACACCGAGGGGTTCGGCCCGGGCAGCAACGGCCCCGTGGTGATCGCGGCCACGCTGCCGAGCGCCGCCTCCAAGCCGCGCGTCGCGGCGTTCGCGGGCCAGCTCCGGGGACAGCCCGGGGTCGCGTTCGTGACGCCGCCACGGTTCAACGTCGCCGGCGACGCGGCGCTGATCACCCTGATCCCGACCACGTCGCCGCAGGACGAAAGGACGCAGGACCTGGTCCGGCGGCTGCGCGACGACGTCGTGCCGACAACGGTCCGCGGGTCGGGGATCGACGTCGAGGTCGGCGGCGTGGCGGCGGCACTCGAGGACCAGAGCGAGTACATCAAGGCGCGCATGCCGCTGTTCATCATCGGCGTGGTCGGCCTGTCGTTCCTCCTGCTGCTGGTGGCATTCCGCTCGCCGCTGATCGCGCTCAAGGCGGGGATCATGAATCTCCTCTCGGTGAGCGCGGCCTACGGCGTGATGACGCTGGCGGCCAACGGCGGCGGCCTGAGCAGGCTGATCGGCATCGACCACGAGGTGCCGGTCGCGCCGTTCATGCCCGTGATGATGTTCGCGATCCTGTTCGGGCTCTCGATGGACTACGAGGTCTTCCTGATCTCGCGCATCCGCGAGGAGTACCTCAAGCACGGCGACACCAGCCGGGCCGTCGCCGACGGCCTGGCGAAGACCGCGCGCGTGATCACGGCGGCGGCGGCGATCATGGTCGTCGTCTTCCTCGCCTTCCTCGCGTCCCAGGAGGTCTTCCTCAAGCTGCTCGGAATCGGGCTCGCCTCGGCCGTCTTCCTCGACGCCACGCTCGTCCGCATGGTCCTCGTGCCGGCGGTGATGCAGCTGCT
Organism: Solirubrobacteraceae bacterium; assembly: GCA_045805605.1. GTDB lineage: Bacteria > Actinomycetota > Thermoleophilia > Solirubrobacterales > Solirubrobacteraceae > DATBDE01. The sequence continues at coordinate 27,672 of JBJMKX010000137.1, forward strand.
CGGGAAGGCCAACTGGTGGATCCCGAGCTGGCTCGAGCGCGTGCTTCCCCGGCTCGACGTGGAAAATGTCGCGCTCGGGGCCGAGGCGCGGTCCTAGGTCTACCGACAACGTCGACGCGGAGGTGCCCGGTGGGAGAGGTGCACGTGCACGAGTTCATGAGCCTCGACGGCGTGGTCGACGCGCCGACGTGGACGTTCGAGTACGGGTTCGACCCCAAGATGGGCGAGGCGATCGGCGCCCTCACGGACGGTTCCGAGGGCATCCTGCTCGGCCGCAACACCTACGAGATGTTCGAGCCGGCGTGGTCGACGCGAACGGCGGAGGACGATCCCGGGGCGCCGTTCTTCAACGACACGACCAAGTACGTCGTCTCCGGGACGATGACGGAGGCAACGTGGCGCAACTCGGAGATCGTCGGGCCGTACGACTCAAGCACGATTCGTCGCCTCAAGGACGAGGTTGACGGCAACCTCTACGTCAGCGGCAGCGTCACGCTGGTCCGAGCGATGCTCGCCGACGGCCTCATCGACGGGCTGCATCTGTTCGTCTTCCCGCTGACCCGCGTATCGGGGCCACGCCTGTTCACCGACGACGCCGCGCCCGGCAAGTTCTCACGGACGGCGTGTGAGCCGTACGACAACGGCGCGGTCTATTTGGGCTACCGACCGCAGGAGTGAGGCGCGTCAGGGCCTCCGGCTGCTCACCAGCATCGCGACGCCGGCTCCGGCGGCGATCAGTCCGACAAGCAGGAAGCCAAGCCCTGTCCAGAGCACCACGTTGGTCTTCGCACCTACCTTCACGACCGCCCTGACCTGTGGGGCGCCGGTCGCGTTCATCGCGACGATCGTCCAGTCGCCGCCCTCGACCTTCCAGCTGGTGGTCACCTGGCCCCCACCGCTAGCGGAGGCGTTCCAAAAGCGCTCGCGCCCGGGGGGACCGGCCGGTGCCCGTCCCGCGTGCCGCTTGTACTGCACCGTGCCGTCGTTGATGTCGGTCACCTGGCTGCGAGCCACTCCGGCCAGGTAGCGATTCACGGCGCTCTGCGGGCCGATTCCGACGAAGAGCGGCTGCCCACTGCTGCTCGTCGCGCTGATCCGCACGCGTCCCACGACGTCACTCACCACGTCCGGGAGGTCGCCGATGTGCAGCGCCTCGGCAGTGATCGCGTATCCCGGCGCCGCCACACGCTCGCTGGACGACGTGTAGTAGCCGTCCGAATCGCGCTGGGTCAGGTGCACCACGACAAGCGTCACCCCGACGATCAGGATCAGAGCGCCGATGACGGCGAGGATCCATCCACCGACCTTCAGCCCCGTGCTGCCCCCGCTGGGTCCCGGTTGCATCGGCGTGGGCTGCCCACCGGTTGCCGGTGGTGGTGCCGAACGCGTACCGCCAGCCATGTGTTCAATCCTCTCCAAGGCAAGCGCAACGCTCGCCGATTGTGGCCGACGCTACACCCCGCGCGGGAGCAAAGTCAACGACGGCCAGCCGGTCACCGGATAAGCGTGATCGAGCTCTCCTGCGTGGTCGGCAGCGGCGGCAGCCGCTACTGCCGCTTCCCGGTCAACACCCGCGGCAGATCCGCCCGGCGCCTGACGCCGAGCTTGCGGTACGCGTTCTGCAGGTGGTTGTCGACCGTCCGCACGGACAGCACGAGCCGGTCGGCGATCTCGCGGCTGCTCGAGCCGGCGGCGGCCAGGAGGGCGATCTCGCGCTCGCGCGGCGTGAGGTCGGCCGCCTCCAGCGCGGCCGGCAGCGTCGGTGGGCGGGCGCCCTCGCACCTGCTCAGCCAGAGGCCGGCGCGCGCGGCGGCCGCGGCCGCGCTCGCCTGGCGGCCGGCCTCACGGTGAGCGGCGACGGCGGCCTCCGCCGCCTCGACCGCGGCGAGCAGCGCATCCTGGTCGGCGAACGACTCCGCCGCCGCCATCAGTGCCGCTCCGTTGCCGGCGACGAGCGCGGTCGCGTGGGCGGCCGCGGTCCGGGCGAACGGGCCGTCGACGCGACCCGCGCGCTCGACGAGCAACGGGGCGGCGGTCGCCGGTTCACCCAGCCGGCAGAGCTCGTGCAACGCACGGACCGCGTAGCCGTCCTGCCCGCGCTCGGTGGCGCGCGCGGCCGCCACGCGGGCGTGCGCGCGCGCACGCGTGAGCTCGCCGCCCGCCGCGGCGCTCCACGCGCGCGCCAGCTCCAGCTCGAGGGCGAAGCCCTTGTGGCTCAGCGGCGTGCGCTCCATCTCGGTGATCGCCGACTGCGCCGCATCGGCTTCGCCCGCCTGCGCCGCGGCCTGCGCGGCGCCGGCCAGGGCCACCGCACGCATCCCGACGGGGTCGCCTTCGCGCAGCAGCGCGGCGCTCTCCCGACAGAGCCGCAGCGCCGTCCGCACCCTTCCGCGCGCGAGCCAGATGAACCCGAGCGAGTGGGCCTCGACGGCGGTGGCAGGTGCGGACCTGCGCTCGAGCAACAGCCTGTACGCGTTCTCGGACTGCATCGTCGCCTCGACCAGGCGGCCGCCAAGGCGCAACGCCATCGCGCGCATTCCCAGCAGCACGGGCTCGGCGTGCGGAAGCTCGTGTCGGCGGCGGCGGCCCGCCGGCAGCCAGGCATCGGCGAGCGCGACGGACTCGTCGGTCCTGCCCGTACTGAACAGCGCCTCGACCGCGCCGATGGCGGCGGTGATCCTCGCCCGCTCGTTGACCGCCCCGTCCTCCAGCAGCGGCCGAGCGGCGGCGAGCGCCGCCTCCGGGCGGCCGTGCCCGGCCGTCAGCCGCGCGCGCTGCGCCGCCAGCTCGTGGCGCAGCGCCTCGTCGGCCACCCGCCGCTCCGCCTCCCGCAGGACGGTGTCGGCGTCATCGGCCCGGTCGAGCCCCCAGAAGAGGTTGCGCGCCCGCGCGAGTGCGACGGCCGCGCGCTCGCTTTCGTCCCGCGCCTGCTTCGCGAGGCCGGCAAAGACGCGATCGGCCTCGACGCCGTGCCCGGAGGCGGCAAGCGCACGCCCAAGCGCCAGCTCGGCGTCGAAGCCCCCGTCGTCTTGCATCGCGGCGCGGGCGAGGCGCGCGGCCAGCCCTTGGTCGTGGGCGGCCAGCGCCGCGAACGCCGCGCGGCCGAAGAGCGCCCCGTGCCCGGTCGCGCCGGCTTCGAGCCGCCACGTCGCCAGCCGAAGGAGGTCACCGCCGCGACGGGCGCCGCGGGCCTCGAGGGCGTCGGCGAGCTGCCCGTGGAGCGCCTCGAGGCGGGTGGCGGTCAGCCGGGCGCGAACGGCCTCGCCGTGCAGGGGATGGGCGACGTCGACGAACCGCCGCCGCCCGTCGGTGCGGCGGACCGCGAGCTCGCTGCGCTCCAGCTCCTCCAGCGCGCCGGCAGCATCGGGCGGAAGCAGCCCCAGCTCCAGCGGGCCACCGACCGCGACGAGCTCGAGCAGGTCGCGTGTGGGCGCGGGGAGGCCGTCGATGCGCAGGTCAACGAGCTCGGCGAGGCGCGCCCCGCCCTCCACCGGGCCGCGCCACCGCCAGACGCCGCCTTCGTCGGCCAGCAGGCCGCCGTCGAGCCCCTGCCGCACGAGCTCGCGCAGGAAGAGGGCGTTGCCGCGCGTGCGTTTCCAGAGCGCTGTGACGGTGGCCCCGTCGGCGGGCGCACCCAGCGCGGCGGCGAGCACGCCATCGACGTCCTCGCGCGAAAGCGCCCCGAGCTCCAGCCGGGTGCACAGCTCTTCCTTCCACAGCGCCCGCACCGCATCCGGCGCCGGCTCGTCGGTGCGCACGGTCACGGCCGCGAAGGCTTCGCCGGCGGCCACGACCTGGTGCACGAGCGTCGCCGAGGCGTGGTCGAGGAGCTGTCCGTCGTCCACGCACAGCACCAGCCGCCTGCCCGCGGCTCGCTCGATCAGCGCCCGACGCGCGCGGGCCAGCAGCTCGACGCCCTCGGGCAGGCGGAGGTCGGCGGCCGAGAGCAGCTGGGCGAAGGCGCCGAGCGGGATGGACGCCGCCGATCCGGTCGCGCGCACCCATGCGACCTCGGACCCCTGCGCCTCCGCTCGACCTGCGATCTCGGTCGCCAGCCGCGTCTTGCCGACGCCGGCCGGACCGGCGATGACGACCCCGCCGATGGTGCGCGCCGACAGCGCGTCATCGACGAGCCGGAGCTCGGCTTCGCGCCCGACCAGCGGCCACCCCATGCGATGCAGTGTGATCGATTGAGTAACCGTTGCTCATGCGCCCGGCCGCAGGCGCCCGCACGATGGCGCGCATGCTCTCTCCGAACACGCATACAGAAGAGGTGCCGGTGCTCGTCGTCGGCGGCGGACCCGCCGGTCTGGCCGCGGCCGCCGAGCTCGCCCGGCACGAGATTCCCACTCTGCTCGTCGAGCGGCGGGTGGTCCTCTCGTCCCATCCGCGCGCCACCGTGCTCAGCCTGCGGTCGATGGAGCTGATGCGGGCGTGGGGCCTCGAGGCGGTCGTGCGCTCGCGCGGCCTCGAGGTCGACAACCGCATGCTCGACGGGGAGACGCTGGCCGACGCGGCCTCCGGCTCGCTCCTGTGGGTCGGCTATCCGAACCGCGAGCAGAGCCGAGCGCTCAGCCCGGTCGATGTTGCCTGCGTGGCGCAGGACGAGGTCGAGCCGCTGTTGCTTGCGCACCTGCGCGAGCAGCGGAGCGCCCGCGTCTCGCTCGGGACTGAGTTGACCCGCGTGTGGGTCGGGGTGGACGGCGTCCGTGCGACGCTGCGCGACCTGCGTACCGGGTCGCTGCGCTCGGTCCACGCGCGCTACCTGGTGGTGGCCGATGGCGCTCGCAGCGCGGTCCGCGGCGCCCTCGGGATCGGGCTGGTCGGCCCCGAGGGCGTGATGGCGGGCGTCACGACGCTGTTCCGCGCCCCGCTCTGGGACGTCGTCGGCGCGCACCGGCATCTGATCTACTCGGTCAATCAGCCGGATGCGGCGGGCGTGTTCCTGCCCGCCGGCCAGGGCGACCGGTGGCTGTACGGATCGGCGGCGGTGGACGCGAGCCGTGCGCACGACGGTCACGCGGCCGACCTCATCCGCCTGGGCGCGGGCGTGCCCGACCTGCCGGTGCGGATCGAGGGGGCGCGCGCATTCTCGGCCGCGGCGCAGCTCGCGGAGTGCTTCCGCTGCGGCCCCGTCTTCCTCGCCGGGGACGCCGCTCACCGGGTGACGCCGCGTGGCGGGACCGGGCTGAACCTCGCGCTGCACGACGGCCACGACATCGGCTGGAAGCTCGCGTGGGCGGTGCGCGGCTGGGCGGGCGACGAGTTGCTCGACAGCTACGAGGCCGAGCGCCGTCCGGTGGCGGAGTACGCCGTCGCACGGTCGGCGGACCCGCGCGGTTCCTACCGCGAGCCCAACCGGGAGCTTCCCGTGGACCTTGGGGGCCGCATCCCGCACGTCTGGGTGGGCGAGCGGTCGACGCTCGACCTGCTCGGCACCGGCTACACGCTGTTCGCGGGTCGGGAGGCCAACGCCCCATCGCTCGACACCGCGGCGCCGGTCACCGTGCGCCGCCTACCGCCGATCGCCGCCCGGGCGATCGGCGCGGTGGGCGACGCGGCGCTCCTCGTCAGGCCCGACGGAAGGCCGGCCGGGCTCGTCCCGACGCCGGATGGGAGCGGTGAACGAGCGCTGAGAGCTGTGCTCGGTTAGGGTCGGACATGAGGTGGTCGAGTTCCGGTTGCTCGGCCCGCTGGAAGCGGTGGTCGACGGTGTGCCGGTGGTGCTCGGGCCGCCGCAGCAGCGGGCGGTGTTGGCGTTGCTGTTGCTCAACGCGAACGAGGTCGTGTCGCGCGATCGGATTGTCGACGAGCTCTGGGGCGAGCGGCCGCCCGCGACCGCGGCCAAGCTCGTGCAGGTCTACGTCTCGGCGCTGCGCAAGCTGCTCGATCCGGACCGCCGTCTGCTCCTCACCCGGCCGCCCGGCTATCTGCTGCGGGTCGAGCCGGAGGGCTTGGACCTGCAGCGCTTCGAGCGCCTGGTGGGCCAGGGTCGTGCGGCGCTCGCGGAGGGCTCCGCCGCGACGGCCGGCGAGCGCTTCCACGAGGCGCTCGCGCTGTGGCGCGGTCCCGCCCTGGCGGACCTGGCGTTCGCGCCCTTTGCGCAGGCGGAGATCGGGCGGCTGGCGGACCGGCGGCTCGATGCGGTATGCGATCGCATCGAGGCCGACCTGGCGTTGGGCCGCGGCGGCGTGGTCGGCGAGCTCGAGGCGCTGGTCGCCGAGCATCCCCTGCGCGAGCGCCTGCGCGGCCAGCTCATGCTGGCCCTGTACCGGTCCGGACGCCAGGCGGAGGCGCTGGCCGCATATCAGGACGCGCGCCGCGCGCTCGTCGACGGGCTCGGCCTCGAGCCGGGACGGGAGCTGCGCGAGCTCGAGCAGGCGATCCTGCGCCAGGACCCAGGCCTCGACCTCGCAACGCCGGCCGAGCCTGAACCCGACCCGGCGCGGAACACGTTCGTCGGCCGCGAGCATGAGCTCTCCACGGTCATGGGGGCGCTCGACGAGGCGCTCGCCGGAGACGGACGGCTCGTCCTCATCGCCGGCGAGCCGGGCATCGGCAAGAGCCGGCTCGCCGAGGAGGTGGGTCGCCAAGCCCGACGGCGCGGAGCCCGGGTCTACGTCGGCCGCTGCTGGGAAGCGGGCGGCGCCCCGGCCTACTGGCCGTGGGTCCAGGCGCTGCGCGCGTACATCCGCGACACCGATCCCGAGGCGGTGCGCGCGCAGCTCGGCGGCGAGGGGGCCGAGCTCGCCGCCATCCTTCCCGAGCTTCGGGCCGTGATGCCCGACCTCCAGGAGTCGCCGCCCGCCGACTCGGACGGGGCCCGCTTCCGCCTGCTCGAGTCCGTCGCGTCGTTCCTGCGCAATGCGGCGTCGGCGGGACCGGTGGTCATCGGCCTCGACGACCTGCACGCGGCCGATGCCCCCTCGCTGCTCCTCCTGCGCTTCGTGGCCGGGCAGCTCGCCGCAGCGCCGATCCTCATCGTCGGCTGCTACCGCGACACCGAGGTCGGACCGGAGCTTTCCGAGACGCTCGCCGACGTCGCCCGCGAGCCCGGGATGCAGCGGCTCGCGTTGCGCGGGCTGAGCGGATCCGACACGTCGCGCCTGCTCCATTTGACGATGGGCGATGCCCCGCCGGACGAGCTGGCCGCCGCCATCCACGCCGACACGCAGGGCAACCCGCTGTTCGCGAAGGAGATCGGCCGGCTGCTCGCTGCCGAGGGCCACGGCGATGGCGCGCCAGACGGGATCCCGATTCCTCAGGGCGTCCTCGAGGTCATCGGTCAGCGGCTCGCCCGCCAGTCCGAGAGCTGCCGGAACCTGCTCGCCCTCGCGTCGGTGGTCGGACGGGAGTTCGATCCCGACGTGATCGGACGGGTCGCCGAGGTGGACGAGGATGCGCTGTTCGCGGCGCTCGACGAGGCAGCGGGCGCGGGGCTGGTGGGAGCGGTGCCCGAAGCGAGCGGCCGCCTGCGCTTCGCGCACATCCTGATCCGGGATGCCCTCTACGAGGACCTTCCGGCGCCGCGGCGGCTGCGCCTGCACCGCGCCGTCGCCGAGGCGCTCGAGGCGCTGTACGCCGGCAATCCGGAGCCGCACCTGACCGAACTCGCGCGGCACTATCGCGAGGCCGGTCCCGCTGCGGCGCAGAAGGCGATCGAGTATGCCCAGCGTGCCGGGGACCGGGCCGCAGCGCAGTACGGCTACGAGGAGGCCGCCCAGTCGTATACGAGCGCGCTGGAGATGCTCGAGACCGCGCGAGCGGGCGACTCGGACCGAACCTGCGAGCTGCTGCTCTCCCTCGGCGAGGTGCAGAGCCGGGCGGGCAACGGAGCGGAGGCCCGGCAGGCGCTTCGCAAGGCGGCCGAGCTCGCGCAGGAGGCCGACCGGCCCGACCAGCTGGCGCGCGCGGCAATCGAATACGGCGGGCGCTTCGGCTGGGCGCGGGCGAGCATCGATCCCTTCTACGTCCCGGTGCTGGAACGTGCCCTGGCGGCCGTGGGAACGGAGGACAGCAGCGCTCGCGTCCGCCTGCTCGCCCGCCTCGCCGCGGCGCGGCGCGATGACGCCCCCCGCGAGCGTCGGGTCGCCATCGCCGCCGAGGGACTCGAGATGGCCGGACGGATTGGCGATCCCGTCACGCTCGCGCTCGCCCTCGAGGCGCAGTGGGTCGCCACGGAGGGACCGGAGATGGTGCGGGACGGGACCGGCCTCGCCGCGACGCGTCGGATGATCGAGCTGGGCGAGCAGGCCGGCGACAAGGAGCGCATGTACGAGGGTCACGAGCACCGGCTGAACAGCTTCTGGCAGCTCGGCGACCGCACCGCGGTCGACGTCGAGTTCGACGCCCTCGCGGCGTTGGCCGAAGAGCTCCGCCAGCCCGCGCAGCGCTGGCACATCGGGACCATGCGCACCATGCTCGCGCTCATGGAGGGCCGGTTCGAGGACGCCGAGCGCCTGATCGAGGAGACGGTCGTCCTCGGCAAACGCGTGGAGCGCTGGAACGCCGTGGTCTCGCAGCGGATCGCGCTGTTCCTGCTGCGGCGCGAGCAGGGCCGGCTCGGCGAGCTGGCCACCACGATCGGCCGGTCGGTGCACGAGTATCCATCGCTTCTGCGGTTCGCCTGCGCCCAGGCGCACCTCGAAGCCGACCTCGGTCGGGAGCGGGAGGCGCGCGCGCACCTCGATGGACTGCTGGCGCTCGATCTCGAGCGCGAGCACCGCGACGCCGAATGGCTCTTCTCCATGGCGCTGCTGGCTGACCCGTGCGGATGGCTGGCGCACGAGCGCGGGGCGGCGAAGCTCTATCCGCTGTTGCTGCCGTTCGAGCAGCTCTACGCGGTGGCGCCGATCGAGGGCAGCTTCGGGGCGATGGCCCGAGGGCTGGGGGTCCTGGCAACCGTGCTCCGGCGCTACGACGACGCCGACCGGCACCTGGAGGCCGCGATCGACATCGAGCGGCGGATGGGCGGACGCCCGGGGCTTGCGCACGCCCACCACGACCTCGCGATTGCGCTTCTGGCGCGCGGCGCACGCGGCGACCGTCAACGGGCCGAGGAGCACCGCGACGCCGCGCTCGGCACGTACCGGGAACTGGGCATGGAGACGTGGGCCGCGCGCGCTTACGCGCTTCGGTGAGGTACGGCGTTTACCGGCGGCGGCCGTGGCGTTTACCGGTCCATACCCCGAACGTCTACCGGTGGGGCGCAAGCTCATCCTCGACGAGCCGCACTCGGCGGCTCCGAAACCCAGGAGGGCTCGATGAGCCGCAAGACCCTCAAGACCACCGTGACGCTGGCCGCCGTCCTGGCGACCGCCGTCGTCCCCGCCGCCAGCGCAGCCAGCACCGACCTGCGCTCGCCCGACGCTCGCGACGCCGGCAGCGCCGTCGTGGTCAGCACCGGGCAGGACCTGCGTTCGCCCGACGCCCGCGACGCCGTCAAGGTCGTCCCGACGAGCACCGGTCAGGACCTGCGTTCGCCCGACGCTCGCGACGCCGGCAAGGTCGTTCCGACCAGCACCGGTCAGGACCTGCGTTCGCCTGACGCTCGCGACGCCGGCAAGGTCGTCGCCACGAGCAATGGCCAGGACCTGCGCTCGCCCGACGCCCGCGACGTGTCACGGCCGAGCACGAGCCCCGTGCCGTCGTCCACACCGAGCGCCGGAACCGACTGGGGCGACGTCGGCATGATCGCCGGCGCCATCGCCCTGGCGCTGCTCGCCGCCGGTGGGCTGATCCTCATCAGCCGCCGCCGCGCGACGGTCGCTCCGAGCTGAGCGATCGGGCAGCCGTCTTCTCGGCGGCTCACCGAGGGAAGCGGCGCTCCATTCGGGGCGCCGCTTCCGCTATCCGCGCCATACCTACGGACAGCGCCCGTACCTGGCGACGAAGGGGTCGGTGTCCCGGGTTCCCCACGCGTCGGCGTTGGGTCGGCAGACGAGCGCGTGCTCCGTGCCCGTGCGCCGTCTGGCGGCCGAGGCCGTGGCCGCGAGCAGGCGCGGGACCGGATCGATCGGCGTACCGAAATGGCGCACCTCGAAGTGCAGGTGGGGCCCGGTCGCATGTCCTGTCGAGCCCACGTAGCCGATGCGGGTGCCGCCAACGACCGCCTCGCCCTCGGACGCCGCGATGCGCGACAGGTGCGCATACCAGCTCTCGAAGCCGAGCCGGTGCTTGACGACGACGAGGTTGCCGTAGCCGCCGTCGTTCCAGGCCGCGAACACCACGACCCCGCGGCCGGCGGCGCCGACGGGCGCCCCCTCGGAAGCGGGGATGTCGACGCCGGTGTGTCGGCGGCCTCCGACCCAACCGAAGCCGTCGCCGATCTGTCCTCGAATGGGGCGCAGGAAACGCACGGGCCCGCTCGGAACGCCCGACGACCTCCTGTGCCTGAGCGCCCGCAACGTCGATGGCCCGGCCACGCCGTCGACCGCCAGCCCGGCGGCTCGCTGGAAGCGGACGACAGCGCGCCGCGTGTTGGGACCGAACCCACCGTCGAACCCGCCCGGCCCGTACCCTCGGACGTTGAGAAGGAACTGGAGCGCCGCCACGTCCCATCCGCGCCGACCGATGCTCATCGGGCGGGTCCCGAGCCTCGGGCGGCCGCGACGCCCGAGTGCATGCCGCGTGCGTGAGCCGGCGATGCCGTCCACGGCCAGTCGCTTGTGGCGCTGGAAGCGGCGCACGCCCCGCCGCGTGACGTGCCCCGAGATGCCGTCGATCGCCGCCGGGTAGAGGCCAAGGGCCTTCAACGCCACCTGGAGCGCGGCGACGTTGGCGCTGGCGGCACGGGCAGGCGACGACGTAGTGACGAGCGCGAGCCCTCCGACGACGGCCAGCGCGGCCACGATGCGGGCGCAGCGCACATCGGCAGCCTCTCCGACGGGCGCGGTCGTTGACAAGCGCTGCCAGCGGTCTTGCCGCGTCCAGGCCCCGACCCCCCAAAGTGGTAAGCCGAGGTTCAGCCCGAGACGGTAAACGACTGCGTTTGATCCGCGTTGGAGCTGTCGCCGGCGTAGACGTCGATGCGGCCGGGCTCGACGACGAACTTGCCGCGATTGTCGTAGAAGCCGAAGTCACTGCGGTCGAGCGTGAACGTGACGGTCTGCTTCTCCCCCGGCTTCAGCGTCACGCGCTGGAAGCCGCGCAGCCGGCGGACGGGCTGGGAGATGCTGGCCACGGGGTCGTGGATGTACAGCTGCACCACGTCGTCGCCCTCGCGGCCGCCCGTGTTGCTCACGTCGACCGAGGCCTTGAGGCTGCCGTTCTTCGAGACCGACGAGGAGCTCAGCTGCAGGTTCGAGACGGAGAACTTCGTGTAGCTGAGCCCGTAGCCGAACTCGTAGAGCGGAGAGCAGCTCGCGATGTCGCGGTAGCGCGAGACGTACTTCTGGCGGATGTCGCAGGGCCGCCCGGTCGGCTCGTGGTTGTAGTAGATCGGCACCTGGCCGACCCGACGCGGGAACGACACCGGCAGCTTGCCGCCCGGGTTGACCTTCCCGAACAGCACGTCGGCGACCGCGTTGCCCGCCTGGACCCCCGGGAACCACGCCTCGAGGATCGCCGGCGACGAGGCGTCGACCTTCTCGAGCGTCAGCGGCCGGCCGTTGAACAGGACGACCACGAACGGCTTCCCTGTTGCCTTGATCGCGTCGATCAGCGCCTGCTGCTTGCCGGGGAGGTCGAGGTCGCTGCGCGATGCGGCCTCGCCGCTCATCTCGCGCGTTTCGCCGAGGGCGAGCACGACCTGGTCGGCCGACTGCGCCGCGGCGACCGCCTCGGAGAACCCTGCGTCGGAGTTGCAATCGGCCGACGGGTCGTAGTCCGGCGGCTCCTTGTTGGAGAGCTTGCACCCCTCGGCATAGGTCGCTCCCGGGCTCTGCTTGTCGATCCCGTCGAAGACGGTGACCGCATCCTCGTCGCGCCCGGTCCCCCACCACGGGCCCAGCATGTCGTGGCCGTCCTTGGCCAGGGGGCCGATCACCGCGGTCTTCTTGGACGGGTCGAACGGCAGCGTGCCGTTGTCGTTCTTGAGAAGCACCATCGAGCGGCCCGCCGCCCGCCGCGCGGCCTCCACCGCGTCGGGCTGGAGCTGAGCCTCCGCGGCCTTGGACACGTCCACGTACGGGTGCTCGAACAGGCCGGCGCGGAACTTGACGCGCAGGATCCTGCGCACCGCGTCGTCGATCCGCTGCTGCGAGATCCGACCCTGCTGGAGCAGCTGCGCGCCGTAGTCGCGGATGAACGTGCTGGTCATCTCGGAGTCGGTGCCTGCGTTCAGCGCCAGCGCCGCCGCGTCGGGGCCGTCGGCGGCGACCCCATGCCCGCACGGACCGTCGTCGGGAGTCTTCGGCGGGCAGGCGCGCATCTCGGCCACTGCGGTCCAGTCGCTCTCGACGAAGCCGTCGAAGCCCCATTCGCCCTTGAGGATGTCGGTTTCCGTGTAGTGGTTTCCGCAGCCCGGCACGCCGCTGATCGCGTTGAACGAGCACATCGCGGTGTCGGCCCCGGCGTCGATGGCGGCCTTGAACGGCGGGAGGTAGAAGTTGCGCAGCCGCTGCTCGGACATGTCGGTCGTGTTGTAGTCGCGGCCGCCCTCCGGCTGGCCGTAGGCGGCGTAGTGCTTGACGCTCGTGACGACCTTGTCGGGCGCGCTGTAGTCGGTGCCCTGCGCCGCCTTGACCCGCGCGGCCGCGAAGACCGAGTTCAGGTACGGGTCCTCGCCGCCGGCCTCCGAGATGCGGCCCCACCGCGGCTCGTGCGAGACGTCGACCATCGGCGAGTAGATCTGCTTGAGCCCGACCGCGGCCGACTCGCGCGCGCCGAACTTGTGGTCGTCGGAGGCGACGGATGGATCGAAGCTGCTGGCGGCGCCGAGCGGGATCGGGAAGATCGTCCGGTAGCCGTGGATCGTGTCGTAGGCGAACAGGATCGGGATGTGCAGCCGCGACTGCTCCACGGCGACGTGCTGCAGGCGGTTGATCTTCACCGGGTCGACCAGGCTGAACACCGACCCGACCCCGGCCCTCGCGTCGTCGTCGGTCACCTGGAAGTCGCCGAGCAGCTGGATCTGCTGCAGCTTCTCGTCCAGCGTCATCCGGCCGAGCAGCTGGTCGATCCGCGCCTCGATGCCGTGGCTCGGCTGCCCGCGCGTCGGCGCCAGGGCGACCTCGTCCGCGCTCTGCGTGCCTGCGATGACGCTGCCGCTCAGCCCGGCCCTGAGCACCAGGACCGTTGCCCCCGCGACGACCGTGCGTTTGACGTTGCTCATCGACGCCACTCCTCTCGACCCAGCGCACCGGGGCGGCCCGCAGGGGCACGACGAGTTATAGCCCTTTACGTGACCTATGTCACATTCAGCCCGTATCGGCCGGGGAGGCCCCGCGCCACCGCCGGTGCATGATCGGTGCCATGACGAGCCGACCGGTCAACGTGCATGCGGCGCTCGCGTCGTTCGCCGACGTGTGGAGCCCGCGCATCGTCGCGCGGGTCAACGACTACGACGTGCGGGTGGCCCACGCCAGCGGGCAGCACGTGTGG
>JBJMKX010000138.1:0-25717 GCA_045805605.1 Solirubrobacteraceae bacterium
GCCCCACTTGCCGAGCGAGTCGCCCACGAACAGCAACGTCAGCACGGACAGCACGAGCGCCGACCCGATGTAGGTGCCGGCGATCATCGGCTTGCGCCCGACCGTGTCGAACAGGCGGCCGAGCAGCAGCGGGCCGAGGAAGTTGCCGACCGCGAACGGCAGCAGGTAGAGGCCGACGCTCGCGTCGTTGACGCCGTAGACGTCGGTCAGCACGAGCGCGTAGGTGAAGAAGATCGCGTTGTAGAGGAAGGCCTGGCCGGTGAAGAGCGCCAGCCCCACGAACGTGCGCTTCGGGTACTGCTTGAACACCACGCCGGCGATTTCGCCGATGCCCATCGGCCCGCGCTGCTTGACGCGGATCGTGCGGCGCGGCTCGACCAGCTCCTGGCCGGTGGCATCGACGACCTGCCGCTCGATCTGCGCCGTGACCTGCTCGGCCTCGGCGTCGCGGCCGTGCAGGAACAGCCACCGCGGGCTCTCGGGCACGTTGCGGCGCACGAGCAGGATCCCCACCGCCATCACCGCCGCCAGCCCGAACGCGATGCGCCAGCCGACGTCCAGCCCGAAGAGGCTGGGGTCGAGCAGCAGCACCGACGCCAGCGACCCGAGGATCGTGCCGATCCAGAACGATCCGCCGATGATGAGGTCGACGGCGCCGCGCACCCGCGCCGGGATCAGCTCGTCAACGGCCGAGTGGATGGCCGAGTACTCCCCGCCCACGCCGGCGCCGGTGATGAACCGGCAGACCAGGAACCAGATGTAGTTCATCGAGAAGCCGGTGAGCACGCTGCCGGCCAGGAAGATCCCCAGGGTAAGCATGAAGAGCCTCTTCCGGCCGATCCGGTCGGCGAGGCGGCCGAAGTACAGGGCGCCGAGACAGGCGCCGAGGATGTACGCCGACCCCGCCGAGCCCACCTGCGCGGCCGTGAGCTCGAGGCCCGAGCCCTTCTCGGTCAGCCGGCCGCCGATCGCCCCGACGATGGTGACGGCGAGGCCGTCGAGGATCCAGACCGTCCCCAGGCCGATCACCACCATCCAGTGCCATCTGGACCACGGCAGGCGATCCATCCGGGCGGGGATCTGCGTCTCGATCGTCCGCAGTGTGGCGTCCTGTGCTTGCACCATCTCGTCCTCCCGGCGACACGACGATGTCCTGTTGCCGCCTCGTTACCCCGCTTGACGCGTGCCATTCGTCACGTGTCTTCGCTTCGCGCGCCGGTGAAGCGGGAAGCAACAAGCTCATGCTGGATCTGCCCAGGGGGATCACCACGTGCCTGTTCGATCTCGACGGCGTGCTGACGCAGACGGCCAAGATCCACGCCCAGGCGTGGAAGCAGATGTTCGACGACTTCCTGCGCGACTGGTCCGAGCGCACGGGCGACCCGTTTGAGCCCTTTGACCGCCCCACCGACTACGACGAGTACGTCGACGGCAAGCCGCGCCTGGACGGCGTCCACTCCTTCCTGCAGTCGCGCGGCATCGACATCCCCATGGGATCGCCGTCCGACCCGCCGGTGCAGGACACGGTGCACGCCCTCGGGACCCGCAAGAACAACCTCGTGCTTGACCTCATCCAGGATCAGGGCGTCGAGCCGTACGCGGGCTCGGTCACCTTTGTCGAGCGCGCTCGCGACCAGGGCCTGCGCCGCGCCGTCGTTTCGTCGAGCACCAACTGCCGGGAGGTGCTCGCCGCCGCCGGGATCGAGCATCTGTTCGAGGTGCGCATCGACGGGACGGTTGCCGAGCGCGAGGGCCTGGCGGGCAAGCCGGCACCCGATACGTTCCTCGCCGGCGCGCGGGCGTTCGATGCCGACCCGGCGCAAGCGGCGGTCTTCGAGGATGCCCAGGCCGGCGTGCAGGCGGGCCGGGCGGGCGATTTCGGCTGGGTCGTGGGCGTCGACCGCACCGGCCAGGCCGAGGCGCTGCGGCAACGCGGGGCCGACGTGGTCGTCGAGGACCTCGCCGAGCTGCTGGAGCGCAGGTGATCGGCGAGGACGTCTTCGCCGTCGACGCCTGGGCGGTACCGGAGCAGGAACTTCACCTGGATCTGCTCCCGCAGACCGAGTCGATCTTCGCGCTCTCCAACGGCCACATCGGGATGCGGGGCAACCTCGACGAGGGCGAGCCGTGGGGGCTTCCTGGCACCTACCTCAACGCCTTCTACGAGATCCGGCCGCTGCCATACGCCGAGGCCGGCTACGGCTATCCCGAGGCGGGCCAGACGATGATCAACGTCACCAACGGCAAGCTCATCCGCCTGCTGGTCGACGATGAGCCGTTCGACGTCCGCTACGGCCAGCTGTTGCGCCACGAGCGAGTGCTCGACCTCCGCGACGGGATGCTGCGCCGGGAGGTGGATTGGGTGTCGCCGGCCGGCCAGGGCGTGCGCATCCGCTCCAGCCGGCTGGTCTCGTTCGTCCAGCGCGCGGTGGCCGCCATCCACTACGAGGTCGAGCCGGTGGACGCGCCGGCGCGGATCGTCGCGCAGTCCGAGCTCGTCGCCAACGAGTCGGGGCCCGAACAGACGGATGACCCGCGGGCGGCGGCGGCGCTGCGCGCGCCGCTGGTGTCCGAGCACCACGCGTGTGCCGATCTGCGGGCCGGGCTCGTGCACCGGACCCGCAGCAGCGAGCTGCGCATGGCGGCGGGCATGGACCACGTCGTCGAAGGGCCCGACGGCACGGTCACCGACTCGGAGAGCGACGACGATCTGGCCCGTGTGACCGTCAGCACCGAGCTGGAACCCGGACAGGCGCTGCGGATCGTCAAGCTGCTGGCCTACGGGTGGTCGAGCCGGCGGTCGCTTCCCTCGTTGCGCGACCAGGTCGATGCGGCGCTCGCGTCCGCCAAGCGCACCGGCTGGGAGGGTCTGCGCGCCGGCCAGCGCGAGTATCTGGACAACGTGTGGAGCCGGGCAGACGTGGAGCTGGAGGGCGACGCCGCCCTTCAGCAGGCCACGCGCTTCGCCCTCTTTCAGGTGGTCCAGGCCGCCGCCCGCGCCGAGAGGCGGGCGATTCCCGCCAAGGGCCTGACCGGCAGCGGCTACGACGGCCACTCGTTCTGGGACATGGAGACCTACACGCTGCCGGTGCTCATCTTCGCCCTCCCCGAGGCCGCGCGCGACGCCCTGTGCTGGCGCCACGCGACGATGGACTACGCCCGCGAGCGGGCGCGCGAGCTCGGGTTCGCCGGGGTGACATTCCCCTGGCGGACGATCCGCGGCCAGGAGTGCTCGGGCTACTGGCCGGCAGGTACGGCCGCCTTTCACATCAACGCGGACATCGCCGACGCCGTGCGCCGCTACCTCAACGCGAGCGGCGACGAGGCCTTCGAGAAGGGCCAGGCCATCGAGCTCCTGGTCGCGACGGCGCGACTTTGGCGGTCGGTCGGCCACCACGACGCCGACGGGGGGTTTCGGATCGACGGCGTGACGGGCCCCGACGAATACACCGCCCTGGTCAACAACAACGTCTACACGAACCTGATGGCCGCGCGGAACCTGCGAGCGGCGGCGGATCTCGCCGTCCGCCACCCGCGGCGAGCGGCCGACCTCGGCGTCGACCAGGAGGAGATCGCCAGCTGGCGCGACGCCGCCGAGGCGATGGTCATCCCCTACGACGACGAGCTCGGCATCACCGCGCAGTCGGAGGGCTTCACGCGCCTGCGGGAGTGGGACTTCGAATCGACGCCGCCCGACGAGTATCCGCTGCTCCTGAACCACCCTTACTACCTCCTGTACAGCAGCCAGGTGGTCAAGCAGGCCGATCTCGTCTTCGCGCTCTACCTGTGCGGCGAGCGCTTCGACCTCGAGCAGAAGGTGCGCGACTTCGAGTACTACGAGCGCATGACTGTGCGCGACTCGTCGCTATCGGCGTGCGTGCAGGCGGTCGTGGCGGCCGAGACGGGACATCTCGAGCTCGCCTACGAATACTTCGGCGAGACCGCCTTCATCGACCTGCGCGACCTCGCGTTCAACACCCGCGACGGCGTGCACCTGGCGGCGCTGGCGGGAAGCTGGCTCGTAGCGGTGGCGGGCTTCGGGGGAATGCGCGATACCGAGCACGGCCTGACCTTCGCCCCCCGCCTGCCGTCGCAGATCACGCGGCTCGCCTTCCGGCTGCTCTACCGCGGCCGGCGCCTGCTGGTCGAGGTGACGCCCGGCGGGGCGCGCTACGAGCTGCTGGACGGTGATCCGCTCGACCTGTTGCATCACGGCGAGTCCTTGACGGTCGCGCGCGACGGCCCGCAGGAGCGGGCGATCCCCGAGCCGCCGCGGCGACCGCGGCCGGAGCAGCCGCCGGGCCGCGCGCCGCCGCGGCGGCACCGTGAGGTCTGAAGCCCTGTGAGCCTCCCGCGCCACCTCGGACCGCCGGACCCGGGCTCGGGACGCGGCCCGTTCGGCGAGAAGGCGTTCAGGGGCGCGCTCATTGTCTGCGCGGTGCTCGTGGTCATAGGCCTGCCGCTGGTGGTGGCGACGGGCGGGACGGCGCGGGCGATCGGGACGGTGCTCTTGGCGCTGGGCGTGCTCGGCCTGGTCGTCGGGGGCGGTGGGCTGCTGGCGGAGCGCCTGCTCCAGCGGCGTCCCCCGCCGCCGGCCGACGTGCGGCGGGGAAACGGGCGGGGGCGGTTCTCCTCCGACCGTCGCCGGTAGGGCCGGCAGCAGCCGACGCTTATTGGGTCGGGCCTATCGGCAGGCTGCTGGAAAGGATCGCGTGCAGCGGCCGGGTGTTCACCACATCGGCGGCGGTCGCCCACCCGCGGCGCGCGGTGGCCACCGACAGCGTCATGTTCCCGAGCCCGCGCTCGGAATGGGCGTCGGTGGAGCAGACGATCTGCACGCCGGCTCGGAGCGCGTAGCGGACGTGCTCGCCGCGCAGGTCGAGCCGGTCGGGGAGGCCGTTGACCTCGAGCGCGACCCCCTCCTCGAGGGCGACCTGGAAGATACGCTCGAGGTCGAGCGCGTTCTCCGGCCGCCGGTTGATGTAGCGGCCCTTCGGATGGCTGAGGCAGCGCACGGAGGGGTTGCGCAGCGCCTCCTCGACGCGCCTGGTCATCTCCGCCCGCGGCATGCGCTGCCCGCCGTGCACGCTGGCCTGCACCCAGTCGAGCTCGGCGAGGACATCGTCGGGAAGATCGAGCCGCCCGTCGGGCAGGATGTCGCACTCGATCCCGCGCAGGACGCGAAACGGGGCCAGCCGCTGGTTCGCGGCCGCGATCTCATCGGCTTGGCGGCGCACGTCATCCGGGGTGAGCCCCTGCACCGCGCCCACCGCCGGGGTGTGGTCGCAGATCGCGAGGTAGTCGTAGCCGCGCTCGCGGGCGGCGCGCCCCATGTCCTCGACGCTCGCTCGCCCGTCCGACCACGTCGTGTGGCAGTGCAGGTCGCCGCGGATGTCGCCCTGTTGCACGAGGGGCGGCGGCTCACCACGGAAGGGCGCCTCGCGCAGCTCCGGCGGACACCAGGGAAGGCGCAACGCGCGATAGACGGCCTCCTCGTCGGGCGCGTCCGGGAGCGGCTCGAGCGCGGCAACGTACGCCGGCGAGCCCGTCGCGCGGACCACGGCGGTCCCGAAGCGCTCCGGCTCGGCGGCGACGAGCTCGACCGGCACGCCCTCGACGGTCACCCCGACGGCACGGCGCTCGCCCTGCTCGACCACCGCGACGATCTGGGGCAGTCCGGCGAACCGGGCGAGCACCGGACCCGGATCCGCTGCGGCGCACACCACGGCGAGCAGCTCGCACGAGTCCCGCCACCGCCTGACATCGCCGGCTGCCTCGCCTCCGAGGGCCGCCGCGACGCCGCCGACAAGCTCCCGGGCCCGGTTGAGCAGAAGTCCCTGCCGCGGTCGAGGCTCGGCCTCGCGAGCGAGGGCCTCGACGAGCAGCGCCTCGGTCTTCGGCCCGATTCCCGGAACCGCCCGCAGCCGGCCCTCGGCCGCCGCTTCGCGAAGCTCGTCCGCGGTGCGGACGCCCAGCGCCCGAGCGAGCTCGACCGAGCGCCTGGCGCTGAGACCGAGGTAGCGGCCGAGGCCGACGAGATCCGGCGCGAGCTCGCGCTCGAGCTCCTTCAGCTCTCGGATCTCACCGGTCTCGACGAGCTCGCGCAGCCGTGCCTCGATCCCCGGGCCGATTCCCCGCAGCTGCCGCGCGCGCCCGGACCGCACGAGCTCGGCCACGGGGCTCGCGCTGCCGCGGATCATCTCGGCGGCGCGGCGGTAGGCGCGGGTCGCATACGGGCTCGCCTCGCCGAGTTCGAGCAACGACGCGAGCGCGTCCAGGCGATCGGCGATCTGGGCGTTGTCCACGACGGTAGTGTCGCCGCCGCTGCGTCAACGGACGAGCGGCCGCGCCCCGCCCGGGCGCGGCCGCTCCGGCGCTACGACTTCGGGCCCTTGGCCTGCGGCGGGTGGGGCTTGCTCTTGCCGCTCGCCTTGCTCGCCTTCAAGTCGCCGCACGCGATGATCGTTCCGGCGGAAAGGCCGTTCGTGGGCGTCGACACGTGCACGTTGACGGAATAGCTCGTGCCGGGATCGGCGTTGAACGTCCTCGACTTGCCCTTCGTGTTGGCGTTGCCGGCCTCGTTGGAGGTCAGGGTGCCGCTGCCGGCGGCATCGTGTGTGCGGTAGGTCCAGCCGGGAACCGGGGCGCCCGTTGCGGCGCAGCTGCCCGTGTGCACGTGCCACAGATAGGTGGTGCTGGGGGCGAGCTTGCGCATGTGCAGGCTGACCTTGTCGTTCCGCTTGCCGTCCACCAGCTGGGTCCTGCCTGTGACGGTGGCGAGACCGGCCGTGGTAGCGGCGGGGTTGACGGGGTTCAGCGTTGCCCTGTAGACCTTTGCGGAGTGACCGCTGGCTGCGGTCGCTACGCCGGCGGCGCCCACGGCGGCGATCGACGCCACGGCGACGGCGGTGAGACGGCGCGTCATGTGTTTCCTCCTCTGGAGCATCAAGTCTTGACGGTGGTGTTCCTGGGCTATTAAACGCGCCGGTCGGCCCAAGGTTGGAATCAAGCTAGTCGGTGATGCCTTTCCGGCGAAGCTCGGCGTGCGCGGCTTCGGTCTTTGGCAATTCGTCGATGCCCATCGCGCGAAGCACGGCCGGCGCCTTCGTGAACTGGATGTCGCGGTAGCCGACGACCTGGATGTGATTGCCCCACGGATCGACGAAATCGACCGAGCCGGTCGCGCCGACACCCACGCCGGCGGCTTGGAGCGCCGCTCGCACGCCATCCTTGTCGTCGACGACGAGCCCGAAGTGCCGCGCGCGGTCCGCGGGCTGGGTTCGTCCCGGCGCGAGCGCGATGAACTGGTCTCCCATGTCGACGAACGCCATGGCGCCGACACGTCCGCGCAGTTCGAAGTCGAAGAAACGGCCGTACCAGGCAAGCGCCTCGTCGACGTCGCCAACCTCGAGCGCAACGTGGTTGATGCCGACGAGCCGCGCCATCGGACGCGACCCTAGTGATCTCGCCTGGACCCTATGGAGGTTCTGTCCGGGCCGCGGCGGTAGTTGTGGCCGGACCACTCGCACGATCGCGGACGGTTGATGAAGCCGCGCGGCTGGTACCCGCGCGGCGGCCCACAACCGAATACGAGAGGAGCCGACCATGGCACGCGTCGAGCGCGTCGTGCGGCGCCCGCTCGTCGTAGGGCGCGCCGCCCGTACCCGAGAAGACGGCATCGGTGGTGATGTGGACGATCCGCGCGCCCGTGTCTGCGAGCCGCCGGGGAAACTCGGCGTTGACCTCGAAGGCGGCGCGGGACGCGGGATCTCCTTCGTCGATGCGCGACCGCAGGAGACCGATCGCGTTCACCACCCAGTCGGTCCGCGGCAGCGCCGCCGGATCGTCGCGGCGCGCGTCGAACTCCGATCGTGCCGGAGCCAGAACGTCGAGGCCGGCGGCGCGCAGCTCGGCGGCCACGGCACGACCGAGCATCCCCTGGGGGCCGAGCACCAGGACGGAGGGCATCGCCCCTCTCCTACTAGATTCGGCCCGTGCTCGACCGGATCCGCACGAAGATCTTCGCCGACGGCGCGGACCTCGACGGGGTCACCGCCCTTGCGCACGAGCCGCACATCCAAGGCTTCACCACCAACCCCACGCTGATGTGGAAAGCCGGCCTGAGCGACTACGAGGAGTTCGGCCGGCGCATTCTCGCCGAGGTCGGCGACTTGCCGATCTCGTTCGAGGTCGTCGCCGACGAGGCGGACGAGATGCGCCGCCAGGCCGAGCGCATCGCCACCTGGGCCGACAACGTGTACGTGAAGATCCCGGTCTCGAACACGAAGGGCGAGTCGATGGCCGCGGTCGCCGGCGCCCTCTCCTCCGAGGGCATCAAGGTCAACGTCACCGCCCTGTTCACCCCGCGCCAGGTCACCGAGATCACCACTGCGGTGGCGGACGGAGCGCCCAGCTACCTCTCGGTCTTTGCGGGGCGGATCGCCGATGCCGGCGTGGATCCGGTGCCGATCATGGAGGAGGCGCTCGCGATCATGCGCGCGGCGCCCCGGGCCGAACTCATCTGGGCCAGCCCGCGCGAGCTGCTCAACCTGGTGCAGGCCGACGCCATCGGCTGCCCCATCATCACCATGACCTACGACCTCCTGGCCAAGCTGCCGTCGCTGGGCAAGGATCTCGAGGCCTTCTCGCTCGAGACCGTGCGCATGTTCCGCCGCGACGCGGAACAGGCCGGATTCGAGCTGTGAATAGCTACCTTGCCCGGGTGCTCACCACCCCCAAAGCGGGCGCGATGGACTATCAGCGGCTCTACGAGTTCCGGTTCCGCGGGGTCGACCCCAGCCGCCGTGAGGCGGTGTGGTCGGCAATCACCGAGTACCTCTACCAGGAGCTCGGCCGGCCGCGGCGCGTGCTCGACCCGGCCGCCGGCCGGGGCGAGTTCATCAATGCGATCCCGGCCGAGGAGCGCTGGGCGGTGGACCAGGTCGCCTACGACGAGGGCGGGCCGGGCCCCGGCGTCGAGCTGATCGTCTCCGACGTCATGGAGGCCGAGCTGCCGGAGGACCACTTCAACCTGGTATTCGTCTCGAACTTCCTCGAGCACCTCCCCGACCAGAACGCAATCGCCGCGTTCCTGGCCAAGATGCGCACGCACGTGGCCCCGGGCGGGCGGATCGCCGTCATGGGGCCCAACTACCGCTACTGCTCGCGCACCTACTGGGACTTCGCCGACCACAGCGTCGCCCTGACGCACCTCGCGGTCCAGGAGCACCTGTACGCCGCCGGGTTCCACCTCGTGCGGACCAACCCGCAGTTCATCCCGTACTCGTTCACCGGCCGGCTTCCGGCGTCCAAGCGGCTCACCGCGCTGTACCTCCGCCGGCCGCTCGCCTGGCGGGTGCTCGGCAAGCAGTTCCTCGTCGTCGGCGCCAAGTAGTCGCGGCCGCGCGCGAATAGGGTTTCCGCGGTGACGGACCACATCGTCATCGGGGGCGCCGGATTCATCGGCAGCCATCTCGTCCGGCGGCTGCTTGGGGGCGACGATGGCGCTGGCGTGACCGTCTTCGACAACTTCAGCTCGGGCCAGATGGGGCACCTCGAGCCGGTCGCCGGCGACCCGCGGCTGCGCATCGTCCGCGGCGACGTCAAGGACCTCGACGGGCTGGCCGAGGCCGTCCGCGGCCACGCGATCGCCTTTCTGCTCGCCTCCAACCCCGACATCGCGCGCGCCGCGACCGATCCGGCGATCGACTTCTGGGAGGGCACCTACCTGGTCCAGAACACGCTGGAGGCGTGCCGCCTCGCCGGCGTCGAGCGCCTCGTCTACGCGTCGGGCAGCGGCGTCTACGGTGACCAGGGCGAACACGAGCTGGACGAGTCCTTCGGCCCGCTGCTCCCGGTCTCGACCTACGGCGCGTCAAAGCTCGCCGGCGAGGCCCTGATCTCCGCCTACTGCCACCTGTTCGGGCTGCGCGGCGTGGCCTTTCGCTTCGCGAACGTCGTCGGCCCGCGCCAGACCCACGGGGTGGTCTACGACTTCGTGCGCAAGCTCCTGCGCGACCCGACCCGGCTCGAGGTCCTCGGCGACGGGCACCAGAGCAAGTCCTACATCCACGTCGACGACATCCTCGACGCGGTCCTGCTCCTCGCCGCCGACCTACCCGAGCGGTTCGACGTCTTCAACGCCGCGACGGAGGACTACGTGACCGTGCGCGACATCGCCGCAGTCGTGATCGACGCGATGGGCCTGAGGGGCGTCCGCTTGGAGTTCGGACAGACGCCGGGTGGGTGGAAGGGCGACGTGCCGATCGTGCGGTTCTCCTCGGCGAAGCTGCGCGGGCGGGGGTGGCGGAGCAGGCGGAGCAGCCGGGACGCGCTCGCCGACTCGGCGCGCGCGATCCTCGCGGAGGCGCAAGCTGAGCGCGAGGCGGCGCCACGATGAGCGCGCTTGCCGAGCGCAACATCGTCGCCCGCTGGGATGACGCGCACCGGTACTCGCCCGCGCCCCGGCACCGGCGGCGGCTGATCGCGCGCGCGCTGCGTGACCTCGGCGCGGCCGAGGTGCTCGACGCCGGCTGCGGCCAGCCGTTCCTGCTCGCCGAGCTGCGCGCGCGGCTGGGCGTGCCCTGCTACGGGTGCGACGTCTCCGAAGCGGTGATCGACGATCCCGCGTGGCAGGGGGTCGCCGAGGAGCTGCGGGTGGTCGACCTCGAGCGCGAGTCCTGGCCCGACGGGCGCACGTTCGACGCGGTCGTCTGCAGCGAGGTGCTCGAGCACGTGCCCGACTGGCGCGCCGCCCTGGCCAACGTCGTGGCGATGGCGCGCAGGTACGTCGTCATCACCGTGCCCGGCGGGAAGCGGCGCCGGATGGACGCCCTCGTCGGCCACCACCGCCACTTCGTGCCCGGACAGATCGCCGCCGCGCTGCGCGAGGAGGGCTGCGATCCGGTGTGGGGCCACCGGTGGGGCTGGCCGGTGCACAGCCTGTACCGGTGGGGCATTTCTCGGGCAGGCGCGGACCGCATGTACCGCTCGTTCGGCACCGAGCGCTATAGCAGCGCGCAGATTGGGCTGAGCAACGTGCTCTACGGCGCCTTCTTCGTCAACGACGTGTTCCACCGAGGGGACCAGCTCATGGTGCTGGGCGCGAAGCGGTGAGAGACGCGGTGCGAAGCTGGGCCCGTGAGCGCGTCGACCTCGAGTGGCGCACGCTTCGCGATGCGATGGAGACGGCCGCGCCCTACGCGTACGGCCGGCTGCTCGACGTCGGCTGCGGCGACAAGCCCTGGGAACGGGCGTTCGCGGCCGTGGTGACCGAGCACGTCGGCCTCGAGCGCGAAGGCGCCCGGGCCGCCCGCGCCGACGTCGTCTACGAGGGCGACCGCATTCCCTTCGATGACGGCGCCTTCGACACCGTGCTCTCCAATCAAGTCCTCGAGCACGTTGCCGACCCGCGCGCCCTGTGGGCCGACATGGTGCGCGTGCTTGCACCCGGTGGACGGCTGATCGTCACGGTGCCGTTCTCCTTCCGCCTGCACGCCGAGCCCGACGACTACTGGCGCTTCACCCCGCACGCCCTCAGGCAGCTGTGCGACGAGAGCGGGCTGCGGGTCGAGGTCCTCGAACCGCGCGGTGGGCTCTGGCTGGTGATCGGGCACAAGCTCGCGACGTGGCTGGCCTTCGATGCCGGCCGGTTGCGCGGTGAAGCGCAGGCCGCCGGCAGCACCACCTACGAGGCGCCGGCGGACGAGGGTCCGCGGTGGTGGGCACTGCCGCTCGTCGTGCCGACGCTGGTGCTGGTGACCGCGCTGGCCCGCTGGCTGGATGGAGTGGATCCGAGAAGGGGCGACAGCCTCGGCTACCTGCTGGTGGCGGCGAAGTGACCGATGTGCGGACGACCGAGGCGCCGACGCGGCGGCGCATCAGGGGCTTCGTGTCCATCGTCGTGCCCTGCCGCAACGAGGAACTGACCATCGGCGAGTTCGTCGACTGGTGCTGGCAGGGCCTCGAGGCCGCCGGCGCGGAGGGCGAGGTCATCATCGTCGACAACTCGACCGATCGCTCGCCCGAGATCGCGCGCGACCACGGCGCGCGTGTCATCCACGAGCCCGAGCGCGGGCTCGGGCGGGCCTACGTCGCCGCCCTGCCCCACATCCGCGGCGACTACGTCGTCATGGGCGACTGCGATCTGACGTATGACTTCCGCCGGCTGGAGCCGTTCCTGACTGCCCTGCAGGAGGGCGCCGAGTTCGTCATGGGCACGCGCCTGCGCGGCGAGATCGAGCCCGGCGCCATGCCGATGCTCCACCGCTACTTCGGCACGCCGGTCACGACCTGGATCCTCAACCGCCTCTACCGCCAGCGCTTCTCCGACATCCACTGCGGCATGCGCGCGATGACGGTGGAGGCGCTGCGGCGCATCGACCTGCAGTCGCCGGGTTGGGAGTACGCCAGCGAAATGGTCCTCAAGGCGGCCAAGCTCCGCCTGCGCACGACCGAGGTCCCGGTGCGCTTCCTCAAGGACCGCGAGGGGCGCGAGAGCCACCACAAGCGCGCCGGCTGGCGATCTCCGTGGAAGGCGGGCTGGGACAACCTCAAGGTGATGTTCCTCTACGCGCCCGAGGCGCTGCTCCTGCTCCCCGGACTGCTCCTGCTGGTCCCGGGCCTGGCGCTCTCCGTCGCCCTGATCGGCGGCCCGATCGACGTGGGCGAGTTCGAGCTCTCCCTCAACTGGAGCCTGCTCGGCATGACCGCCACCACGGTCGGCTACACGCTGGTCTGGCTGGCCGTCCTCGCGCGCGTCCACCACGACCTCGACCCGGCGTACACGGACAAGGTCCTGCGCCGGGTCAGCTTCGACCGCGGCGCCATGCTGGCCTTCGCGCTCGGCGCCGCCGGTGTGGCGCTCAACGGCGTGCTCGTGGCCACCTGGGTCAGCCAGGGCTTCGCGCTCAAGGAGATCTACCACCCGGTGATCTTCGGGCTGCTCCTGATCGTGCTCGGCTTCCAGACCTTCGCCTTCACCCTCCTGCTCCAGATCGTGGCCCCCAAGCGGTGACGCGCACCACGGCCTACGGGGAGCAGCAGGCGCTCACGCCCGTCGACCGCTTCGGCGTGTGGCTGTCGCTGCGCGCGCTGCGGCGCGACGTCGACTGGTCGTCGCGGCCCCGCGTGCTCGACCTCGGGAGCGGGTACGACGCGCGTCTCATGCGTGCCCTGGGGACGGAGGGCACGGCGGTCGACGTTTCGTTGGCGCCGGGCGTGCGCGGCATCGAGGCGCCGATCGAGGAGGCGCTGCCCCAAGTCGACGACGACAGCGTCGACGTCGTCCTGGCCATCTCCGTGCTCGAGCACCTCGACGACGACGAGGCCGTCCTGCGTGAATGCCACCGCGTCCTTGCGCCCACAGGCGTGCTGGCGATCAACGTGCCGACATGGCTGGGCAAGCCCTTCCTCGAGCTCTCGGCCTTCCGGCTCGGTCTCTCCCCCGCCGAGGAGATGGACGACCACAAGCGCTACTACGCCAAGCGCGACCTCTGGCCGCGCCTGGTCAAGGCGGGGTTCAAGCCCAGCGCGATCCGCCTGCGCTACCACAAGGGCGGTCTCAACCTGTTCGGGACGGCGCGGTGCAGCGCGTCCTGATCACCGGCGGGGCCGGGTTCATCGGCTCGAACCTCGCCGACCGCCTGCTCGCCGATGGCGTGCAGGTCGTCGCCTACGACAACTTCTCGACCGGCCGGCACGAGTTCCTCGAAGGCGTGCTCACCCACCCCTACGGCGAGGTGGTCAAGGGCGACGTGCTCGACGGGACGACCCTGCGGGCGGCGCTCGACGGCTGCGACACCGTCTTTCACCTGCAGGCCAACGCCGACGTCCGCCACGGGCTGGAGCACCCGCGCCGCGACCTGGAGCAGAACGCGATGGCAACCTCGGAGCTGCTCGAGGCGATGCGCGCCGCCGGCGTGACCCGCATGGGCTTTGCCTCGTCGGGCTCGGTCTACGGCGAGCCCGACCGCGTCCCCACCCCCGAGGACGCGCCGATGCCGATCCAGACCTCGCTGTACGGCGCGTCCAAGGTCGCCGGCGAAGGCACGCTGCACGCCTACTGCCACGGGTTCGGCTTCACCGGCGTGGTGTTCCGCTTCGTCTCCATCCTCGGCGAGCGCTACACCCACGGCCACGTGATCGACTTCTACCGCGCCCTGCGCGCCGACCCGAGTCGCGTGCGCATCCTCGGCGACGGCCGCCAGCGCAAGTCCTACCTCTACGTCGGCGATTGCGTGGAGGGAATGCTCACCGCCGTGGCCGCACACACGGAGCCCGGCGACGCCGCCGTCTACAACCTCGGCACCGACGAGACCGTGGCGGTGGACGAGTCGGTCGCGCTCGTCGCCGAGCACCTCGGAGCGACCCCGAGGATCGAGCACACGGGCGGCCCGCGCGGGTGGCCCGGCGACGCTCCGCTGATCCACCTCGACTGCGCGCGCCTGCGTGCGCTCGGCTGGGCCCCGACCCTGGCCATCGAGGCGTCGATCCGGCGCACGCTGCAGTGGCTCGACGACAACCCCGTGGCGGTGAGGGAGGCGCGATGAGCATCATCTTCACCCGCGCCCCGCTGCGGATCTCACTCGGGGGCGGGGGGACAGACCTGCCGTCCTACTTCTCCGAGCACGAGGGCTTCCTGATCGCGGGCGCGATCGACAAGTACGTCTACCTGCTGACCCACACGGTCTTCCAGCGCCGCTACCGCATGAAGTACAGCGAGCTCGAGGAGGTCGACGACCCGCAAGAGATCCGCCACCCGATCCTGCGCGAGTCGATCTGCCGCCACTGGGACGGCGAGCCGCTCGAGATCGCGTCGCTGGCCGACGTGCCCGCCGGCACCGGCCTGGGCTCGTCGGGCGCCTACACGGTGGCGGTGCTCAAGTCGCTCGCGCTGGCCCGCCACCGCGCGACCACGCCGGCGTCGCTGGCCGAGGACGCGTGCCACATCGAGATCGACATCCTGGGCGAGCCGGTGGGCAAGCAGGACCAGTACGTCGCCGCGCACGGCGGCATCTGCGCGTACACGTTCAACCGCGACGGCAGCGTCGATGTCCAGCCGCTCACGCTCTCGCGCGACACGCTCGACAAGTTCAAGCACAACCTCCTGCTTTTCTACACGGGCGAAGCGCGCTCGGCGTCCGAGCTGCTACGCGACCAGGCGAGGCGTACGCGGGCATCGGATGGGGCGATGCTGCAGAACCTGCATCGCATCAAGGAGATCGGCCTGCAGTCGCGGGCCCTGCTCGAGCAGGGCGACCTCGAGGGCTTCGCCGAGCTCATGGACGCCCACTGGCAGATCAAGCGCGAGCGCTCGCCGGGCATGGAGACCGAGCGCGTGGACGAGCTCTACCGCCTGGCGCGCATGTCCGGCTGCGTGGGCGGCAAGCTCGTCGGCGCGGGCGGCGGCGGCTTCCTGCTCGTCTACGCGCCCCACCCCGAGGACACGCGCCTGGCCATGGCCCGCGCGGGCGCGCCCGAGCTCGGGTTCGACTTCGAGTTCGGCGGCTGCCAGGGCACCGAGTACCAGTGACCGAGCGCTCCGACGCGTGACGTGATCCCCGTCGCCGTGCTGGCGGGTGGGCTGGGAACGCGGCTCGGCGCGCTCGGCCGGACCACGCCGAAGGCGCTCATCGAGGTCGCCGGTCGCCCGTTCGCGCTGTGGCAGCTCGAGCTGCTGCGGGCGCACGGCGTCGAGCGGGTCGTCATGTGCGTGGGCCACCACGGCGAGCGCATCGAGGCCGAGATCGGCGCACCGTTCGCGCTCGACGTGCGCTACGTCCACGATCCCCCGGAGCTGGCCGGCACGGCGGGAGCGCTACGCGGGGCACTCGACCACCTCGGCGACCGCTTCCTCGTCCTCTACGGCGACACCTACCTGCGCATCGACTATGCCGACGTCGACCGCGCCGCCGCCGGCCGGCGCGGCCTGATGACCGTGCTGCGCAACGAGGGCCGCTGGGACACCTCGAACGCGATGTTCGACGGCGAGCGTGTCGTGCGCTACGACAAGCGCAACCCCACGCCCGACATGCGGTGGATCGACTACGGACTGGGTGCGCTGCGGGCCGATGCGCTCGACCTCCCCGGCGACGACCTCGCCGACGTCTACCGCGCCCTGGCGGAGCGCGGCGAGCTCCACGGCTACGTAGCCTCCGAGCGTTTCTACGAGATCGGCACGCCGGGCTCGCTGGCCGAGACCGCCGCCTTCCTCGCCTCGTCTTCCTCCTCGAGCTCGGGCATCCGGCGCGCATAGAGGACCGAGCCGCCGGCGTAGAGCAGCTCGATGCCGGTCTGCGCCAGGCGCACGACCACCGCCACGGCGACCGCGACGCTGGTGGGCAGCACGATCGCGAGCACGGCCGCCATAGCCCCCTCGCGTACGCCCAGGCCGCCGGGGACGAAGAACGCGACCAAGGCGCCGGCATAGCCCACCGACCACGCGCTGAGCACGAGTGGGATGTCCTCGGCGTCGACGTGGTGCAGCGCCAGCGCCAGGCAGAGCACCGCCACGCCGGTGAGCAGGAACGAGACGACGTAGATGCCGGCGAACGCGAGCACGGCGCGGAACGAGAGCATGCGCTGGAGCGGCTCGGCCTTGAGGCGGCGCAGCAGCACGGTCGAGACGCGCGCGAAGGGCTTGGGGTGCAGGCAGGCGACGGCCACGACCGGCACGACCAGGATCGCGAACCGCCACGGGCTCGAGTGGATGGCCGGCAGGTTCATGATGCCCCAGGCAGCGACCACCACCGACGCCGCGGTGACGAGCGCCACCTCGTAGACGATCGAGGCCATGGTGATCCGCTTGGGCACGCCCTCGCGCTCGGCCATTCCCACACGCGTGACGGCGAGCATGATCTGCGTGGGCACGTAGCGCGCGAGCAGCGAGACGTTCCAGATCACCCAGCCCTTGCGGGGCGGGATGTCGCCGTGCAGCTCGTGGAGGATGCGCCGCCAGGCCTCGGCGTGGATGCCCTGGAAGGCGATCAGCGCCATGAATGCCGGCGCGAGCCACCACGCCTCGAAGCTCCAGTCGATCTTCGGCAGGTGGCCGACCTCCCCGACCACCGCGAGGACGAGGAACACGACGACGACAACCGCCACGAACACCCAGAAGGCATGGCGCAGCAGCGAGCGGGCTTCGGTGATCGACCCGTCCGGGACGATCCTGTTCTTCGCGCTCATGACGCCGCGCGGTGCAGCGCAGGCTGGGGCGCGATCGACTCGAAGAACCGCTCGAGCACGTCGATGCGCGGCTCCCAGCCGTAGCGCGCGGCGGTCGTGCGGCCGTTGGCGACGAGTCGCTCGCGCAGCCCGCGGTCGTCGAGCACGCGCCGGAGCGCGGCCGCAATCGCGTCGGCCTCCGCCTCGGGCATCAAGCAGTTGACCTCGTGCTCGCAATAGTCGCGGTTCCCGTGCGCGTCGGTGCAGACGACGGCGCACCCCGCCGCCATGGCCTCGAGCGGCGGCAGGCAGAAGCCCTCGTGGATCGAGGTCTGCACGAACACCGTCGCCTCGTTGAGGAGGCGGTTGACCTGCTCGTCGCTCGGGCGCTCGACGTAGGGCAGGAAGGAGAACCTGTCGCGCGTGTCGGGCTCGGAGCCATAGAGGCGCAGCTCGGCTGCCGGCGGGTCGCCCATGGCCTTCCACGCGTCGACCGTGAGATCGAGGTTCTTGATCCAGTGCCCGCGGCCGATGGCGACGATGAGGTTGTCGCGCCGCGGCACGTCGCCGAGCTCGCGGAAGACGTCGAGGTCGATGCCCGGCGAGACGATCTCGGCCGGCTCGAGCCCCATCTCGCGCAGGCGGTCGCGGTTCCATCCGCTCGTGGTGACGATGTTGAACTCCTCGCGGTAGCTCGCCAGCACGCGGCCGTGGTACCACTCGCCCGGGTAGTACGACGTCTCGATGTCCTGCACGAATGAGGCCGGAATGCCCTTGGCGACGCTGGCCATCCACACCGGCAACGCCGTGTTCCACCAGGTGGCGACCTTGATGGCGTCGAGGCTCGTGAGCTCTGAGAGAAGGGGCTCGTAGCGGTCGAAGGTGCGCACCGGGACCCGCAGGTCGAACCAGTCGGGGGGGCCGGCGAGCGAGTACACGGTCACGTCGTGGCCACGCTCGGCCAGCGCGTTTACGTGCTCGAAGATCACGCGGTGCCCGCCCCCGACGCCAGTGTCCTCGGTGACGTAGGCGATCTTCAGCTTGCCGTCGTCGGTGCGGACGTCGCGGTCGTTGAGGAATGCGCCCCAGCGCTCCCAGAACGGCTGCGCGCCCGGCGCATCCGGGTTGCGCGGCGGCGCGAGCTGGGTGACCGTGACGGCGGGGTAGTTGATGACCCGCAGGTCGTGCTGCCAGGCGCGCAGGCACCAGTCGATCACCGCCCACGGGAGCGGCAGGTCCTCGGCGAGCGGGCCCGCCTGCTCGAGGGCGTCGCGGCGCAGGTACAGGCACTCGCCAGGGTCGGCGAGCACGGGGACGTCGGTCTCGGCCGGGCGGTCGGCGGCGTCCCGGCCGCGGTAGCGGTCGCCGAGGCGACCGGGCGTGCGCGGGTCGTGGTACAGGCCGCAGGCGCGGACGCTGCCGTCGGGGTCGAGCTCGCGGGCGCCGATGGCGGCGCGCACCTCACGCACCTCCTGGGAGCCCTCCTCGCTCCGGCGGGCGTGCCACTGCAGCATCTCCAGCCAGCCCTCGTAGACGCGGACCTCGGGGCCGAGAAGGACGACGTCGTGGGGGATGGACCTCAGCGCCTTGTTGATGGCGGCGGCGGTGTCCTCGACCGTCTTGACGTCGACCTGGCGGCCAAGGGTCGTGCGGCGGGCCGCGCGTGCCGCACGCCGGCCGTTGCCGTGAACGATGATCGTTACCGGGACGGCGCCGCCCTCGGCCTCGTACCACTCGAGCGCCCGCTCGTGCTCGATGCCGACCTCCTCCTTGGGGCCGCCGCCCAGTGCGCGCAGGGGCGCGGTGGCGGCGCGCACGGCGATGCCGCCGATCCCGCGATAGCGAAGGGCAAGCCTCCCGCGCGCAACGAGCTCGGTCAGTCGACTCATCGGAGGGGCCGAAGGCTAGCCCGCGCCCTCCGGCGCGGCCGTCGCATCGCCGATCGGCGCGGTCGGCTTCGCCGGGCTGGCGGCCGGCCCGGGCGCGGCCATCGCCTCCAGCGCGGCCTCGAGCTCGTCCGTCCGCTTGTCCCACGCGTATGCGGCGGCGGTGCGCTTGCCCTCCGCGATCAGGCGCTCGCGCAGCTCGCGGTCCTCGAACAGGCGGCGGATCGCCTCGGCGACCGCCTCCGGCGTCGGCTCGGGCATCAGGCAGTTCTCGCCGTCGCGACAGAAGTCGCGGTTGCCGTGGGCGTCGGTGCAGACGACGGCGCAGCCCGCCGCCATGGCCTCGAGTGGCGGAAGGCAGAAGCCCTCGTGCACGGAGGTCTGCACGAAGACGGTCGCGCGCGCGAACATCCGGGCCACCTCCTCGTCGGGCGGCGACTCGACGTACTCGATCCCGTAGCGCTCGCCCACCTTGGGCTCGACGCCGAACATGCGCATGCGCGGGCGGTCGTCGCCGAGCAGGTCGTAGGCGGCCATGGTCAGGGGGAGGTTCTTGAGCGGGTTGGCGCGGCCGACGACGAGCAGCTCGTCGTCGCGACGCCGCACGTCGTCGTACTCGCGGAACAGGTCGAGGTTGACCCCGGGCGGCACCAGGCGCGCCTGCACGCCGTACTCGGCCAGGCGCTCGCGGTTCCATTCCGAGATCGTCATGTAGCGGAACTCGTGGCGGTAGCTGTCGACGACGCGGTAGGCGAACTCGGGACGGTCGGGGTAGTACGACGTCTCGATGTCCTGGACGAAGAAGGCCGGGATGCCGTTGCGGACGGAGGCCAGCCACACGTGCGGCGCGGTCGCCCACCACGTGGCGACCTTGATCGCATCAAGAGGCTCGAGCTCCTGCACGAGATCGGCATAACGGGCGAAGCTGCGGACCGGCGCGCGCAGGTCGAACCAGTCCGGGGGGCCGGCGTTGCGGGTGGTCCACAGCTCGGCCTCCTGGCCGCGCTCCACCAGCCGGTTGAGGTGCTCGAAGACGTCGCGGTGGCCGCCGCCGACCGAGGTGTCGTACGTCACGTAGACGACGCGGAGGCGGCCGTCGTCGGTGCGGACGTCGCGGCGGTCGAAGAAATCGCCCCAGCGCGACCAGAAGAGGTCCCGCGAGGCGAGCTCGCGCTCGCCCTGCGCCATCCCACGGGTGACCGACTCGAGGTGCGTGAGCTCCGCGTAGGGCTGGTAGACGATCTGCAGGCCGGCCTGCCAGCAGCGTAGGCACCAGTCGGCGTCCTCGAAGGCCATCTCGTAGTCGTCGTCGAGCACGCCGATGCGTTCAATCGTGTCGCGCTTGACGTAGAGAGCGGCGGCGGTGGCGGCGAGCACGGGCGCGGGCACGTTGGCCGGGCCGTAGGTCGCCTCCTGGAAGCGGTAGCGGTGGTCGAACCACTCGGGCGCGCCGAGGTTGCGGTGCGAGCCAGCGGACTGGATGCGCCCGTCGGGGTAGAGCAGCTTGGGCGCGGCCATGCCGATGTCGTCGCGCTCGTAGGCGGCCTGCTGGAGGGTCTCCATCCATCCACGGTGGGCGACGATGTCGCTGTTGAGGAGGACGACGTCACCGGCCGCGCGCCGCAGGCCGCGGTTGGCGTTGCGGGCAAAGCCGAGCCGCTCGTCCCCCTGAATGACCTCGGCGCCGCGAAGGCGCGCGAGGCGCCTTCGGTGCTCGGGGTTCGGGCTGGCGTCATCGCAGACGATGATGCGGGTGCGGGTCTTGTCCGTCGTGCGGCGCAGCGAGCGCACGCACTTGATCGTCACGGCGGGGTCGCCGTAGGTGGGAATGACGATGGTCACGTCGCGGCCGTGTTCGCGGTACCAGCGCCGAGCCTTGACGCGCTCGGGGCCGTAGGAGCGGCCGTAGCCGAGCCAGCGGCCGATCGGGGTGGGGCGCAGCGGGAACGTGATCGCGCGCAACAGCGCCTGTCCGGGGCCGAGGTACTTGAGGGTGAGCCAGGCGCGGCGGGGCAGGCTCCGAATCCTCCTCACGCCCGCCCCTCCAAGGACAGCCTTCTCGTCCACTCCGCCGGCAGCCGGCCCGCGCGCGATCCCAGAGCCGCACCGATCGCTCTGGCCGCGTGGTGTGGAAGTGAAGCGATGCCGTCGGCTCGCACCGCGTCAACGACAGCAACCAGAGAGAGGGGTTCCACGTAGCCGGCGATCTCGTTCAGCGCCCGCCACTCGTCGAAGCAGCGCCGCAGGTGCTGCAGCGGCGGGTAGCGGTGGGAGTGCAGGACGGCGGCCTCGGGCACGTAGACCTTGGCGTAGCCCTTGGCGAGGAGGTCGGCGGCAAGCAGCCGGTCCTCGGCGTAGGGGACGTCTTGGAACGGCACCTCCTCCCACGCCGCGCGAGCGACGCAGCCGTTGGCGTCGGAGAAGAACATGCGCGCTTGAGGGATCAGGCTGCGCGCGACCGGCCGCTCGGCGTTCTCGAGCCGGACGGTGGCGGTGCGGCCGTTGGGGGCCTGGACGGCGAACCACTCGTCGAGCTCGCGGCGGACGGGCGGGGGCGCGTCCGGGCGGGGGCGATAGGGGCCGTAGGTGAGCGCGACGTCCTCGCCCTGGCCGAAGCCGTCGAGCAGGCGCTGCAGCCAGCGCTCGTCGGCCGGCGTCGCGTCCTGGGTCAGGAAGGCGACGTGGCTTCCCGCCGCGCGGCGGACGAGCTCGTTGCGGGTGGCGCCGTGGGAGAACTCGTGCGGGCCGATCTCGAACACCTCGGCGCCGTGCCGCTTCGCGATGCCGACCGAGCCGTCGCGCGACCCGCTGTCGCACACGAGGATCTGGAGGTCGGCGTCGGCCTGCTGGGCGCGCACCGCGGCGAGCACCTCGTCGAGCAACGGGCCTCCGTCGCGCACCGGGATCGCGACGGTCACGACGTCCGCCACGGCTACGAGCGGCGGCGCAGGCCCAGGATCGAGAGCAGGAACGAAGAGAAGAAGACCTGGAGGCCGACGATGATCAGGGTCGCTGCGAGCACGGCGAGCCGCTCCTCGGACAGCGTGCCGAAGTCGCGGTCGATCCAGATGCCGAGGATGACGCCGCCCAGCGCGAAGCCGGCCAGGGTGATGATCCCGCCGAGGAGCAGGCCATGCTCGAGGCGGAAGCGGGCGCGCATGCGATCGAACCAGGGGTCGCGTTCGGCCATGAAGTACTTGCCGTAGGCGTGGGCGCAGAGGCCGAGGGCGAGCACCTGGACGCCGATGATCATCATCAGGCAGCCGGCGACCATCGTGTGCAGGTCCCACGAGCGGCCGAAGATGTCGAGGCGCGCCACGACCAGGAGCGCGATCACCAGGCCGAGGCCCGCCATCGCCGCCCCCGGGATGACGAACAGCCAGGTGGGGCTGTGGACGAGCAGGAAGCGGAGGTGGCGCCAGCCGTCGCGAAAGCTCGAGAGCTTGGACTCGCCGCCCCGCGGGTGATACTCGATCGGCAGCTGGCGGATGTCGAGGTGCTCCTTGGCGGCACGGATCACCATCTCGGAGGCGAACTCCATGCCGGTCGTGCGCAGGTCGAGCACGGGCAGGATGTCGCGGCGGAAGCCGCGCATGCCGCAGTGGGCGTCCTTGACGCCGGTGCGGAAGAAGAGGTTGAGGGCGCCGGTGAGGATCGGGTTGCCGACGTACCGGTGCAGCCAGGGCATGGCGCCCGGGTGGATGTTGTCCATGCGGTCGCCCATGACGAGCTGGGCGCCGGCCTTGAGCTGCTCGACGAAGCGGGGGATGTCGGCGAAGTCGTAGGTCAGATCGGCGTCGGCCATGACGACGTACTCGCCGCGGGCGGCGCCGAAGCCGGCCAGGTAGGCGGAGCCGTAGCCGCGGCGCGGCTCGTGCACGACGCGGGCGCCGGCCTCGGCGGCGAGGTCGGGGGAGCCGTCGCTCGAGCCGTTGTCGGTGACGATGACCTCGCCGTGGAGGTCGTGGGTCTGCAGCGCGTCCCTCGCGCGGGCGACGCACTCGACGATCGTCTCGGCCTCGTTGAGGCACGGGATCACGACCGAGACGAGGGGCGGGCGCGCCGGATCGCCGGCGGGCACCGCAACGGGGGCTTGCAATCTCTCGGTCGTGCTCATGCTCGGACGGCCCCTGCCCGGGGCGTCGGCAGTGTGACGCGCGAGGACCCCGGAAGTCGCGCGGAATCGGCGGCGAAGGATAGCCTCCGGCGGGGTCATGACCCAGCCCTTCTCGGCTCAGTTCCTGGAGGAGACGGTGCGGATCGCGGCCTCGATCGACGTGGATGCGGTCGAGGCGGTCGCCGTCGGGTTGCGGGCGTGCCGCGACGGTGGCGGGCGGCTGTTCGTCGTGGGCGTGGGCGGTGGAGCAGGCCACGCATCGCACGCGGTGTGCGACTTTCGCAAGCTGGCCGGCTTCGAGGCCTACACGCCGGCCGACAACGTCTCCGAGCTCACCGCCCGGACGAACGACGAGGGGTTCGAGAGCGTCTTCGCGGCGTGGCTGCGCGCGTCGCGGCTTCGGGCCGGCGATGCGTTGCTGGTGTTCAGCGTGGGCGGCGGGTCGCGCTCGCACGGCATCTCCTTGAACGTCGTGGGGGCGGTCGAGTTGGCGCGCTCCGTGGGGGCGTCGGTGTTCGGGGTCGTGGGGCGGTCGGATGGGGCGACGGCGGAGCTGGCCGACGCGTGCGTGGTGGTGCCGGCGCCCGCTGCGCGCCTGACTCCCCACACCGAGGCGTTCCAGGCCGTCGTGTGGCATCTGCTCGTGTCGCACCCGCTTCTGGCCGCGGCGCCGGCGAAGTGGGAGTCAGTCGGGTGACAGGGGCGGTGTTCATGGATCGCGACGGCGTGATCAACAAGGGCGTGATGGACGAGGAGCTTGGTCAGTACGAGTCGCCCTACCGCGCCGCGGACGTGGAGCTGGAGGACCGGGCGGCGGAGGGACTGCGGCTATTGCGAGGGCTCGGCTGGCCGCTGATCGTGGTCTCCAACCAGCCGGGGGCGGCGAAGGGCATCGTGAGCCTGGCCGAGTTGCGGGAGGTCCACGACCGGG
Source organism: Solirubrobacteraceae bacterium (assembly GCA_045805605.1). Taxonomy (GTDB): domain Bacteria; phylum Actinomycetota; class Thermoleophilia; order Solirubrobacterales; family Solirubrobacteraceae; genus DATBDE01. The sequence goes on from JBJMKX010000138.1 coordinate 24,098, forward strand.
TCGTCGAGCTGCTTGCCGAGGAGGGCGTCGCGCTCGACGACTGGCGCTACTGCTTCCACCACCCGCAGGGCAAGGTGCCACAGCTCTCGGGCCCGTGTCCGTGCCGCAAGCCGCTCCCGGGGATGCTGCAGGCGGCCGCGGCCAAGCACGACATCGATCTCGAAGGCTCGTGGACGATCGGCGACACCGCCACCGACGTCGGCGCGGGGCGCGCGGCGGGGACGCGGACGGTGCTGGTGGAGAACCCGCGCAGCGCGCACAAGCGCGGCGGTGCGGCGGGCGAGGAGGATTTCCGTGCGGCGGATCTGGCCGAGGCGGCGTCGATTGTTGTGGGGCGTGCCGCGGGTTGAGGGCGTGCGAAGCGCGCGTCTCGGGGTGGTCTGCCGCCGGCGTGACAGATCGCGAATCTGTGCTGCCTTTTGGTCGTAGGACGACCAAAACCGACCACACATCCCTCGTAAGGCGCGCCCCGCCGCCCCGTGCCCACCCTCCTTCGTCCCTGCGGTTCCAACGGCGCCGGCGGCAGACCGCCCCGAAACGCGCGCTTCGCATGCGCCCAGTCAGGACCCGTAATACCGCTCCAAGGTGGCCAGCTGCGCGAACACGGAAAGCGCCACGACCATCAGCACGACCGCAGTCCCCACCGCCGGCCCGAACCGCCGCCCCGCTCCCCGTGCCGCCATGGCGACCAAAGCAGCCTCCAACGGCAGCAGCGCAAAGAGGTACCGCGGCGACTGGAAGTAGGTCGCGAACTTCAGCTCGTAGTGGTAGCCGACCACCGCCAGGAGGGCCATCAGGCCGAGCACCGCGACGGCGTAGACGGCGACGTTCGCGAGCGGCGGCCGGGCCCGCCACGCCGCCCGGACCGCGAGGACGATCACGGCGAGCACCACGGGCAGCAGCAGGATCGCCACCCACGCCGGGAACCCGTAGTCCAGCCATCCGAAGCGCCCGATCCCGCCCCGGTACCACGTGTCCCACAGCGGCGTGATGCCCGGGAACTTGTCGTCCATGAACGGCAGGCGAGGGAGGAAGAGCTCCCACGCATACGCCAGCTGACCGGTGATGGTCGACGGCTCGGGCTGCGCGATCTCCGGGTGGGACGCGCGAAGCGGCCCGGTCAGCGGCCGCCCCCACGCCCATTTGGAGAGCGCCGCGTATGCCGCGATCGGGAGCGCGACGACGAGAGCCGCCACGCCGGCGCCGAGCCAGGCGCGGCGAGCGGGCGGAGCATCGGCCGGGGAGGGGTCGGCCCTTGCTTTGCGCGCTCGCCACAGCCCCACCAGCACCGCCGCGGCAGCTGCCGGTGCCAGGCCCACCATCGTGTACTTGATGAGGATCCCGGTGACCAGGGCTCCTCCGACCGCCAGGCCGCGCAAGGGCGTCAGACCTCGCTGGAGCACTCGGGTCATCGCCCAGAGCAGGGCCGCCGCGCATGCGTACATCCCCGCGTCGTTCTGGACGCCGCCGGAGATGAAGCCGAACATCGGCAGGAACGCCAGCGCCAGCGCCCCGATCGTCCATGCCCCGGGCGTCGTGGGGAGCAGCTCGCGTAGGAAGCGGTAGGTGAGGAACACCGTCAGGCCGGCGAGCAGGGCGCACAGCGCTCGCATCCACACC
>JBJMKX010000139.1:0-27810 GCA_045805605.1 Solirubrobacteraceae bacterium
GTTGCGCCCGCCGTCGCCGCGCAGCACGTTGCGCCGGTCACCGCCCCAGACGTCGTCGATGCCGCGCAGCACATCGCCCTCGCCGGCCTGGCCGTCGGGACGGCGGTCCGCCAGGTCGACGGTCACGGCACGGCGGCGCAGCCCGTAGTCGGCCACGTCCTCGCCCTTGCCTCCGTCCAGCCGGTCGGGGAACACCGGCAGGGCGCGGCCCGCCTCCGCCGGGTCGCCGGTCAGCACGTCGTCGCCCCGGCCGCCGCGCAGGACGTCGGCGCCGGTCCCGCCGTCCAGGGACTCGCGCGCGGGGCCGCCGACGAGCCGGTCGCGCCCGGGCCCGCCGTCGAGCCGCAGGTCGCCGAGGCCGTCGGCCGACGCGGGCTTCGGCGTCCGGCCGGCCCCGAGGAGCAGGTCGTCGCCCGCGCCGCCGTCCAGCGCGATCTCGTCGACGGGCGCCGCGACGTCGCCGATGTCGAGGCGGTCGTCGTGATCCCCGGCGAGCACCTCGGCCGACAGCTCCCGCGCCTCGCCGGGCGCCACGGCGCAGAACGCGACGTAGCGCTCGAGCAGGCGGCAGCCGCGGCCCGCGGCGAGGCGCGCGCTGCGCTGCTGCACCACGAACCCCGAGGGCGTGCGGTCGAGCACGACGTCGTTCGTCTCGCCCGGCCGCGCGGCGAAGCGCAGCGTCAGCGAGTCGCGCGCCGGTGTCAGGTTGACCGTCGCGGCGGGCGCGGGCGCCGCCGTCACGGCCGCGACGGCGACCGCGACCCCGGCGACAGCGGCGACAGCGGCGATGGGGCATCGCGGCACGCGCGGATCTTCGCGGGCGCGCCCGACGGCATCGCGGCGCGCCGCGTCGGCGTCGCGCGCACGTCTCCCGACCGCAACCTGCTCAGGTCAGCGCGGCGGCCAGCTTGTGGTGGCGCAGCTGCTCGGGCGGCGTGCCGTGCAGGACCCAGTGGCCGGCATCGCGGCGGCTGAGGCGGCCCTGGCGCTGGAGCTCCCCCATCGCCGTGGTCACCGAGGGCCGATGGGCGCCGACCAGGTCGGCGAGCCGCTGGTGGCCGAGCGGCAGCGGGACGACGACGCCCTCGGGGGCGACGCGGCCGAAGCGCTCGGCGAGGTGCCAGAGCGTCAGCAGCAGCCGCTCGTCGACGCGCTGGTGATGGGCGATCGCCAGCGCCACGGCCAGGACGTGCGCGCGGCGTATGCCGCGGCTGAACAGCTCGACCGCGATCTGCGGCCACGGCGTCAGGCGCTGGATGAGCGCGTGGTCGAGCACCGCGAGGCTCGTCGGCTCGTGCACCATCCAGCCGATCTCGGCGTGCACGTGCGAGCCGTCCTCGTCCCAGCTCCACGGCCGCAGCACGTCGCCCGGGCCGAGCAGCTCGACGGCGCGGCGACCGAGCACGTCGACCTCGCGGCTGATGAGACCGCCGGCGATGAGGAACCCGCGGTGGTGGATGTCCGGCTCGACCGCCGTGGTCGCGTCCCAGGTGCCCGGCGACAGCCGGCGCAGCGCGGTGCGCGCCTCGCGCCGCGCGCGCTCCAGCGCCTCGCCGCTGAGATCGCCGGCGAGGTCCGGGTCGGCGTCGAGGAGGCTGACGGTCGCTCCCACGTCGCCGTGGTACCCGGATCGTCGGGCCGGAGACGTCGGAGATCCGACGTATCCATCCCTACCGATCCCCGGTCGTCCCGCGCGCCGGGGGGCATCCCGTGGATGCACCGAAGCCCAACCCACAGGGAGGCCGCATGCTCTGGCTCATCGTCGGGATCGTGCTGCTCGTGATCGCGATCGCGGGCGGCGTGATCATCCACCCGATCCTCTTCGCGCTCGGGATCCTCGCGATCATCGCGTTCTTCGCGGGCCGCGGCGGGCGCACGCTCGCGTGAGCGTGCACCTCGCGCTCCGGGGCGAGATCGATCTCGTCTCGGGGCCCGAGGTCCGCGCCAGCATCGCCGGCCTGTGCGCGCAGGGGCTCGACGTCGTGGTCGACGTCTCGCGCGTCACCTTCCTCGACTCGTCGGGCCTGCGCGCGCTGGTCGGCGCGTCGCAGGACGCGGCCCGCGCCGGCTGCCGGCTCGAGATCCGCGGCGCGCGCGGCGACGTCCTGCACACGTTCGGGCTGGCCGGCCTCAGCGAGCACCTTCCGTTCCTCGCCGACGCGCCGGGGCCGCGCGAGGCGCCGCGCTGACCGCGTCGCCGCGCTTGTGGTGCAACGCTTCCTACCAGCGGGTAGGATCTGCGCATGGCCACGACCGCTGAAACCCCCGCCGAAACCGGGGCCGCCCACCCGGCTCCCTCGGAGCCCACGTTCTCGCTCGCGCTGACGCAGGACCAGAAGGACATCCGCGACTGGGTGCACGGCTTCGCCGAGAGCGTCGTCCGCCCCGCCGCGCACGAGTGGGACGAGCGCGAGGAGACGCCCTGGCCGATCATCCAGGAGGCCGCGAAGATCGGCCTCTACGGCTTCGAGGCGCTCCAGCAGTTCGCCGCCGACGAGAGCGGCCTGTCGCTCCCGATCGTCCAGGAGGAGCTGTTCTGGGGCGACGCCGGCATCGGCATGGCGATCATGGGCACGACGATCGCCGCCGCCGGCATCTTCGCCGCCGGCACCCCCGAGCAGCTCGGCCAATGGGTGCCTCAGTGTTACGGGACCCCCGACGACCCGAAGGTCGGCGCGTTCTGCGTCTCCGAGCCCGACGCCGGCTCGGACGTCTCGTCGCTGCGCACGCGCGCGCGGTACGACGAGGGCAAGGATGAGTGGGTGCTCAATGGCCAGAAGGCGTGGGGGACGAACGGCGGCATCGCCAATGTGCACGTAGTCGTGGCGTCGGTCGATCCGGAGCTGGGCGCGCGCGGGCAGGCCGCGTTCGTCGTTCCCCCGGGCACCAAGGGCCTCGAGATGGGCACGAAGGTCCGCAAGCACGGGCTGCGCGCCTCGCACACCGCCGACGTCTTCCTCGACGACTGCTGCATCCCCGGTTACTGCCTGCTCGGCGGCAAGGAGCAGCTCGACGAGCGCCTGGCCCGCGCCCGCGAGGGCACGCGCGCGCGCAAGCAGGCGGCGATGTCGACCTTCGAGGTAAGCCGGCCCACCGTGGGTGCGCAGGCACTCGGGATCGCCCGGGCCGCCTACGAGTACGCGCTCGACTACGCCAAGGAGCGCCAGCAGTTCGGGCGCAAGATCATTGAGAACCAGGCCATCGCTTTCACGCTCGCGGACATGAAGACGGAGATCGACGCCGCCCGCCTGCTCGTGTGGCGCGCGTCCTGGATGGGGCGCACCGGCAAGGAGTTCACCGCGGCCGAAGGCTCGATGAGCAAGCTCAAGGCCGGCGAGGTGGCGGTGTGGGCCACCGAGCGGGCGATCCAGATCCTCGGCGGCAACGGCTACACGCGCGAGTACCCGGTGGAGCGCATGCACCGCGACGCGAAGATCTACACGATCTTCGAGGGCACGTCCGAGATCCAGCGGCTGGTGATCAGCCGGGCGATCTCCGGGATGCAGATCCGCTAACCCGAACCGCCCACCCCTCGACGCCTGACATTCGACACGAGCACGGCGACGATGGTCACCAGGTAGAGCTGGCCAGCCAGCGCCTCGGTCACCGCCAGCGCGCGTGCGAGCGACGTGGCGGGGGTGAAGTCGCCGTAGCCGACGGTGGCGAGGGTGACGTAGCTGAAGTACATGTACACCTCGAAGGCCGGCTCCTTGAGCTGGCTGAAGAAGGGGTCGGAGCCGAGTTGGCCCACGGCGGCGTCGATGGTCGCGAAGAAGGCGCCGATGAGCAGATAGATGGCGATGGCCCCATAGACGGCGTCAAGCGTGACCGTGCGCTCGGCCCGCAGGTGGCGGATGACCCCGCGCGCCAAGGCGAACGGCGCCAGCGCGATCAGGAGTCCGAGCACTGCGCGCGTCACGCCGCCCGAGGTCGAGCTGCCGACGATCGCGTCGATGACCGCGCTGATCGCGACTAGCACCAGCATCGCCTGGGCGGTGAGCTGCATGCGCCGCTTCGCATGGGCCACGGCCAGGCTGACGATGATCGCGACCGCGAAGAGCACTACGGTCAGCGCCCGGGCCCACCCCTCGTCCGGCGGGGCGGCGAGCGAGAACGCGATCGGCAGGATGATCAGGACGAGCACGAGCCCGTAGCGGTGGCTGCCCTCCAGCTGCCGAATCCGGTCGCCGCGCGCCATGGCTTCCGACCCTATCCGCCACCTTGGCGGTGGCCCCCTGCCGGCCGCACGGCGACGTTGAAAACCGGCGACGCGGGGTAGCGCACACAGGAGACCGCCCAAGAGCGACCAAAGGAGTCGAACCTACGCATGGCCGAAAAGGAGCTCACAGCACGAGACCTCAAGCTGGTGCAGTACCTGACCGAGGCGTACGGGAAGGAGAAGCAGCTCGAGACCGCGCTGCAGGCCCACATCGGCATGACGACCCGTCCGCCGTACAAGAAGCGGCTGCAGCAACACCTGAAGGAGACCAAGGGCCACGCGCGGCAGGTCGAGCGGCGCATCAAGCAACTCGGCGCGCAGGTACCCGACGTCGCGATCGACGCCTCGAACGCGATCTCGAGCGTCTTCGGCAAGGCCGTCGCGATGGCGCAGGGGCCGCTGCATGCGCTGCGCGGCACGAGCGAGGACGAGAAGCTCCTGAAGAACGCGAAGGACGAGTTCGTCGAGGAGGCCGCAGAGATCGCCGCCTACACCACGATCGAGACCCTGGCCGAGGAGGTCGGAGACAAGGAGACGGCCAAGCTGGCTCGCTCGATCCGCCGCGACGAAGAGCGCATGGCATCCTTCCTCCAGAGGCAGATCCCGACGCTGACCAAGGCCGTGGTCCGTGAGTCGATCCCGGCCAACGAGCGCAACGGCGGGCGCGGCCGTAGCCGTTCGAGCAGCCGCCGGCGCACTGGCAGCGGCTCGTCGCGGACCAGCTCAACGCGTAGCACGTCGTCGTTGCCGAGCCGCAGCGGTGGAAGCAGCGCGCGGAGCCGCTCGCGCCCGGGTAGCAGCGGCCGCTCGCGTCCGGGCAGGCGCAGCAGCTAGCTCGCAGCTACGCCGCCTCGCGCAACGCCTGAAGCTCACGGCGGAGCGCGAGGTGGGCGAGCGCGCGCTCCTCGATCTGGCGCACGCGCTCGGGCGAGACTCCCAACTGCTCGCCCACGCGGGTCAGCGGCTGGGGCGCCTGGTCGCCATTGAGGCCGTAGCGGAGCTTGATGACCTCGCGCTCGCGCTCGGGCAGCGCGGCGACCGTATCGCGCACCGCCTGCTCGCGCAGCTCGACCTCGACCTCCTCGGCCGGCGCGGCGCCCTCGCTGGGCAGAAGCTCGCCGAGCGACGCGTCGCCCTCCTCGCCCACGGGCCGGTCGAGCGAAGCGACGACGCGCGAGGCCTCGCGCATCTCCCTGACCGCCTCGGGGGCGAGCTCCGCCTCCCGCGCGATCTCCTCGACCGTCGCCTCGCGGCCGAGCTTGGCGGCGAGCTCCCGCTCGGTGCGGGCGATCTTGCGCTCGCGTTGGGCGACGTTGACGGGCAGGCGGATCATCCGTCCGCGGTCGGCCAGCCCACGCTGGATCGCCTGGCGGATCCACAGCGTCGCGTAGGTGGAGAACCGGAAGCCCTTGCGCCAGTCGAACTTCTCGACCGCGCGAATGAGCCCGAGGATGCCCTCCTGGATGAGGTCGAGCAGGCAAAGCTCGCCGACGCCCTGGTACTTCCGGGCGAGCGACACCACCAGGCGCAGGTTGGAGTTGATCATGCGCTCCTTGGCCTGGAGGTCGCCGCGCTCGATCCGCTTGGCGAGCTCGATCTCCTGGTCGGGCGTGAGCAGCGGCCAGCGGCCCGCCTCGTTGAGGAAGAGCGAGAGCGCGTCGGTGGTGTGGTGGCTGAGTTCGGCGAGCGTGTACGCCGCCTGCTCCGGTCGCTCGCGGGCGCAGTCGTCGGTGACGTCGATGCCCGCCTCCTCGATGCGCTCGTAGAACGCGTCGAGCTCCTCGGCGGGCAGGTCGAGGGACCTGGTGGCCTCGTCGACGTCGGACATGTTCAGGCAGCCCTGCTCGCGCCCGCGGTCGAGCAGGGTCTGCAACTCGGGAAAGGATGCGTCGGTGGTCACGCTGCTCGATCTACCCGCCCCGGCGGCATCACGCACAGGGATATGGTGCCCGCCGTCGTGAGCCCGGCGCTGGCAATTGTCCTGCTCGTCGCCGCCAACGCGGTCACCGCGGGTCTGATGCTGCTCGTGCGCCGCCGCGCGCCGGAGGGCAGCTACTTCCACGACACCACGCAGGCCTCCGGGGTCTTCACCGTTGCCGGCACCGCCTATGCGGTCCTGCTGGCCTTCGTCTTCCTGCTCGCCTTCCAGAGCTACAACAGCGCCCGCAGCGCGGCCGAGGCGGAGGCGACCGCCACGGCATCGCTCTATCACGACGCCGACGCCTTCCAGGCGCCGATCGCCGCCCGCCTGCACGGCGAGGTGGTCTGCTACGCCCGGGCGCTGATCCCGGGCCTGGTGTGGGTCCTGCTCGGCGTCGGGTCGGGCCTGGTGGTGATCTACGTGCTGTTCTTCGCCGACCGCCGCGAGCGCGGGATCGTCCAGGCGATGCTGATGGTGTCGGTCACCACGATGCTGGGCGCCGGGCAGTTCTTCGACGATCCCTACCAGAACGTCCCCGGCTCGATTCGGCCGGAGGCGATGGCGTGCACGCTGGCCACGCTGGAGTCCACACGGGTCGAGGAGGGCACGCGGGCACCGTGCGGCCTCGAGGGCCTGCCGCTCAGGCGTGCCTCGTGAGGCCGCCGTCGACCCGCAGCGCCTCGCCGGTGATGTAGGACGCGGGCTCGGAGCACAAAAATGCCGCCGCGGCGGCGAGCTCCTCGGGCGTGCCGAGGCGCCGGGCTGGGATGGCGGCGGCGGCGCTCTCGGCGTTCTCCTCCCCACCGATGAGGGCGTAGAGGCGCTCCGTGGCGAAGCTTCCGGGCAGCAGGGTGTTGAGCGTGACGCCGTCGGCGGCGACCTCGGCGGAAAGCGTCTTGAACGTCGCCAGCATCGCCGCGCGGTGAGCGCTCGAGAGGACGAGGCCCGGGATGGGCTCCTTCGCCGACGAGGACGAGATGTTGAGGATGCGGCCGAACCCGCGTTCGCGCATGCTGCGCAGCACGCGCTCGACGAGGGCCGTGGGGCCGAGTACCAGCTCGCGATAGGCCTCCTCCCAGGTCGTGCGGTGGTGGGCGAGCGAGTCGGCGCTGTGGGGCGGCCCGCCGGTGTTGAGGACGAGCACGTCGACGGGCCCGAGCGCGCGCTCGACCTCGTCGATCAGGCGGGGCGCGTGCTCGAGGTCGAGCGAGTCGTGCACGAAGCCGGTGGCGCCGATCGCGTCGGCCGTCGCGTCGATGCGCTCGCGCGAGCGCGAGCTGATGGCCACGCGGGCGCCTTCGGCGGCCAGCGCGGCGGCGGTGGCGCGCCCCAGCCCCTGCGAGCCGCCGGTGACGAGCGCGACCTTGTCGCTGAGTCCGAGGTCCATGGTCGACATTGTCGGTGCTCGTGCCGTAGAACGCCCTGTGCCCATGGATGGAACGGAGGAGCTGCGGCGGCGCCGGCGGCGACCGGCTGGCGGGCGGGTCGTGTCCGACGTGCTCGACCGGGGCCGGGGGGCGACCGCCTGACGGCCGGTCCCGACGCCGACGATCTGGCGCGTCGGCGGCGAGCCCCTCGACCAGCTGCCGCCGGAGGCCGTGGCCAGCCCTGGAGCCGTGCGCCGCCGCTCTCCGGCCGAGCCGGCATGCGGCGAGGGGCAATCTAGCCTTCCGCCCGAGGGCGGTTAGCGTCTCCCGGAAGGGGGCACGTCCCCCGAGGGCGGTTAGCTCAGCTGGTAGAGCGCCTGCCTTACAAGCAGGAGGTCGCCCGTTCGAGCCGGGCACCGCCCACTAACGAACAGCCTGCAAGAGGCATAGAGGCATCTTCCGCTGGGTTGCCAGGTGCCCGCGTGCGCGCGCTCTGCCCCGCTAGTAGTGGCCTAAACGTCCTCAGCGGTGTTCTGCGTGGCCCGTCCCGCTCGGCGTCGAGCGCATCCAGCCGACCGGCGAAGTCGGCCCCCGCGCCGTCGAGTCAGCCGAGCGATAGCGCACGTCGACCACCGCCGGCGAGTCAAGGCGCGGTCACCAACAGGTCTTCCCTGCGGTTGGCCATGGGGAGGCCCGGGGCTTGGGGCACGATGTACGCGTCGTACCCCCCGGCCCGTGCGCGCGTCAGCATTCCGAGCAGGACGCCGTCGTCGATCGTGCCGGGTTCGAGCTTGTTGAAGGCCACGTCAGGGGCACTCTCGTCGCCGGTGACCGCCGTGTGGAACGCATGCCCAGCCGGGCTCGAAAGAAACCGGCGGCGCTTGGAGATGTTCGGGATATCCCCGATCAAGGCGGCGCCACCCGACGCGAGGTGCGAGAGCACCGCGTCCATAAACGCCCATCCGTCCCCGTCTTTGAAGACGCAGGGGAACACGCCGTACGCGAGCACGATGTCACACGCAGCGTCGAGCGGCATGGCTGACGTTGCCTGTGGATAAGGCCCCGGAACCTTGGTGACGTCCGGCCCGTCCGGGAGCTGGTCGAGCATTTCTGGTGAGTCGACCCAGATGAGGCGGTGGCCATGATCGCGGCACAGCTCCAAGAGGAGATGCGGCAACGGTCCGCACCCCGGTCCGATGTCGAGGACCTGCAGGCCACGCTCGTTCAACGCTGGGAGCTTGGCGACCAGATCGGCGAAGATCGCGTCCTCGAAGCCTTCGCGATAGCGATCGGGGAACCCGATGCGCTCATTCGTGGTGAGGCTCGGATCCGCTGCGAGACGCCGGAAGTCCTCGTACCCCAGATCGCGGAACCGGCGAAACTCCTCGGGGGTCGCCACCCGGAACGGTTGCTTCGCCTCCTCAGCCATCGGCGGCAAGACTAGCGCCGTCAGCTTTCTCTCCACCTCTCCGAGCATCCGAGCGGCCGGCGCGCCACGACGAAACCGCTACCTTCCGGCACGTGAGATGGCGGCGTGTCCTTGAGTCCCAATGGGAGCGGGTTCGCGCCGCCCGAGCGGACATTCTCACGGCCAGGGTGCGGGCAGAGGAACTCGCCGCTTCCGTGTCCGCGGCGAGGGCCGAGCTGGAGGCGATGCGGACAGCGGTCGCCGAGCTGGCACAGCGCACGGCGGCGGAGCACAGCCGCACGATCGAGGCTCTCGCCGAGTCCGGCGCAGAACTCGCGGCGACGCGGGCGGAGCTCGCGGCGCTGCGACAGCGCACGGCGGACGAGCATCGCCGCACCATCGACGCGCTAAGGGTGGTACGTGATGACGGCAGCGCGGCTTGGGATGCGTTGTGGAAGCTGCGAGAGAGCGACGACTACGCCCTGGCCTTCGAGGAGGACGAGCCGCTTGTCAGCGTGATCATTCCTACTTACAGCGACTGGGAGCTGATGCGGGAGCGCGCCCTGCCGTCCCTGTTGGCTCAGAGCTATGAGCGCTACGAGTGCATTGTCGTCGGTGACGCTGCCCCCCCCGAGGCGGAAAAAGCGGTCACCTCGTTCCGCGACAATCGCCTGCGATTCATCAACCTGCCCTATCGCGGGCCCTACCCGCCCGATCCCCGTGATGCGTGGCTCATTTCTGGAACGACCCCATGCAACACTGGTCTGGCACTCGCGCATGGGCGCTGGATCCTCTACGCGTCCGATGACGATTCCCTGCGACCGACGTGCATCGAGTCGCTCCTGCAACTCGCGCGAGCTCAGCGTGCCGAGGTACCTTACGGTCAGATTTACCTGCACGAGCCCGATGGCAGCGGTCGCCTCCTGGGTGTTTTCCCGCCCAAGCTGGCACAGTGGGGCACGCAGGCGGCGTTGCTACACGCCGGTTTGCCGTTTCTATGGGAGGACCCGAGCGACTGGCTGTTCGGGGTGCCCAATGACTGGTCGATGGCCGACAAGATGCTGCGCATCGGGGTGCGCTTCGCGATGCTGGAGGAGCCTGTCCTCGACTACTACCCGTCGAGATTGTGGACCGACCGCCCGCATCCACGTCCCGAATTCGCCTGACCACTGGTCACGTCAACGCCTACACCCCCGACTGGTCTCCGGACGGGCGGCGGCTCGTCGCTTACGGCGACTTTGCGGGTGTTGGCACAAACTCAGTCTTGGTAGTGGACGGTCGAAGTGGGTCACATAGAGATCGGATCGGCAGGCTCCCCATATGGTCACCGGAAAGCTGATCGCCTACGAAGGCGGAGTTGGTGATGTGACACTAATCCGTCCGGACGGGACAGGCCGATGCGCTCTACACGGCGAGGCGCTCAGCCCACGCAAGTACGCGTTCGATCGCCTCGGCACGCTGCTGCCAAGCGTGACCCTGCTCGATGTCGAACCACACCGCGTCGTTCTCAGCATGCTCACCGAGCGCTGTGCGCTGCTCGGCGCTGGCGGCGGTCTCCCACAGTCAGCATCCTCACGCTGGAGCTCGAAGATGGGCGCCGGCTCGATCATCCGATGCTCAGTCCAGGTCCGCTACGTAGCGTCACGCGGCGAGCCGGTCGATCAGGCTCAGCCTGCCGTCTCTTCCAACGCCTCGATCAGGCTCCGCAACGTGGTGGCGGCACCTTTCTCACCACTCGCAGCAGGGGCATGCGCTCGCCGGAGCCGCGAGGGAACAAGCAGGGTCAAACAGATTCCGCGGAGGGGTGGTGAGAGGACCGGACGCCTCGGCATGGCTGGCCGATGGGAGCCGTACGGAGGTGAGAGCAGAGGCCACTGGCCCGGACGGTCGCTGGTTGTCTCTGGTGCCGGCGAGGGGCGCATCGCCGTGTGCGCCGCTTCCCGCGTGTGTCGTTCTGGTGTGGTCGATGATGGGCTTAGGGCGATCGGTACGCGGCCGCCAGGGTGCCGGTGAAGGCGCCGTCGCTGGTGTTGCCGGTGAGGGTGTTGTTGCCGCGCGAGATCAATGGCGCGTCGGCGGCAAGTCCAGTGGTGTTGTCGACGATGGTGGAGTTGGACACCACCGCCTGGCCACCCAACGTGGCGATGCCGATGTTGTTGCCGGTGGCCGTGTCGCGCTCCATGAACATCCGCGCCGTCTGGACGTTGCCGAACACCACGAAACCGGCCCCATTGCCGGCAGCGACGCTGTCGGTGATGGTGGCTTTCGCGCCGTCGCCGATCTCGAACCCGGAGAGGTTGAGCTGGGCCCGGCTGTGGTCGATGTCCACGTCGGTAGACCCCGAGCCGGCGTTTCGGGCGATCAACGCCCCGCCCTCGCCCTCGCGGGCGCCGTTGCCACGCAAGACCGTGTCGCTGACGGTCAATTGCGCCAGATCGGGGCTCTTGGCCAGGCGCTCGATCCCGTGGTTGGCGAAGTTCGCCACCCCGCAGTCCTCCACCACCAGCGATGAAGCGCTGTTGTAGTCGACGCCGTTTCGACCGCCGTTGGCGCCGTTGAGGGAGAGGGTGCGCAGCACCACCTTGCCGCTGGTGCCGGCGTTGACCTCGACGGCGTCGCCGCTCGAGGGCGAGATCCCGGCATGGATCACTCTGGGGGCGATCAGCGAGATCGACTTGGTGATGGTCACCGGCCCGTAGCCCGACGAGTCGACCACCACGACCTCGCCCCCCGCCGTGGTTTGGCTGATCGCCTACCCGAACATGCGACACGGCTCCGCGTGGTCGCAGGTCCCCGTGTCCGTCCCGTTCCCGGACACGAAGGACCGGACCTCCCGATCCGCATACGCGGGCCAGCAAAACCTGCCGCGGCAACCAACACAGCGGTGGTGCCGACGACCCAGCGCAACATGTGAACTCCCCCGTTCGAAGCGGCCGGACGTTAACCGCCCGGCGAGCAGCGCCAGCCTAAACGGTCAACGACGCAGCGCGAGCGATGTCACGGCGAGGTGTTTTTGAATACCACGACCACGGACGACCACGTAGGAATGGGTGCGGACGGACAACCGAAGCCGCCTGCGGCAGTTGAGCGCCGAAGGCCGCTGAACAGGCCGCACGCTGACGGCCCGTCCCGGCGGTATCGTCTCTCGCGATGGCCATCAAGCTGCACCGCTGCCCGGTGACTTTCGCCAAGGCCAAGGGCCACCCGTGCTGGAAGGTCCAGAGCGCGCTCGACGAGGCAGGCGTCGACTACGAGGTCGTCAAGGAGCCGCTGTTCCGTTGGAACCGGAAGGACTACAAGAAGGCGACCGGGGTCAACGTGCTGCCCGCCCTCGAGTTCGAGGACGGCACCTTCCTGCGCGAGGACTCAGACGACCTCGTCGCGCGGATCAAGGAAGGCCGGCTCCCTACCGGCTCAGGCTGAGCCCGGCACGAGAAGCGAACCCAGGCGCCCACCACCCTTCGCAGCGCTCGGTCCGACGCATCAGGCCCGCGACTCGACGTTGCGACGCAAGTTCTCGTGGTAGGTCGCGAACTGGCGTGCCATGAGGCGCGTGACGATGGGGGCCGCGACGCGCATCAGCCCACGAAGCGGCCCCTCGGCGACGAAGTCGACCCGAGTGGCGCACCCGGCCGGGCTCAAGTGCCACGTGCCGTCCACGGGATAGGGGCCTTCGACGATGTGGACATGGAGTCGGCGAGGCCGGTCGAACTCGGTGAACTCGACGACCTGAACGAACTCCCTGGCCCCGGGCGGCTTGGTCCACTCTCGCATGCGGTACCCCTGCCGGGGCTCGCCGTCGCTCAGCACTTCGACTCGCGTCTTTGACGTCTGCCAATCGCGCAGATTGGCGGGGTCCGTCATGTAGTCGAACACCGACTCGGGCGAACTTGCCACGGTGAACGTCTGCTCGAAGCGCACCGGTGCAGCCTTTCACCTTGCGAGCGCGCGGGCCGCCTTTAGCTCGCTTTGGGCCCGGCGGTCTACAGTGGCGGTTCGGTCGCTCGGGAGGTGCTGCCTCGCCCTGCGGCGACGACCAAGCCGGAAGTGAGGGCAGACCATGAGGTTCCCCGAGACAACTCGCGTCGGCAGCGAGGGTCACCGGGACGCCATCAGGCGCCTGGATGCCGCAACGGAAGACCGGCGGTGGCGAAGCGAGCTTCACCGGGCAGCGCATGGCACCGAACGCGAGCGCGATGCCGCCAGCGGCCTTGCCGCGGCCGACGAGCGGGTCGCCGCGCGAGAAGCCTGGGTCAAGTGGGTTGAACGCGGCTACTAGCAGCCATACCGACGTGCCCCGTCCGGCTTGGCGGCGGCCAGCGATCATGTCGTTCACGCCGAGCCGGGAAGGGAGTATCGTGGGTCGTGGAGCTGGCCCTGCGGGCAAGACTTCAGCCCCGAGTTCGATGAACACCGAAGCGCATCTGCGCTGAGGCGAGGAGCTTGCGGCAATGATCGAAACCTGCGGGGCCAGCCGCTCATTGGCCCGTAGGGTGCTGTTCGCCGGCGTCGCTCAGGGCCGCTCTGCCTCGGTCGACAAGCGCCGAGACCCTTCGTGGCGGGCGTCGTTGAGCGCGCGCAGCACGAGGTCACGGCGGGGGACTTGCGCTCGTATTCGTGCACGCGCGTGAGTGTCCGCATGGCGAAGCCCGGCCACGATCTCTCCCGGTTCGAGGGCGTCGTAGCCGTCGTCCGGCTCCGGTCCGCGCAGATAGCGCAGCGTGCTGAGGACGTCGACGCGGTTGGCGTGAGCGCGCTACAACCTGGTCACGATGGAGTCTCGGCGCCTACCGGCGGCCCTTCGCTGAGGACGCGCAGCAGCTCGTCGACCTTCCGATGCTGGGCCAGGCGGTCGGGCAGCGGCAGGCCGAGCGCCACCTCATAGCGATTGCGCCGCCCGTTGCGCGTGCGCTTGAGATAGCCGGCGGCCTCGAGCTCTACGACGATCCGGTGGACGGCCCGCTCGGTGATCCCGACCGCGTCGCCGATCTCGCGCAGACGCATCTGCGGGTCGCGCGCGACGCACAGCAACACCTGCGCGTGATTCGTCAAGAAGCTCCAAGGGGGCGGCGAGTTGGGAGTCATCACTGGAACTTGAATTCTAGAAGAGAGCATCATGTTATGCTGGGTCGACCTCGAAGGGAGCCCCGATGCCGCATTACAAATGCGTCCCATGCAGGACGCGCCTGGCTACCGGCGCCGCGCCAGACCAGGCTGGAAGGCTCTGTCCCGGCTGCGGTGCAATGCTGGAACCGGTCGAGCACCTCAGCGACATCGTCGGGTTTGCCGCGATCACGCCCCTGACCGCGACAGGGCACGAGGACGACGGATCGCTTACGTACAGCGCGCTCGCCGATCGGCTGAGCGAAGCCGTCGATCGCCGCGCCACCCCCGCGGACCACGACGACAACGACCCCGGCCTCCACGTTCAAGCCGCCGCGATCCACGTACCTCTGCCCGGCTCTTAGCGCCCCGGGCACGCGTTTGAACGCCGGCTCCTCGCGTGGCGGTGCGGCCCGCGGGCGACCTGCCCGAAGCCGTCGCTCCGGACGCTGAGTAGAGGTTCCGGCGGTGGAGGTCGTTCAGGCGATGGGGGCCGAGATTGCCTACGACCGCGTCGGCGACGGGCCGCCGCTCGTGTTCGTGCACGGCGCCGCCGAGGACGGCCGCGTGTGGCAACCGCAGCTCGCGGGCTTGGCCGACGAGTTCACGGTCGTCGCCTGGGACGAGCCGGGCGCGGGCCGCTCGTCGGATGTGCCTCCGGACTTCGGCCTGGCCGACTACGCGAACTGCCTCGCGACGCTGATCGAGGCGCTCGCGCTAGGCCCAACACACCTCGCGGGTCTTTCCTGGGGCGGCACCGTCGTGCAGGAGCTCTACCGCCACCATCCCGAGCTCGCTGCAACCCTGATCCTCGTTGACACCTACGCCGGCTGGAAGGGGTCGCTTCCCGAGGAGGAGGTGCGGGCACGGCTCGAAAGCGTGCGGCAGATGCTCGCCCCGCCGGCCGGCGACCTCGGCCCCACGCTCCCGGCTTATTTGCCGACGATCCGCCGGGCCGAGTCGTTGCCGCTGCTGGAAGAGATGGCCGCCAATCCGCCCCGACAGCGTGCGGAATGTGCTGAGAGTGATGGCCGAGGCCGACCAGCGCGATCTGCTGCCGCGCATCGGCGTGCCGACGCTATTGATCTGGGGGGATCTCGACGAGCGCTCGCCGCTGAGCGTCGCACGTCGGTTCGAGCAGGCGATCCCGGACGTGAAGCTCGTCGTGATTCCAGGCGCCGGTCACCTGAGCAACCTCGAGCAACCCGAACCGTTCAACGACGCCGTCCGCGAGTTCTGCCGCGATCACTCCCGGCGTTCAGCCTGAGCCAGCGATCCGCGGTCGGTCAGTACGCGGCTGAGCCCCTCCGGAAGTGCATGACGGCCAGGATCAGCGCAACGATGCCCAGGGCGAACAGGATCGGGTGGACGATCGTGCCACCGGCGATGGCGATGACGAAGAGGATGATCGCCACGATGAGCCACAACATGATTTGAAATCTCCTTGCTGAGTGCGATGATGAGGTGACGCTTGGGTGCCCGCACTCTGGCCGCGACAAACCCCGGCCTCGCCGGCACCTCCCAAAGCCCTCATGAAACCCGGTTCCGGTAGCTCATCGGCGCTTTCCGGTGGTGCGGCTTGCAGTCAAAATTGCGTCGGGGCGGGCCCGAAGGGGTAGGTGTCCGGAACCGAGAGAATCTGAGGAGGCTTCAATGGCCAAGGATCTGGGCGACGCGATCGGCACCGTTGTTGGGAAGGTCGCGCGTGAATCAGCCCAAAACGTGATGGACAAGGCCCGCAAGAGCAAGAACGGTCGCGTGTCGGGCCTTACGGGCGTCGCCCTGGGCGCCGGCTTGGCGGCCGCCGCACCGCTGGCCGTGAAGGGAGCAAAGCTTGCCAAGCGCGGGTTGCCCGACGGTGGGGACGTGCTGGAGAAGCCGCTGAAGAAGGCCGGGGAGAAGGTAAAGGGCGCCGCGTCGGAGGTGGTCGATGACAAGGTCAAGGGCGCCGGCGGGCCCGCCGGTATCGCCAAGGAGGCGGGCAAGAGCCTGATCCCGGGCGTCGGCGGCGGTGACGACAAGGATGGCGGCGGCAAGAACGAAGGCGATGGTGTCGGCAAGGGTCGGCGCATGCCGGTTCAGCAGGCGGTCGACGTGCCGGTGCCGGTCAGCACCGCCTATAACCAGTTCACGCAGTTCGAGGAGTGGCCCAACTTCATGCATCGGGTCACCAGCGTGAGCCAGGAGGACGAGACCAATGTCTCGTTCAAGTCGAAGATCTGGGGTATCTCGAGGGAGTTCCAGGCCGAGATCGACGAGCAGCGGCCCGACGAGCGCATCAAGTGGCACGTCACTCAGGGGCTCAGCCACCAGGGCGTCGCGACGTTCCACGAGCTCGCCCCGCGGCTTACCCGGATCGAGGTCAACGTGGATGTCGAGCCGGGCTCGCTGATCGAGAAGTTCGCGCGCGGGGCGCGGCACGTCAAGCGTGCCGTGCGGGCCGACCTGCACCGGTTCAAGGCCTACGTGATGATGAACGAGGAGGAGTCCGGCGCCTGGCGCGGGACCGTCGAGGACGCAGAGGTCACCTCATCGGAGGGCGACGACGAGAAGAAGGACTCGCAGCCGGGCGAAGAGAGCGGCTCGCGCCGCGGCAGCGGCAGCCGCGCCCAGGCAGCCAGATCATCCGGCGGCCGCAGCCGGTCTTCCGCCGCTTCCAGCAGCGGCGGCAGCCGGTCCTCCGGCCCATCCGGCCGCGGCGGCGGTCGGTCCACGAGCAAGAGCAGCGGCTCGTCCTCGTCGCGCAAGCGCACGACGAACCGCTCCCGGAGCACGAAGAGCTCCAACGGCGATGACCCGTCGCGCTCGTCGAGCTCGAGCCGTCCGAAGCGCGCGTCCAGGTCCTGATGGGCCCACTCGTCAAGTCCGTCACGGATCGGCTCGGCGGCAACCGGCCGTCGCCGATCCGTGCCTTCGCGGCCTCGGCGATCGCGGGCGGAATCGTGGCCGTTGTCACGTACAAGGCGCTGCGTCATTAAGGGAAGGACACGGGGATGAGGGTCGACCTGAGCAAGGTGGCGTCCGCGGCCGTTGAGGCCGCACTCGACGACGAGACGCCGCGGCGCCGCCTCTCGGCTCCGAAGGCGATTGCGGCCGGCGCGGCGCTGGCGCTCGCTGCGCGATACGCGGTGTCGAAGGCGCCGAGCCTTTCGCGGCT
Source organism: Solirubrobacteraceae bacterium (assembly GCA_045805605.1). Lineage (GTDB taxonomy): Bacteria > Actinomycetota > Thermoleophilia > Solirubrobacterales > Solirubrobacteraceae > DATBDE01. The sequence continues at coordinate 17,176 of JBJMKX010000139.1, forward strand.
TTCCGCCATACCCGACCTGTCCGATGTGACCGACCGCGTCCGCGAGCACGTGCCGAGCTCCGTGGCCGAGCACATGGCCGACATCCCCGACAGCCTCCGCGAGCGGCTCGCCGAGCACGGGCTGATCGACGATGGCTGGCACGACGACCTCCGCGACGAGCCCGACGACCTGTTTGACGAGGACGAAGAAGCCCTTGACGAAGTGCTCGACGACGAGCCCGAAGACGACGACTCATCTGGGTCCGCACGACGGACCTGAGTTTGGGACGTCTGCACTGAACCAGCGCTTCCGTCCCCGGGGCGGGCTACTGTCGCCAGACCTCCGAACGGAAGGCTGAGATGAGCGCATCGCGGATGGGACCCGGTCATCTGCTCGCGGGCGGAGGGGGGCTCCTGCTGTTCGTGTTCCTGTTCCTGCCCTGGTTCGGCGTGGGACCGGTGACGCAGAGCGGCTGGGAAGGGCAGTCGTCCACCGACATCTACCTCCTCATCACCGCGGTGGTGGCCGTCTTCACCGCGCTGACGGCGGGTCGCGGCGCCGTCATGCCCGGCGTGACGGCGAACGGCGCCACCTCACTCCTCGGAGGAGTCGCGGCGCTGGTGCTGATCTGGCTCGTCATATTTGACTACCCCGGCGGGGTGAGCCGCGAGATCGGCCTGTACCTGTCCCTCCTCGCGGCCGTGGCGATCACCGCCGGCGGCTTCATGGCCAGCCGCGACGCCGAACGGACGCGCCGTCCCCGCCCGCCGGTCAGGCCGAGCTGACGAACAAGCCCACGAGCGGAGCCGACGTGAACGATGTTCATCGCTTTGTCACGCCTTTCAGGCGATGGTCGTTGCCAACCACACCTTCCTCTTCGCCGACCTCGTCGGCTACACCGCCTTCACCGCCGCGGTGGGCGACGACCGGGCGGCGGACATGGCGCTCGAGTTCCACGAGCGGGTGCGCGCCCTCCTGGACGAGCATCGCGCCACCGAGATCAAGACGATGGGCGACGCCATCATGCTCCGCTGCGACTGCCCCGAGCGCGCAATGCGTCTGGCCGTCGCGATCGCCCGGGGACTCGAGGGAGGCGACCGGCTGCTGCCCGTGCGCGCGGGCGTGTGCACGGGCACAGCCGTCGCGCGCAACGGGGACTGGTACGGCACCGCCGTCAACGTCGCTGCGCGGCTGTGCTCGGCCGCCGCGGAGGGGGAGGCGTTGGCCTGCGCGGGCACCCGAGCGGCCGCGCCCGAGCTCGGAAGCCTGGATCTCACCGAACGCGGCCCGCTGCGGCTGAAGAACCTGGCCGAGCCGGTGATCGCCTACGCGTGGACGCCCCGGTTCCTCACGCCAACAGCGCGCCGTCGGCCAGCGCCTGCACCGCTGCCAGTCCTGGCGTGAACAGGTACTCGCCACCGCGTATGGTGACGAAGCGGCGCAGGGGCCCCACGAAGCGGGGCTCCCGCCCATGGAGGGTGAACTTGGCCGGGGCGGGGCCGGGGCGGGGCCCGGCGACGATCGGATCGACGTCATCGCCGAGCCCCAGCGCGTCGCCGTCGGCGAGCCACAGGCCCTGGATCACCTCGAACTGACGGCCGATGCTCGCCTGGTGGCAGACGAACATCAGGCCGCGGTCGGCGCGGTCGTCGGCGGCGCCCTCCGGAAGCGGGGCCCCGTAGGGCATTCCGCGGCGGATGATCCGGTGGCGGCGAGTGAGCGTTCCCTCCCAGCCGAGCCCGTCGCGCGGGTTGGCGCGGCGCACGTGCGCGCCAAGCGGGCAGCGGTGACCATCCGGATCGCCGGCGTAGCGGAAGTCGTTGAGCCCGACGCCGCGGGGCTCGTCCGCCCACTCCGGGTGCGGCCCCTCGGGCGAGGCCTCGACCGGCGTCCCGTCGCGCCAGCGGCCCATCAGCCGTGACGCCAGCCACTCCGGACCCCGCTCGTCCGCATGCTCGTCGAGGCAGGCGCGGAAGCCGGCGACGTCCTGACGGAGCTTGCGTAGCACCGTGAACGTCGCGTTGGGGCCCAGCGGGCCGAGCTCGCCTCCCGGCACGACCCCGTCCTCGTCCCGATAGCCGAGGACGAACTCCCCCGGCGCGATCGGCTTCCAGTCACGCTCGCCCGTCGGCGTGCCCTGTCCCGGCTTGTTGTACGGCCCCGCCCGCGGGTCGTCGATCGCCGGCTGCGCGAACCCGTCGGCGAAGCCGAAGTGCTCCCGGGCAAGCGACACCCCGGGCGCGGAGATGAGCGCCGTGGGCTCCTCGTGCTCCAACGCGACTCCGGCGCCGGCCTCGTCGAGCGCTGCACGCAGGGCGGCGCGGCCTTGCTCGAGCCCCCCGGGGTCACGGCCGTTCAGCGTCACCACTAGCTGGATCCGGCCGGGTTTCAGCTCCTTCTGCCAGCGTCCGGGGGCCGCCTCGTCGGCATCCCCGAGCAGGGCGGCATGCCCGGCCATGCCTGCACGAAACTCCTCCGGAAAGCGCTCGAGCATTGCATCGGGGAGGCCCAGGGCGCGCAGGCCCTGCCAGCCGATGGACAGGTTTATCGTGAACGGGAGCGGCCAGTTTTCCTGCGACGTGGCGTCGGTCAGCCGCGGGCGCAGCTCGCCCAGCAACCGCCGCCCGGCCGCCGCCTCGCCGATCCGCACGAACCCGAAGCTGGCCACCGGCAAGCCGTAGCCGCAGAGCACGTTTCCCTGCAGGTCGTGCAGCTCGACGCTCATTCGGCGCTCACGTGCTCACGCCACGCCTGGCGCAGGCGCTCTGGGCCCATGCGCTGCGCCGCCACGGCGAACGTCGCCATGCGCGCCCGCAGGGCGAGTGCCTCGCGGACCTCGGCCACCGTCGCCGACGGGAAGGCCACGATCGAGAACCCCGGCTCGACGCGGTGCTCGAGGAGCCACGCCACGAAGCGGTGGTCGACCGCGCCCGGGTAGCCCGCGCAGTTGCGCCAGACGAGATCGGCCTCGTCGGGCAGCCGCTGGCAGAGGTCCTCCAGGTACTCGCGGGCGCTGCGATGGTCGAACTCGACCGCGAACACGAGGCAGGCGGTATCCGGGCCCAAGTCCGTGCGCCGTCGCAGCGACGGCGCCCGCACCCAGCGGGCAAAGTGCGTGCCCGGCACGCGCGCCAGCGGGCTGTCCTCGCCGTCCGGAAGGCCGGCCAGGGTGGCCGCCAACGCCTCCCGGCGATCCGGGAGGAGGGGGGTCAGGATGCAGAGCTCGCGCGCCACGGCTCAGATGACGCGCTGGTTGTCGGCTAAGAACACCCGAACCGCCGCTGCGAACGCCGCGTCGTCGAGGTCAGAAAGGCGGCGCTCAAGCGAGGCATGGCGCTCGCGCAGCTCCAGCGCCGCGAGCACCATCTTGGTCGAGGCCTCGGGATAGGCGCAGTAGTAGTGATCCACGGGCAGGCGCTGGTCCATGATGTAGGCCTCGAACGGCGCCACCGGAAGCGGCCCCGGCACCCCGATCGCGCCCCACCACAGACCGCGCATGCCCCAGGTCACGATGCGCGAGAAGGCCTCCACGTACTGCTTGGCGGCGCCGTTGAAGTTGCTCTGGAAGACCAGGTAGCGGCCCGACGGAAGCCGAGCCGGGCTCCAGTGCGCAAACGAGATGAACGACAGCCGCTCGAGGTTGCTCATGATCTTCGACCGGCGCCCACGCCGGCGTCGGCGCTCGAGCCGCCGGAAGTTCGCGCGCAGGGTCGCGTCCCACCAGCGGGGCACCGGCGTGATCACGGTTATCGCCGTCCACCGGCCGACCGTCTCCATGCGGCCGACGCTACACCCTGTCGGTACCGCCGTGTGGCCGGGCCTTTACCGCGTTGGGGGGCGATCCTCTACCGGCGCAGCGCAAGGTGATCGATGCCAGACCGCATGGGGCGGTCTTCAAGGAAAAGGAGCGGTCATGAACCGCCACGTCGCAAAGCCGCTTGCCGTCGCCGGAGTGCTGGGCGCATGTGCCTTCGCCGTGCCTACGGCCTCGGCGCTGCAGGACCAGCGCGGACCCGACCCGCAGAACCAGGCGCCGGTCGCGCAGCAGAAGTCCGACCTGCGCTCGCCGGACGCGCGAGATGCTGTCTCGGCCGGGCAGCAGCGAAACGCCGTCTCGAACGACCTGCGCTCGCCGGACGCGCGGGATGCTGGCTCGGCCGGGCAGCAGCGAAACGCCGTCTCGAATGACCTGCGCTCGCCCGACGCGCAGGACGCCGCGGGCAACACGAGCCTGGCGTCGTACGCCGTTCCGACCGTCGTCAAGGTGCACTCGTCGAACGGGTTCAACTGGGACGACGCGGGCATCGGCGCGGGCGGGATGCTCGCCGCCATCGTCATCGGCGGCGGCGCGACGCTGCTGGTCATCCGGCGTCGCCCCGGACGCTCGGGCGTCTCCCCCGCGGCCGGCTAGAACCGACCGCCCCACGGCCCACCGGCGCCGGCCCGCTTGACGGGCTCGGCGCCGGTGGTGTTCCCCGACTGTTCGGCCCCCGTGCCGCGTGGTACGTTCGCCGAGGAGGTCAGCCGCGAACGCAATGGAATTCCGGATTCTCGGTCCGCTCGAGGTGGCCGAGGGAGGACGGCCCGTCCCACTCGGCGGCGGGAAGCAGCGATCGCTGCTCGCGCTCCTGCTGCTCCACGCCAACGAGGTCGTCCCGAGCGAGCAGCTCGTGCACGAGCTCTGGGGCGAGCGGCCCCCTGCGACCGCGGCCAAGAGCGTGCAGGTCTACGTGTCGTTGCTGCGCAAGGTGCTCGGGCCGGCCAACGGGACCACGGGCGTGCTCCGCACCCGCGGATCAGGCTATGTGCTCTGCATCGCACCCGACGACATCGACGTCCATCGGTTCGAGCGCCACGTCGAGCAGGGTCGGCGTGCCCTGGGCGCCGGCGAGCCCGAGGCGGCGGCGCGCGAGCTGCGCCAGGCGCTCGCGCTGTGGCAGGGCGAGCCGCTGGCCGATGTCGCCTACGAGCCCTTCGCCCAGGGCGAGATCGCGCGCCTGCAGGACATGCGGCTGGCCGCGCTCGAGGACCGCATCGAGGCCGACCTGCAGCTCGGCCGGCACGTCGAGCTCGTGGGCGAGCTCGAGGCCCTCGTCGCCGAGCACCCCCTGCACGAGCGGCTCGCTGGCCAGCTGATGGTCGCGCTGTACCGGAGCGGCCGCCAGGCCGAGGCGCTGGACGCGTACACGCACACGCGCGACTATCTGGCTACCGAGCTCGGCCTCGAGCCCGGGCCCGCGCTGCGCGAGGTCCAGGCGGCGGTGCTCGCGCAGGATCCGCAGCTGGCGCCGCCGGTGCGGCACGCGGCGGCAGGCGCGGCGGCCAAGTCCGACAGCGGCCTGGTGGGGCGGGAGCGCGAGCTCGCCGAGGTCGAGGCCGCCCTCCTCGCCGCGTGGGACGCGGGCGGCGGGCTGCACCTGCTGGCAGGTGAGGCGGGCATCGGCAAGTCGCGGCTGGCGGAAGCGGTCGCCGAGCGCGCCCGCGCGCGTGGCGGCCAGGTGGTCTGGGCGCGGGTCTGGGACAGTGGCGGCGCTCCCGCCTTCTACCCGTGGACGCAGGTCGTGCGCGGCCTTGCCGGCGTCATGCCGCCCGGCGACCTCCAGGTGCTGGCGCCGCTAGCGCCCGAGCTGGGCGGGGAAAGGTCCGAGCTTCCCGCCGCCGACGTCTCGGACCCGGCGCGCTTTGCGCTGTTCGAAGCCCTGACGGCGCTGCTGCGCGCCGCGGCGCAGGAATCGCCGCTGCTCGTGGTGATCGATGACGTGCATGCCGCCGATCCCGGCTCGCTGCTCGCCCTGCGCTTTGCCGCGCGTCAGAGCATCGGGGGGCCGGTGTTGCTGCTGGCGACCGAGCGCGATCCCGCCGACGACATCGCGCCGGAGGCGGCGGCGCTGCTGGCCGAGCTGGCGCGCGCCGGCGGGCGCACCACGCTCGGCGGCCTGGACGAGGACGCAGTCGCGCAGCTCATCGAGCGTCGCGGCCTGTCGGCGCCGCCGCCGCTTGCCCGCGCCGTTCACGCGACCACCGACGGAAACCCGTTCTTCTCACACGAGATGCTCCAGCTGCTGGTCGCCGAAGGGCGCCTCGGCGACGAGGGGGAAGGGCCGCGGCACCTTCCATTGCCGGCCAGCGTGAAGGAGACGATCGGCGGCCGCCTCGATCTCCTGTCCGGGTCGGCGCGCGACGCCCTGCGCGCGGCGAGCATGGTCGGTCGCGACTTCCGCGTGGCGACGGTCCAGGAGGTCGTGGGCGGCGACGGGAATGCGCTGCTGGAGGCCCTCGACGAGGCCGTCGGCGCCCGGCTCATCGCCGAAGCGGGGCCCGGCCGCTTCCATTTCAGCCACGCGCTGGTACGCGAGACCCTCTACGCCGAGCTGGGATCGGTCCAGCGGATCGCGGGACACCGCGCGGTGGGGGAGGCGCTCGAGCGGCGGCACGGACAGGCGCCCGAACACGCCGCCGAGCTCGCGCACCACTTCTCGGTCGCCGCGCCCGGCGGCGAGGTCGCTGAGCGTGCCATCGGCCATGCCATCCGGGCCGGCGACCACGCCGGACGGGCGCTCGCCTACGAGCAGGCGATCGCGATGTACGAGCTCGCGCTCGAGCTCGGGGACCTGGCCGACCGCGATGACGGCGAGCGCCGCGCCGAGCTGCTGCTGTGGCTGGGATCGGCACGCACCTGCGCCGGCGACGAGCGCGCGCGCGAGACGCTGCTCGCGGCCGCCGACGCCGCCCGGACGGTCGGGCGGACCGACGTGCTCGCTCGGGCCGCGCTGGCGTTCCGCGCCTGGCAGCTGTCGCCCGGGATCGTCGACGATGCGCTCGTCGGCCTGATGGAGGAGGCGCTGGCCGCGCTCCAGCGCTCGGGGGACTCCGCGTTGCGCGCCCGGCTGCTGGCGCGCCTTGCGGTGGCGCTCTACTACCGGCCGGGGAGCGCGGACCGGCGCGAGGCGCTCGCGGGCGAAGCGGTCGCGCTGGCGCGCGGACAGGCCGATCGCGACCTGCTCGCCTATGTTCTGGGCAACGCTCAGCTGGCGACGTGGGGCCCCGACACCACCGAACGTTCGTTGGCCTGGAGCGACGAGCTGCTCGAACTGACCGAGACGGGCCAGGACGTCGAGCTCGCTCTCGGCGTGCGCAACCGCCGGATCGACCTGTTGTTGGAGCTCGGCGACCTGCCGGGCGCCGACATCGCGATCGAGGCGCTCGATCGCCTGTCGCGCCGGCATCCGCACCTGCGCGCGGAGGCCTGGGTGTGCCTGCAGCGGTCGCGCCGAGCGCTGATCGACGGCGACTTCGAGGCCGCCGAACGCCTCACCTCGCGGCCCGCCGTCCTGGCCCAGCGCCTCCACGACCCCGCGATCGCGATGCTCGCCACCGCGCAGGACATCGGGCTGCGCTGGGCGCGGGGGGGCATGGACGAGGTGGAGGAGACGACGCGGCGCTTCGCCGACGGTGCGCCCGGCATGCCCGTCTGGCGGGCCGCGCTTGCCCGGGTGTACTGCGCCCAGGGGCGCGATGCGGAGGCGCAGCGAGAGCTCGACCGCCTGGCCGCCGACGGCTTTGCCGGGCTCCCGCGCGACAACGTCTGGCCGGTGGGCATGGCGATGCTGGCCGAGGTTTGCACGCACCTCGGCGATCGGGAGCGCGCCGGAGACATCGAACGGCTGCTGCGTCCGTTCGCCGATCGCGTGGTGACCTCGCCGCACGCGATGTTCGGAGGGCCCATGGCGCGTTTCCTCGCCCTCGTCGCCGCGTGCCGGGGCGACGTCGAAGCCGCAGCGGCCGATCTGGGCCGAGCGCGTGCCATCGCCCGGGCGATGAACGCCCGGCTCGTGCTCGAGACGCTCGATCGCGACGAGGAGGGCCTCGGGGCCGCAACGTCTGCGCGCGCGTCCGCGCCGGCGCCGGCCCCGGCGATCCTTCGCCGCGAGGGCGACGTGTGGCTGCTGCGCTACGAGGGCCGCATGGTGCGGCTGCGCGACGGCAAGGGGATTCGCTACCTCGCGGCTTTGCTCGCGAGCCCCGGCAACGAGATCCATGCGCTCGACCTCGTGCGGCTCGAGACCGGTACGACCGGCAGCGTGCTGGTCGCGGGCGACGCGGGTCCCATGCTCGACGCGCAGGCCAAGACGGCCTACCGGCGCCGGGTCGTGGAGCTGCGCGAGGAGCTCGAGGAGGCCGAGCGGTTCAACGACCCCGAGCGCGCCGCCGCCGTGCGCGAGGAGATGGAGGCGATCGCTTCCGAGCTGAGCGGCGCGGTCGGCCTCGGCGGCCGCGACCGGCGCGCCGCGTCCGAGGCCGAGCGTGCCCGGATCAACGTGACGCGCGCGATCCGCAGCACGCTGAAGCGCATCAGCGATCATGATGAGCCGCTCGGACTAGAGTTGGCCGCGACCGTGCGGACAGGCACCTTCTGCGCACACGAGCCGGACGCGCGCCATCCAGTCCGCTGGGAGGTGGAGCAGTCGTGACGGCGGCGGGACCGGGCGAGCTCGAGACCCCGCGGTGGCAGCGGGTCGGCAACCTCGTGGGCGTGTTCCTGCCGATCGTGGGGCTTGTCGCCGCGATCGCCCTGCTGTGGGACACCCTGGTGGGCCCCGTCGAGCTGGCACTCACCGCGGTGCTCTACGTCCTGACCGGGGTGGGCGTGACGGTGGGCTTCCACCGGCTGCTCACCCACCGGTCGTTCGAGACCACGCGGATCTGCCGCACGGTGTTTGCCGTCCTCGGCTCGATGTCGGTGCAGGGGCCGGTCATGCACTGGGTCGCCGACCACCGCAAGCACCACGTCTACACCGACGAGGAGGGCGATCCCCACAGTCCGCATCTCCATCCCCGTCGTGGCCCCCTGGGAGCGCTGGCGGGCCTCTGGCACGCGCATATGGGGTGGCTGTGGGCCTACCGCGGCCGCGGGAACCCGCAGCGCTACGCCCGCGACCTGCTCGCGCAGCCCGAGATGCGCTTCGTCGACCGCACCTTCTTGCTCTGGGTGGCGCTCGGCCTGGTCATCCCCTTCCTGATCGGCTGGGCGGTGGCCGGCACGCTGGCCGGTGCCCTGACGGCGCTGCTGTGGGGCGGGCTCGTGCGGATCTTCCTGCTCCACCACGTCACCTTCGCGATCAACTCCCTCTGCCACTTCCACGGGCGCCGGCGCTTCGCGACCGACGACGAGTCGCGCAACGTGTTCTGGCTGGCGCCGATGTCGTTCGGGGAGGCATGGCACAACAACCACCACGCCTTCCCGACGTCGGCCTTCCACGGGCTGCGGCGGTGGGAGCTCGATCCCGGCGCCTGGGTCATCCGCGGGCTGACCCGGCTGGGGCTGGCATGGAACGTGCGCACCGCGTCGCCCAAGCGCCAGGCCGAGCGGCTGTCACAAACGACGTGACGGCGAAGGCCCGCGGCGATCCAGGACCGCTAGCGCAGTTCCTGGATGCGGATCAGGTTGCCCGCGGGATCGCGGAAGGCGCAGTCGCGAATCCCGTACGGCTGATCGGTCGGCTCCTGGACGACGTCGGCGTCGCCGGCCTGCAGCCGCTCGAAGGTGGCGTCGAGGTCGGTTGTGGCCAGGTTGATGCTGGCGTAGGTGCCCTTGGCCATCATCTCGGCGATGGTGCGGCGCTCGTCGTCCGTGAGGCCGGGGGTGGCCGCCGGCGGATACAGGACGATGGACGTGCCGGGCTGGCCGGGGGGGCCGACCGTGAGCCAGTGCACGCCGCCGTATTCGACGTCGTTGCGGACCTCGAAGCCGAGGGTGTCGCGATAGAAGGCCAGGGAGGCGTCCGGGTCGTCGTGGGGAAGCAGGGTCTGGTGGATGGTGATGTCCATGGGGGTCATGCTGGTCAGAGGCCGACGTAGGCCGCGAGGTGCTCGCCGGTGAGGGTCGAGCGGGCGGCGACGAGGTCGGCGGGCGTGCCGGTGAAGATGATCCGGCCGCCGTCGTGGCCGGCGCCGGGGCCGAGGTCGATGATCCAGTCGGCGTGCGCCATGACCGCCTGGTGGTGCTCGATGACGATGACCGACTTGCCGGAGTCGACGAGCCGGTCGAGCAGGCCGAGCAGCTGCTCGACGTCGGCGAGGTGCAGGCCGGTGGTCGGCTCGTCGAGGACGTACACGCCGCCCTTCTCGGCCATGCGGGTGGCCAGCTTGAGCCGCTGCCGCTCGCCGCCGGACAGCGTGGTGAGCGGCTGGCCGAGGCTGAGGTAGCCGAGCCCGACGTCGGCGAGCCGGTCGAGGATCTTGTGCGCGGCCGGCGTGCGCGCCTCCCCCGCGCCGAAGAACTCTTCGGCCTCGGTCACCGACATCGCGAGCACCTCGCTGATGTCGCGGCCGCCGAGGTGGTGGTCCAGCACCGACGCCTGGAACCGCTTCCCCTCGCACTCCTCGCAGGTGGTGGCGACGCCGGCCATCATCGCCAGGTCGGTGTAGACGACGCCGGCGCCGTTGCAGTTGGGGCAGGCGCCCTCGGAGTTGGCGCTGAACAGCGCCGGCTTCACGCCGTTGGCTTTCGCGAACGCCTTGCGGATCGGGTCGAGCAGTCCGGTGTAGGTCGCCGGGTTGCTGCGCCGCGAGCCGCGGATCGCGCCCTGGTCGACCGACACCACCCCGGCCCGCCCGGATACCGAGCCGCGGATCAGCGAACTCTTGCCCGAGCC
>JBJMKX010000140.1:0-26381 GCA_045805605.1 Solirubrobacteraceae bacterium
GCGGGTCGTAGGCGCTCACGTACCCGCTCTGGTCCTCGCCGTCCACTGCGACGCCGGCACCCCAATACGGGATGCTCTCCTTGAACTCCCGGCGCCGCCGCGTGGCCGTCGCGCCGACGTCCTGCACCGGCACGTAGAGGAGCTCGGTCTTCGGGCTGTAGCACGCGTGCGTCCATTCCTTGGCGCCTGCCGGCCCCGGCCAGAAGTGGACCGGGTCGCCCTCCTTGTCGGGGTAGACCTTCGGCGTCACGTTGCCCTGCTCGTCGACCTCACCCCAGTCGATGCGGTCGACGAACGGCGCCACGCGGATCGCCGACATGTTGGTGCGGTCCAGGATGTACAGGAACCCGTTCTTGTCGAAGTGGGCCGCCATCTTCTGCCCGTCGAGGTCGAACAGGATGTGCTCCATGACGCTGTCGTAGTCCCACAGGTCGTGCGGGGTGTACTGGAAGTGCGCCTTGATCTCGCCGCTGTCGGCGTCGACGGCGACACCGGAATCGGTGAACAGGTTGTCGCCCTCACGAACCCCGCCGTCGAAGTCGGGACACGGGTTGCCGGTCCCGTAGTAGAGGAGGTTCAGGTCCGGATCGTAGGTGGGCGTGATCCAGCAGTTCGCGCCACCCCGCTGCCAGGCCTCGCCGTCGGCGGGCCAGGTGTCGGAGCCGGGCTCGCCCGGCTTCGGGATCATGTAGCACCGCCACACGTGCTCGCCGGTCTCGCGCTTGAACGCGTCGGTGTGCCCGCGCACGCCGAACTCGCCACCGGAGCTCCCGACGATCACCATGTCCTTGACGACCAGGGGAGCGACCGTGGCGCTCTCACCGGCACGCACATCGCCGTAGGGCTTGTCCCAGACCTTCTCGCCGGTCTCGGCGTCGAGCGCGATCACATGGGCGTTCAGGGTGGTCATGAAGACCAGCCCCTCGGCCACGGCGACCCCGCGGTTCACGTTGCCGCAGCACAGCGACACGTCGAACGGCGACGCATGCTTGTAGCGCCACAGCTCGACGCCATTCGACGCGTCGACCGCGAAGAGCTGGCCGTCCCAGGCCGAGACGAACATGACCCCGTCGACGACGATTGGGGAGGCCTCCCACGCATACGTCGATGCGCCCGAATGCATGCCCATCGAGCCGACCTGGTACACCCACACGGGCTTGAGATCCGCGACGTTGCTCGCGTTGATCTGGTCCAGCGGGCTATAGCGCTGGCCGTTGTAGTCGCCGTAGTAGGTCAGCCAGTTGTGCGGTTCGTCGCGGGCGTTGAGAATGCGATCGTAGGTCACGCCCTTGGTGACCGGAGGCGCCTTGCCGGCGTCGGCGCTCAGGTCCTGATAGCGCATGGCGGTTCCTGCGTCTACGTACTCGGTTGCCATCGAGTACTCCTTTCGACGGTGAGCTTGGCGGTCGGTCTAACGATCAGGCTGCGGTTGGGGCGGGCGGTCGAGCTTCGCCTCGTCCGGTACCTGGCCGCCCACGACGATCGCCGCCGTCAGGCCCCGGCCCTCGTCGTTGCCGGTCGTGGACCCGTACCAGTAGTAACCCGGACCGTCGAGCTCGAGGGTGGCCGAGCCCTTCGAGTGGTTTACCAGCCAGATGAACTTGTTGTCCCCATTGCTCGGCAGGACCGCGCAGTGGGTGTTCTTGTCGTCGTTGATGAGCGTGAGCTCCAGGATGCCCCCATGGGGCAGGACAAGGACGCCCGGCTCGTAGACGAGTTCATCCTCCGGAATCCGGACCGTGGCGGTCATCTTCCCGTCGGGTCCCTCTTCGGCCTCCCCTACGGACGTCCGCCCGAGTATCCGACCGAGCGTCACTCCGTTTTGCTTGTCCAAGCCCGCAACTTCGGCCACGCCAAACCCCTTTCGGCCGGTTTTTTTGGGGCGCCGGAGATTACTACTTCCTGAGCCGCGCGGTCAGCCTCACGCGCTCCCGCCGCGGCTCCTCGAAGGTCAAATAGCCCCAGTCGAGGGGAGACTCCTGACGGTAGTTCTTGCGGAGGGCTCGCGCGATCGTCGCCTTCATCAGCTCCTTGCCGAGATAGAACGCGTGCGTGGCCTCGTCGACGCCGAGCTGGTCGAAGATCTCGTTGAAGTCAGTCCCCTTGACGAAGCGCTCGGCGTTGAAGACGTAGATCCACTCGCTGTCGGCGAAGATCCGGAAGTTGGGGTCGGTGACCTGGGCCTGCAGCTCGCGGAGCTCGGACTCCGCGTAGGGGTGGAACTCCTCGTCCTTGACCGTCAGCAGGCGGCCGTCGACGTGCTTGGGCGGCGTGCCCTGCTCCTGCGCGAAGTGCATGAGCTGCGCCGCCAGCACGGCCTCCCGGACGGCACCGCGCGCCCACTCGATGACCTCGGTCGTGAGCACGTTGCGGATGCCCAGCTCCTGGCAGAAGCCGAGGAGCACGGCGTTCACGCCCGTGGTGTCGGCCTCGGTCAGCTCGGTGAGGTTGCCGATTCCCATGAACATCTCCACCTCCGGGTGACGCCGGCGCACCTCGAGGTAGCGCCCCAGGCTGGCGGCGAAGCCGGTGCCGATCGGCTCGATGATCGGGTCGACCAGGTAGGGCTTGCCGAGCCGGTCGAGGTGGGCGATCGTTGCCTCGAGGCTGTCGAGGTCCTCAGGCGCGTCGGGGATGAGCACCGGCGTGGCGCGCAGGCGCTCGGCGAGGTCACGGTTGGATCCGTTCAGGCTGAGCACGTAGTCGACGCCCGCCTCGTCGGCCATGAGGATCTCCGCGGGGTCCATTGTGTCGATGCTCAGGGCGAAGCCGCGCTCGCGCAGTTCGGCAATGACCGCGGGGCCCGCGTCGAGCCAATGGCGATCGAGGGACAGGCCGAGGTCGATGACGTCGGCACCGGCGTCGCGGTAGTACCCGGCCGCGTCGAGGATGCGTTCGCGGCTCAGCCGTGGGACGTGGTTGATCTCCGCGAATACCCGCACGTCGCGCCGGCCGTAGGTGGCGCGTGCGTCGGCCTGCCCGAACCAGCTCGGCAGCTGCTTGAGGTCGGCCGGGCCCTTCTCGACGGTAATCCCGAACCGCTCCGCCAGGACGTCGGTCTCGCCCTGGCAGAGGCCGGGGATCATGATCTTCGTGGCCGCCTCGGGGACCTCGAGGCGGCGCGCGATCCACTCGGTGGTCATCAGTGCGGCGACCGTGATCTTCATGACCGCGACGTCGTAGCCGAATGGCAGCTCGGCCCGGCCCAGCGCGGCATGCAGCGCCGGCGCGGCGAGCTTGCCCGTCACGAACAGGAACCGCTCGGCCATGCGCGTCTCGGGGTGTGGGCGCTGCCCGCTAGACCATCTAGGTCTTGCTGATGACGAACTTGTTCGGCGTGCCCTCGAGCGCGCTGTCGGGGTCCGGCCGCCACAGCACGGTGTCCTCGATCTGGCGCGCCAGCGCGAAGTCCTTGTCGGTGATGCCGCCGCTCGAGTGCGTCTTGAGCTTCACCCAGAGCTTGCCCCACGTCACCGACAGGTCCGCGTGGTGGTATGCCGCCTCGCAGATGAAGCCGACCGCGTTGACGAGCATGAGCGTCGTGGGCCAGCCGTCGGTGTTGAACTTGCGCCGCAGCCAGCCGTCCTCGAGGTACCAGCCGTCGAGACCGTGCTCCTGGATCTTGGCCTCGACCTCCTCGTCCGAGTACGGCCCGAGCGTTTCTTCTACGGCCATCTGATCGCCTCCTTCAAACGCACTACATCACAACCCCGCCGTTGATGGCGACGGCCTGCCCGGTGATGAATGCCGCCCCGGGCGACGCGAGCCACAGCGCCGCCGCGGCGACGTCCTCCGGCCGGCCCCAACGCCCGAGCGGAGTGGCGTCCGCGACCGAGCGGCGGAAATCTGGGTCCGCTTGCCCCGCGAACGCGGTCTCGATCCAGCCCGGGCACAGCACGTTGACGCGCACACGCGGCGCCAAGTCCCGCGCCAGGCTCTTGCTGTACGCGAGCACGCCGCCCTTGACGGCGCTGAACAGCTCCGGGTTCTCGCCCTCCATGCCGGCGGTGACGTGGTCCCAGCTCATGTTCAGGATGGTCCCACCGCCGGGCTGCTCGCGCATGACGGCGCCGGCAGCGTACGAGCACGCGATGGTCCCCTTGAGGTCGACCGCGAGCAGGACGTCGAGCTTGCGCTCCCAGTCCCACTCGGCCGCCTGACCCGTGAGCACGTCCGCACCGGCGTTGTTGACCCACACATCGAGCCCGCCAAGCCGCTCGCGGGCCTGCGCCACCAGCGCCTCACAGCGGGCGCGGGCGCCTAGGTCGGCCTGTGCCAGCCATGCCCGGCCACCGCGCGCCATGATCCGCTCGGCAACCGCGGACGCCGCCTCGGCGCTGTCGCGGTGGGTGACGAGGACGGTCGCGCCCGCGCCGCCGAACGCCTCGGCGATGGCGGCGCCGATGCCGCTGCTCGCGCCTGTGACCACGGCTCGCACCCCGTCGAGCGAGCACGCGGCCGGCTGTGCCCCCTGCTCCGACGTCTCAGCTACCCCTTTGCCGCCGACCAGTTCGCCATTGCACGCTTCTCCGAACGCCCACGCTGAGCCGGCCGGAGCAACTATACGATGCGGCAAATGCCGGCCGAACAGTCGCCGCGCCGGAGCCCGACAGCGCCGGCCGGCGCGCCGCGGCGCCCAGAGACGGTCGCCGACGCCGCGCAGTTGGCTTGCGTGCTGGAGGCGTGCGCCGAGAAGCCGGGCAACATCACCCCGAGCCACGACTTCGAGGACACCACATTCGAGGACATGGTGCGCTCCGGGATCGCGCTCGGTCCTGAGCTCGGCCGCGCGGGCGAGCGGGGGGTCGGTGAAACGGTGCTGGCTGCCGTGCGCGCCTCACGGGGGGTCGCCGGCGCCAACACCAACCTCGGCATCGCACTGTTGCTTGGCCCTCTCGCGCGCGCCGCGCTGAGCGGTGGACCCCTCCGTGGGCAGCTCGCCGAGGTGCTGCACGCGCTCACGGTCGACGACGCGCGGGCCGCGTATGCGGCGATCCGCCTGGCGGGCGCCGGGGGTCTCGACGAGCCGGTCGAGCATGACGTGCGCGACGAGCCCCGGGTGACGCTGCGCGCGGCGATGGCGGGGGCAGCGCAGCGCGACACGATCGCTGCCGAGTATGTGACCGACTACGCGGTGACGTTCCAGCTCGGGCTGCCCGTCCTCGCCGGTGGGCTGGGCGACGGGTTGCGTCCACGCGACGCCGTCGTAGAGGTCGCGCTGCGCCTCCTCGCCTCCGTGCCCGACACGCTGATCGCCCGCAAGCGCGGCCCAGAGGCGGCCGGGCGCGTCGCCGAGGGCGCCGGGCGGGTGCTCGCGGCCGGCGGTGTGCGCACCGCCTCCGGCCGGACGGCGCTGGCCGGGTTCGATGCCTCGTTGCGCCAGGACGGCCACGCGCTCAACCCGGGGACCACGGCCGACCTCGTCACCGCGGTGCTCTTCGTCGCGCTGCTGGAGGGCGTGCTCTGAGCCCACCGACGCTGGCCGGTACCTCGGCGGGCGAGCCGATCCTCCTGGTCTCGGTGAGCGCCCGCATGCTCGCGGAACTGGCCGTCGGCGGCGGGTACGACGTCGTGGCGCTCGACCGCTTCGGCGACCTCGACCTGCAGCGGCTCTGCCCGAGCGTGTCCGTGCTGCGCGACCTGGGCGGACGCGGCGGAATGGCGGCGCTGGTCGAGGCGGCCGAGGAGATCGGTGCGCCGAGCGTGACCTACGGCGCGGGACTCGAGAACCAGCCGGGGCTGGTCGCCCGGCTGGCCCAGGGCCGGACGCTGCTCGGGTGCTCGCCCAGGACGCTCCGGCGCGTGCGCGACCCGGCTGTCCTGGGCGCCTCCCTGGGCGCCGCGGGGCTCGCGTACCCGCCGACCTTCGGCGCCGCCGACGCACCTCGGCATGCGGACCGCTCGCGCCGCTGGTTGCGCAAGCCGGTTCGCGGCGGCGGCGGCCGTGGCGTGCGCGAGTGGCGGGGCGGGGCGCTTGAAGGGGAGGTCGTGGTTCAGGAGCGAATCTCAGGGCTCGCGTGCTCGGCGGCGGCGGTCGCGAACGGACGGTCGGCGGTCATGCTCGGCGTGAGCGAGCAACTCGTGGGGCAGCGCGCCCTCGGTGCGCGCGGCTATGCCTGGTGCGGCAACGTCGTTCCGCCGCGGCTCGGTGCGGCGCAGCGACATGCCCTGGCCGCCGCGGCGCAGACGGTCTGCGCGCATCTGGCGGCCGAGTTCGAGCTGCGCGGCCTCTTCGGCGTCGATCTCGTGTGGGGCCGCGAGCAAGCGTGGGTCCTCGAGGTCAACCCGCGTCCGACCGGGTCGCTCGAATGCATCGAAGCCGCGCACGGGGTGGGAGTCTTCGCCGCGCACGTCGCCTCCTGCGCCGGGCGCTTGCCGTCCGCCGCGCCCGATCCCCGCCCGCCGCGGGCCGCCGGCAAGGCGATCGTCTTCGCCACCGAGGACGTGCGGGTCGGGGACACGCGCGGGTGGCCGGCGCGCGGCATCCGCGACCTGCCCCACCCCGGTGAGCAGATCAAAGCGGGTCATCCGATCTGCACCCTGATCTCCGTGCAGGACTCGCCGCACGCGGTCCTGGCCGACCTCGAGACGCGCGCCGCCGGGCTGCGCGTCGAGCTGGCCTTATCCTCGGGCTCGGATCGTGACGCTTTCGCTCAACGACCGCGCCCATGACCTCGCCGACGGCCTCGCCGCCGAGGCCGAGGCTCTGCGCGTCGCGGTGACGACGCTGCCCAACGGGACGCGGCTGATCGATTGCGGCAGCGCGCTCCCCGGCGGCCTGGAGGCGGGCCGTCGCTTCGCGCAGGTCTGCATGGGTGGCCTGGGTGCGGTCGCGTTTGCTCCCGTCGTGCTCGAGGGCCGCTGGCTGCCCGGCCTGACCATCGTCACCGATCACCCCGCGCTGGCCTGTCTGGGGTCCCAGTACGCGGGCTGGCGGCTGGATCGCGACGGCTACTTCGCGATCGCCAGCGGACCCGGCCGAGCGCTGATCCGGGCCGAGGATCTCTACGACGACCTCGAGGTGGACGAGCGCGCCCACAAGGCCGTGCTCTGCCTCGAGACGCGCGAACCCCCGCCGACGGAGATTGCCGACTACGTAGCCGAACGAGCCGGCGTCGCCGCGGCCGATCTCACGCTCGTCTTCGCGCCGACCGCGAGCCTCGCCGGCGGGGCCCAGGTCGCCGCGCGCGTGGTCGAGACCGCGCTGCACAAGCTCCACGAGCTGGAGTTCGACGTCGAGCGCGTCGTGAGCGGGTTCGGGACCTGCCCCCTGCCGCCCGTGAGCCGCACCGACCCCGAGGCGATCGGGCGCACGAACGACGCGGTGCTCTACGGCGGCCAGGTCGAGCTCACCGTCGACGCGCCCGACGAGGAGCTCGAGGCGCTCGTTCCGCGCCTGCCCGCATCGGCGTCGCGCGACCACGGGGAGCCCTTCGGGCAGGTCCTCGAGCGCGCCGGCTGGGACTTCTATGCCATCGACCCGCTGCTCTTCAGCCCGGCCGAGGTGCGCCTCACGAGCGTGCGCAGCGGGCGGAGCTTCAGCGCCGGCGACGTGGACATCGGCGTGCTCGAGCGGTCCTTCCGGGGATGAGCGATGCGGCCACCATGCGCCCGATCGTGGAGACCGTCACGACGACCATCAACCCGGAGGGGACGGTCAACTGCGCCGCCATGGGGGTGGAGTGGGCAGACGAGATCATCGTGATCAAGCCCTACGGCGGCACGCGCACGTTGCGCAACCTGCGAGCAACGGGCGCGGCGGTCGTCAATCTCACCGACGACATCCTGCTCTTCACGCAGGCGGCGCTGGATGACCCGCGGCCGCCCATGCGGCCCGCGGCGGCGATCGACGGGGCCGTGCTGGCGGACGCCTGTTCCTGGCGCGAGGTCAGCGTCGAGGCGATCGACGCCAGCGGACCGCGCGCGCTGGTCACGACCCGCGTCGTCGGTCGGGGCTCCGGACGGGAGTTCCTCGGGTTCAACCGAGCCCGGCACGCGGTGCTCGAGGCGTCGATCATCGCGTCACGCGCCCGCCGGCTGCCCGCGCAGGAGGTCCGAGCCGAGTTGGCTCGCCTCCAAGTCCTGGTCGACAAGACGGCAGGGCCACGCGAGCGCGAGGCGATGGAGCTGGTGCGGGGGCACGTGCGGATCGACGACGAATGACTTCGGTACGTGTCGAGGCTCCCGCGCGCCTTCACCTGGGCATGCTGGACGCCGCCGGCGGCGGCACGCGCCGGTTCGGGGGCCTGGGCGTGGCGGTCAGCCGTCCCGCGGCCGTGGTGGAGGCGCGCACAAGCGACGAACTCGCCGTCGAGGGGCCCGACGCGGAGCGCGCGTTGCTGGTCGCACGGGCGTGTCGCGAGGCGTTCGGGCTCGCGGGCGGTGCCCGGATCCGCGTGCTCGAGGCGATTCCGGCGCATGTCGGCCTCGGCTCGGGGACGAAGCTGGCGCTCGCCGTCGCGGCCGCCGTTGCCGCGCTGACCGGCCAGAGCCCCGAGCCGCCGGCGATCGCGCGCGCGGCCGGGCGGGCATCGCGGTCAGCGGTTGGCCTGTGGACGTTCGTCCTGGGGGGACTGGTGGTGGAGGGCGGCGTGCGCGCCGGCGTCGAACACGCGGCCCCCCTCCTCGCCCGCTACGCGATTCCCGACGACTGGCACTGCGTGCTGGCGATCCCGAGCGCCGACCCAGGGCTCTCGGGGCCGGCCGAAGAGCAGGCGTTCGCGCGCCTGCGTCCGGACCCGACCCGCGCAGCGCTCATCGCCCAGCTGGTGCTGACCTCGCTGCTGCCCGGGCTCGCCGATCGCGACCTGACCGAGTTCGGCGCTGCGCTCACGCGGCTCCAGCGGCTCGTCGGCGAGGCGTTCGCTCCGGTTCAGGGCGGTGTCTTCCACCCGCGTGCAGGGGCTCTGGTCGACGCGCTGCTACGTCTTGGGGCGGCCGGCGTGGGCCAGAGCTCGTGGGGGCCCGCCGTTTACGGGATCGTCGGGGGCGAGGACGCTGGGCGTGACCTGGTCTCGCGCATGGAGACCGAGCTGGCCGGCGGTGGGCGCGTGGAGCTCGTGCGCTTCGACAACCGGGGCGCGCGCGTGGAACTGGAACCCGGATGAAGCTGCTGGTCAGCGTCACCGATGCCCACGAGGCGCGCGTGGCCGTGCAGGGCGCCGTTGACATCGTCGACGTCAAGAACCCGGCCGAGGGTTCGCTGGGCGCTCCTGCGCCGAGCGTGATCGCGAGCGTCCGGGATGCCGTCCCGCCCGAGCGCCCGGTGAGCGCCGCCATTGGCGATCTCCCCAACCTGCCCGGGACAGCGGCGCTTGCCGCGCTGGGCGCCGCGACCTCCGGCGCCGCCTACGTGAAGGTTGGGCTAGCGGGCACGTCTGCAGTAGCCGATGCCGTGGCCGTGCTGCGCGCGGTGCGCGAGGCCCTCGACGGGGGCGCCATGGTCATCGCCGCCGGCTACGCCGACGCCAACCGCGTGCCGAGCCGACCGCTGCCGCCGGAGGCGGTCCTCTCCGCCGCGCGCCGCGCGGGCGTCGGCGGCTGCCTGCTCGACACCGCCATCAAGGACGGCCGCGGGCTCTTCGAATGGCTCACGGGCGACGCGCTCGCAAGGCTGGTAGCCGGGGGGCACGCCGCCGGACTCGAGATGGCGCTTGCCGGCGCGCTACGCGCCGAGGACCTCGCCGCGGTCCGGGCAACAGGGGCCGACATCGCCGGCGTGCGCTCCGCGGCCTGCCGCGACGGCCGGCGCACGGCGCCGCTCGACGGCGAGCGCATCGGGCGACTGCGGGCGATGTGCACACCCTCCGACTAGCCCGGCGGATCCTGACCCGGCTCGTCCCTGCAGCTCGGCGTCGCGGTCGGCGGTGTCACGAGCGTCCCCTTTGTGCTCCCGTGCTCCAGCAGTGCCATGAGGCGAGCCGGGTCGCGGCCATCGATCACCCACGTCTCGACGGCGGCTGCGCGCAGCGCCTGCGGCAGGTACTCGTCGACCCCCGCGGCTCGGCCCGCTGCGCGCAGCTCGGCCAACTCGCCCACGCTCAGCCGCGCGAGCGGCTCGCCGTCCGTCGGCCAGTCGCCATAGAGCCCGGCGACTGGCTTGATCAGGACCAGGCGCGCGGCACGCGCAGCACCGGCCCACCAGGCGGCGATCGAGTCGGACGTGACCGCCCACGAGGCGGGCAGCGGATCCTGGGCAAGCATGGCCGCCGGCAGGAGGACCGGCGTCTGGCCGCGGGCGGCGGCATCGCGCGCGAATTCGACCTTCGTGCACGGCACCCCGTCCGGAATCAGGTCGCAGAGCAGCCAGCCGAACTGGTCCATCGCCAGTATCGCCATCCGATGGGCGGTCGCCGCCCGAAGGGCAAAGCGACCATCGTGCGCGCGGACGGCGTCCGCGAACCCAGCGCCGCCCGGCACGACAACCAGCGGGTGGCGCGCGCCGGCCTCGCCGATTGCACGGCACAGCGCCCGGAGCGCGCTGTCACCCGCCTCGCGCACAAGCCCGCCGCCGATTTTCACGACCGTCATCACCGCGCGGGCACGCGTTTGCCCAACAGCTCGGAGAGCGCAGCGGCAGGGGCCGCGTCGCGCTCGGCCGCGCTCCCCGGCAGCTCGACGACGGCGCGCCTCAGGCGCTGCGCTGCCTCGCGCGCCAGGAACGCCCCGGCGCCCAGGGGGACCACCGGCAGGGCGCCCTCGAACCGCCCGCTCACTCGGCGTGCCGCCGCCTCGATCTGGCGCACCTGCTTCGCGTGCAGGAAGGCGGCGATCGCATCGATCTCCTCCGCGGCCAGCTGCTCGGCGTCGGAGCACACGAGCCGCGCCACGCGCTCGCGCGCATACTCGACGCTCGGCGGGCGCCCGTCCGGGGTCGCGCAGGTGTACGCGTCGCGCGTGATGTGGCCGAGAACCAGCTGCACGTCGGCGCTGATCGCGAACAGCTCGGAGGTGACCGGGCACCAGCAGTCGCGCACGGGCACCCGTGGTGCGATCGCGGCGAGGTTGGTGCGCAGTGCGCCCGTGTAGACGAGCTCGCCGGCCAGCAGCCGGTCGAGGTCCGTGCGGCCGACGGCGGCCACCCGGCCGGCCGCGATCGGGATGACGTCGACGGTCGTGCTGCCGACGTCGATCATCAGCGCGTCGGCGTGCAGCCCGGCGACCGCCAGCGCGCTCGCCACCCAGTTGGCGGCCGCCACGTCGAGTGGCCGCGCCCGCGCCTCCGTGACGGGGACAAGCTCGCCGGCCGTCGTAAGGGCAAGCAGCTGCCGGGCATCCAGCGCCGCCTCCGCGGCGTCGAGCACGAATCCCACGCCCTCGCGCTTGGTGCGGAAGGCGTCCGAGGACTCCGCGGTCGTGGTCAGCCCCACGGCATCCACGGGCTCCGGCGCCACCTCGGCGACGACCTCGCGCAGCACGGCCTCGAGCGCCTCGCGCCCCCGCCAGACCTCGAACGGCCGCGACACGGTGCGCCGCTGCACGCCGTCCCGCCATACGGCCTTGGTGTTGGCACCGCCCACGTCGAGGCCTATCACGCCGCCCATGCGAGACCCTCCTCGGCCATGCGCGTGATCCCAGTCATCGATCTCAAGAGCGCAGCCGCCGTTCACGCCGTTCGCGGCGAGCGCGAACGCTATCGCCCGCTGCGCAGCGAGATCGTTGCCGGCTCCGATCCTGTTCAGGTCGCGCGCGCCGTCCGCGAGGCGCTGGGACTCGACGAGCTCTATGTCGCCGATCTCGACGCGGTCGCCGGCGGACCGGCGCACCTGGAGACCATCGCCGCCCTGGCGCGCGAGGCGCGGGTGATGGTCGATGCCGGCGTCACCGGGGTGGCGGAGGCGCGGCGGCTGCTCAAGCTCGGCGCAGCGCGCGTGGTGATTGGCACCGAGACGCTGGCGCACCAGGCCGCGCTCCAGCGCCTGAGAGCGGAGCTCGCGGACGCCCCGCTCGTCCTCAGCGTCGACCAGCGCGCGGGGCGCGTCCTGTCGCCAGACCGCGAGCTGGCCCGGCTCGGAGCGGCCGAGGCGCTGGCCCGGCTCGGGTCCGCCGGCCTGCGCGAGGTGATCGTGCTCGACCTCGCCCGCGTCGGTTCCGGCACGGGTCCAGACGTCGCGCTGCTGCGCGAGCTCGCCGTCCGCTTCCCGGAGGTCGAGCTGCTGGCCGGGGGCGGCGTGCGCGACGTCGCGGACCTCTGCGCCCTGGGCGAAGCCGGCGCGGCCGGCGCGCTCGTCGCCACGGCGCTGCACAGTGGTGCGATTGGACGCGACGAGTTGCGCGCGCTCGGGTGAGCCCGGCGGACGTCACCCCACCACGGTCTCCAGATGCTCTGCGAGCGCGGCCGCCACGTCGACCCCCGTCGCGCGCTCGACGCCCTGCCACCCGGGAATGCCATTGACCTCGAGCACGTAGTCCCGCCCGTCGGCCACCCGCAAGAGGTCGACGCCCGCGTAGTCGGCGCCGAGCGCAGCCGCCGCTCGCACGCACAGGCGCTCACGGGTGGCGTCAAGGCGCACCGGGCGCGCGTGCGCACCGCGCGCAAGGTTCGTGCGCCAACCCTCGCCGATCCGCTCGATCGAGGCCACCACGCGCTCGCCGACGACGACCGCGCGCACATCACAGCCCGTGTGCGGCAGCGTCTCCTGCAGGTAATACACGGCCCGCTCGAGCTCCAGCGCGCGAAACACACGCTCGGCGACGTCGCGATCCTCCACGCGCACCATGCCCAGTCCCATCGAGCCGAACAGCGGCTTCACGATCACGTCCCCGCCAAGCTCGGCGAACGCATCCAGAGCGTCCGCGGGACGCTCGCAGGCGATCGTGCGGGGGGTGGGCAGGCCGGCACGCGCCAGCAATGCTGAGGCCAGGAACTTGTCGACCGTCCGCTCGATCGCCTTGGCCCCGTTGACCGCCCGCACGCCGGCGGCTGAAAGCGCGTGCAACGCGTCGACGCGGAAGACCACCTGCTCGAGCGAGCCACGCGGGATGCCGCGCACGAGGACCACATCGCAGCGGTCGAGCGCCAGCTCACGTCCGCGCACTGAGAGGCCACCCTCGATGCGGCCAACCATCCGCGTCACCGGCGCGAAGCCGCACTCGTGGCCGCGCGCGGTCAGCGCCCGTTCCATTCGCTTTGCATGCCAGCCGCCGGTCGAGCCCAGGATCGCGACGCGCAACCGACGCTCGCTCACCGGCGCCGCGCAGGCGCGAGAATGTGGGCCCGGATGCGCACGCTGCTGATCGACAACTACGACTCCTACACATTCAACCTCTTCCATCTCCTGGGCGAGGTCAACGGCACCGAGCCGGTGGTCGTGCGCAACGACGAGCACCCGTGGGAGGAGCTCGCCGCTCTGGGGGCGGACAACGTGGTGATCTCGCCCGGCCCGGGCCGGCCGGAGCACCCGCGCGACGTCGGTGTCTCGCTGGATGCGCTGTTGCGCGCCGAGACGCCGGTGCTCGGCGTTTGCCTCGGTCACCAGGCCCTCGCGCGCGTGGCGGGCGGTACGGTCGAGCACGCGCGCGAGGTCATGCACGGGCGCCTGAGCCCGATCCACCACGATGCAAGCGCGCTGTTCGCCGGGATCCCGCAGGGCTTCCTCGCCGTGCGTTACCACTCGTTGGTGGTCGGCGCGGTGCCCGCGGAGCTTCGGGTCACCGCATGGACGCCCGATGGGGTGATCATGGGGCTCGAGCACCGCGCGCGCCCGCTGTTCGGCGTGCAGTTCCATCCCGAGTCGGTGAGCACCCGGCACGGCCGCCGCCTGCTCGAGAACTTCCGCGACCTCACCCTTGCCCGGGGCGTGCGACGCACGGGCCGTCGCGCCCGGCGGCAGCCCGCGGCCGGGCCCGCCGCGGGCCCCGCGCCCGTAGGGGCGCGCGTTCACCATCGCCGGCTGGAGCGCTGGTGCGAGCCCGAGGCGGTGTTCCGCGAGCTCTACGCCGAGCGCGACCACGCGATCTGGCTCGACAGCGCGCGCGCGGGCCCGGGCGTCGCGCGCTTCTCGTTCATCGGCGCGCCCGACGGTCCACTCGGCCAGGTCGTGCGCTACGACACCGAGACGGGCACGCTCGTCGTCGATCGCGCGTCTGGGCGCGAGTTGCGCACGATGAGCGTGCTCGACTACTGCCGGGATGAGCTCGCACGCCTGCGGACCGACGCCCCGGAGCTGCCGTTCGACTTCACCTGCGGTTTCGCCGGCTACCTCGGATACGAGCTCAAAGCCGAGTGCGGAGGGCGGCAGGCCTACGCCTCGCCGCTGCCGGACGCGGCGCTCGTGCTCTGCGACCGGCTGATCGCCTTCGATCACCAAGAGGGCCGCGTCTACCTGCTGGCGCTGGCCGACGCCGCCGGCGCGCGGGCGGCCTCGGTCTGGCTAACCACGACCGCGCGGCGGCTTGGCGACATCGCGCGTGAAGCGCGGCCGCTGCCATCGCCCCCGGCGCCGCCCGGCACGCTGCCCTTCGAGCTGCGTGAGGCCCCGGACGCATATCTGGCCAACATCGCCGCCTGCCTGCGCGAGATCGTCGAGGGCGAGACCTACGAGGTCTGCCTGACTACCGAGCTGCGCAGCGAGGCAACCCTCGACCCTGTGGTCGCCTACCGCGCCCTGAGGGCCCGCAACCCAGCGCCCTTTGCCGCGCTGCTGCGGCTCGGCGACGTGTCGGTGCTGAGCTCCTCGCCCGAGCGGTTCCTGCGGGTCGACCGCCGCCGGGGGGTGGAATCGCGCCCGATGAAGGGAACCGCGGCGCGGGTCGCGGAGCCATTCGAGGACGCCTGCCGAGCGGCGGAGCTGCGCCGCGACGTAAAGACGCGCGCCGAGAACCTGATGATCGCCGACCTGGTCCGCAACGACCTCGGGCGGGTCTGCGCGCTGGGCAGCGTCGAAGTCCCTGGCCTGATGATCGTGGAGTCGCATGCCACCGTTCACCAAATGGTGACCGTGGTACGCGGCCGCCTGCGCGAGGGCTCCGACGCGATCGACTGCGTGCGGGCGGCCTTCCCTCCCGGCTCGATGACCGGCGCGCCCAAGCTGCGGACGCTCGAGATCATCGACCGCATCGAGGGCCGTCCGCGCGGCGTCTACTCGGGCGTCCTGGGGTTCTTTGCCGTCAACGGCACGGCCGACCTCAGCATCGTCATCCGCACGCTGGTGGCCTCGCCCGACGGCCTGACGATCGGCGCCGGCGGCGCGATCGTCGCCGCGTCGGACCCCGAGGCCGAGCTCGAGGAGATGCTGCTCAAGGCACGCCCCGTGCTCGAGACGGTCGGCGGCACACTCGACGTCGCACGCGATGCGGCCGCGGCGCACCGATGACACCGCCCGAGCCGCCGGCCCGTCCCGACCCCTCGTCGGGGGTCTTCGAGACGATCCGGGCCGAAGGCGGAGCGGCGCTCTTCCTCGCCGACCATCTCGGCCGCCTGCGGGCGAGCGTGCGTGCGCTCTACGAGGTCGAGCTCGGCGACGAGCTCGACACGTGCGTGGCCGACGCCCTCGGCACCGGGGGCGCGGGCGCTGCCCGGCGCCTGCGCGTCGTCGCCAAGCCGTCGACACAGAATGGGGTCGGGCTCTCCGCCACCCTGGCGCCCCTGGGCGCAGCGGCGGAGCGGGGCTTCGTCCACCTACGGGCGTGGACCGTGCCCGGCGGCCTCGGCGGACACAAGTGGGCCGATCGCCGGCGAATCGACGAGGCCGCCGAGCGCCTCGACGCGACGCCCCTGATCGTCGAGGCTGACGGCGAGGTCCTGGAGGCCGCATGGGGCAATGTGTGGGCGCTCGAGGGGGCTCGCCTCCTGACACCACCCGCCGATGGACGCATCCTGCCTGGTGTCACCCGCGCCCGCCTGCTCGGCCTCGCCGGTGAGCTCGGCTTGAGGGCCGCCGAGGAGCGGCTTTCGCTGGAGCGCCTCGAACGTGCCGAAGCGATCCTGCTTACCTCCTCGCTGCGCCTGGCGGTCCCGGGCCGGCTCGCGAGCGAACCGGGCGGGCAGGCTGCCGAGGTTGCCGCGGCGATCGCCGCGGCGCTACGCGAGCGGGCGATCTGACGCGGGCGGGGCTCTGACGGCCCCGAGCCACTCGCGCCTGGACGTGTGGTGGCGAGTCACGGTGCCGGCGCGGCGCTCCGCGCGCAGCTCGCCCAGGAGCCCGTACCGCTCGGCGACGACGCTGTGCTGGTGGACGGTGCCCAGGTTCTCGTGGCGGGCCGAGACGAAGGCGTCGTCGGGGAGATCGCCGTAGCGATAAAGCACGGCGCCGAGCATCTCGCGGACACAGTCCTCGGCGAACCGCGGCCGGCGGTGCGCCTTCTCGATGACGGCGGCCTCATCGCTGCGTTTCAACAGCTCGTAGATCTCGCTGGACATCGAGTCCTCGACGATGGTCAGCAACGCGGCGGCGTCGATATCGATGTCGCACGCCTCGGGGCAGCCGATGTGCAGGGTGCCCAGGCCGCGCTCGCAGCTGGTGGGCATGGGTACGGCGGCGAGGACGCGATCGATCTGGCGGTCGCTGAAGCCGTCGGCCGCCAGCCGTTTGCGGACACCGTCGCTGAGCTGCGGGGGGCCGGGGGCGGTGGTCATGCCTTGTGCGGCGACGCCGACCATCTGGCGCGTCCCGTGCTGGAAAGCGACGGCCGAAGCGTGGAGGGTGTACATCTCTTGGGTGGGGATGCCGGAGACGGGGGCGGGCTTGTACTCGGGGTACCGCGCATCGATGCTGACCTCTGCGCGCGCCGCGTCTTGGCGTTGGCGCACGCGTTCAGCGATGTGCCGGGCCAATTTCTCGGCGCGAAGAGCCGCCTCGCCGAGGATGACCTCCCCGATGACGTCGTTTACGGCCTCCTCGAAGCGCGACATGTGCGCGCCCTTCTGCTCGGGGCCCAGGTCGACGAAGCAGTCGAGGCGCGCGGAGAACAGCTGGGAGTCACCGGCGCCCGGCCCGCCGATACGGATGATCTTCTCCACCCCGGACACCCCCACGAGCGACAGCGACACCGGCACTGCCGGCGCCGAGGCCTGCACATCGGGCCACACCGCTGCGCCGACGCGAGATCGCCGAGTGCAGCGCGGCTCGCCGGTCATGGGCGGGGCTCGAGCATCAGGATCTCGCCCCGCCGTAGCTCGAGGCCGTCGCCGCACCAGCGTGCATAGCGGCCGTCGATCTGCTCGTCGGTCAGGGGCAGGCCCAGCGCGCGCAGGTGGCGCAGGTAGAGGCGCAGGAACGGCGGGCGATACGAGCAAGCGAAGCCGAAGGTCGGCAGCAACGTCACGTGCGACATGGCGACAATCGTGCCCCGCCGCATCGCTGCCCCCGGCCGGGCGCCGAACCCCCCTAGAGCGACGATCGTGCCCGCGAGCATGCGCAGCCCGGCAGCGTCGCCCACGCGCCCCGCGACGGCGATCAGTCCACGCCGCAGGCCGGCGCCGACCTGCTCCTTGGCGTCCCCGAACACGAGGATCTCCCCGCCGCGCATTCCGGCGCGCTCGCCCGGGTGGTGCCCGCCGAGATGGTGCCCGGCGGAGCCCTCGACGACGAGCCGGCCGCCGCGCATGCCCACGCCGGCGAAGTCCCCCACGGCACCCGCGACGACCAGCTCGCCGCCGCGCATGCCCGCGCCCGTGTGCATCCCCGCGTCGCCGACGATGGTCATCCGGCCGGCGGTCATGCCCGCCCCCAGGAACTTGACGCGGCGCAGGTCGCCCTCCACGCGCAGCTCCTCGCCGGCGCTGCCCGACACCGCAAAGAAATCCCCAACCTGCGCCCGCTGGTTGCCGTGCCAGACGGCGAACGCCTCCACCTCGCCGCGGCGGCGAGTCGCGAGACGGTCGGGGCTGAGGCCCTCGGTCTCCAGAGGAACCGTCGGCTCGTCGCGCAGCGTGAGCGTGAGCACTACTCGTCTCCCGCGCCGGGGACGAGGTCCTTCAGGGCGATGTGGTACGGCCCCAGGTTGCCGCCGTAGTTGCCGGCCGTCACGTGGCTGGCCCCCGCCTCAGTGGCAGCCTCGAGGCCTCGCGCCATCGCGTCGCTCACGGCCTCGACCGTCAGCCCGTCGATGACGATCTCGAACACCGAGCCGACGCCCGGCGGCACGTCGGTGTCCGGCACCTGGGCGCGGAGGGTCGGGCACAGCGCATGGTTGGTCGACGCCATCAGACCGCTGTAGCGGGAGCCGACCTTGCTGCCGCTACGGGCGATACCGCCGGGGAAGGGCAGGATCACGTCGCGCACCGTGCGCATCGCCGCGGCAGCCGCCTCCGCCGCGCGCAGCGCGCTGGTGCTGTCCCGGCCGAGCATGATGATGTTGCCGCCGCCCACCCCTTCGGCGACGGCGAAGCGCTCCTCGACCAGGAACTCGCCCTCCATCACCGGCACGCGCCAGTAGCGGCGCCCGTCGAGCACCTTGCTGGCCTGATAGCCGTCGCCGAAGAAGCGCAGCTGGCCACCGACGTCGACCGTCTCCGCCGCATCCAGCCCGTTGAAGCACGCGGTCGTCGGGCAGGTGAGCACGCTCTGGCCGACGCGCTCGACCAGCCGCTTGGCCAGCCCCTCGCGATCGGGGGCGAACAGCAGCGCGCTGACCCCGGGGCGGCCATCGGGCGTGTCGGCGGGGTCGAGCGCGCGCTCGATACCCGCCTCGCACTTGCACCCGATCACCGACGTGGCAAAACCGGTCAGCGAGCGGGCGGCTTCGTTCGCCCACCCGCCGCTTTCGGCAGTGATGACGATCCGCGCTCCCCACATCGGGAAGGCCTCGGCGAAGGTGTCGACGACCTCGGCGTCGGACACCCTCATGGCTCGCTCCGCCCGCGCCGGGCGCTGACCCGGCGAGCGGGCTCCAGCAGCCACGGCTCCCGCACCGGATAGTTGGAGAACTGGACGCTGTAACGCTCCTCGAACAGCGGCTCCAGGGCGCGCTCGATCTCCTCGTCGTAGTCGGCGGCGACGCGCAGGAGATCACCGGTCGGCGCCGCGCGCAGCTGGCCTTCCTCGACGATGACTTGCCCGCCCTTGATGACATAGCGCGGCGTGGCGAACATCTGCTCGCGGTCCTGGTCCTCGCTGTACACCGTCACGTCGGCGTCGGCCCCGACGCCCAGGTGGCCCTTGTCGGCCAGCCCCAGCAGCCTCGCGGGTCCGGCGCGTGTGACGATCGCGATCTCTCCAAGGGTGTACTCGCGCTCGAGGTCGTCGCGTAGCACCGTGCGCCCCATCGCCTTCTGGTTGACCCGGGCGATCTGCTCGTTGCGGAACTCACGATCCATGAGCAGGCGGATCAGCCGCGGATAGCTCAGGAACGAGCCGCCGTTGGGATGGTCGGTGGAGAGCACGACCCGCCATGGGTCGCGGCTGAGCAGGAACAGCTCGAGGCCGATGCCCCACTGCAGCGCATGCACGTAGTTGCGCTCGCGGTAGGCGAAGGGCACGATGCCGCAGCCGGTCTCCGCCTCGACGTCGGCGTTGACCCACTTGCCGCCGGTGATCTCGCGCAGCACTGCCGAGACGGGGGCGTCGGCGGTCATCGTCGTCGCCGGCCCGAACATGACTTGGCCGACGTCGGCGCTGTGCTCCGGATGCGCGTCGAGATGCTCGGCCAGCTCCGGTGCGCGCGAGCGGGGCCGCTTGCCCGGGGTCCCGCCGTACGCGTGGAACTGCAGATGGGCGAGGTGCGCACGCCGGCCCTGGAGCGTGTCGAGCGTGTCCAAGGTCGTGCGCCAGTTTCCCGCCACGCCGAGGTTGTTGCAGTGGACGTGGACGGGATGCGGGAGACCGAGCTCGTCCACCGCAGTGGCGATCGTCGCCAGCACGCGTCGTGGCGTGACGCCCAACCCGTCCACCTCGTCGTCGAGCGAGGTCACGTTGCGGTTGCCGCGCTTCCACATCTCGACCCCGCCTGGGTTGACCAGCTTGACGCCGTAGCCGCCCGTCGCCTCCAGCCACCATGCGACGGCCTCAGTCACCCGGCCCGCGCCGTCGCCCCGCACGTCGCGAATGAGCTCGAACAGGGGCAGGTTGTTGCCCATCAGCACGAGGAACGCCGCATCGACGATCGGCGTGTCGCGCAGCTCGGCCAGGGTGTGGCGCGCCGCCAGCGGCGGAGTGGCGGCGTCGACGACCGTCGTGTAGCCGAGGAGCGCGTAGCGGTAGCCGGTTGCGAAGGTCGACGGCACCGTCCCGCCCGTCCCCGAGCGCATGATCGCCGTGCGGTCGAGCACGTCCGTGCGGTGCTCCTCTGGCGCCAGCTTGCGGGCCGCGTTGACCGCCGCTCCGGCGATATGCGAGTGGATATCCACCCCGCCCGGCATCACGACCATTCCGCGAGCATCGATGCGTGGAGCGTGCGCGGGCAGCTCCTCGACCACCTTGCCGCCGTCGAGGCAGACGTCCTTGACCTCGCCGTCGATGCCGTTGGCGGGATCGTAGACGCGCCCCTGCGCGATACGCAGCATGCGCTAGCTTCCTCCTTCTCCCGCGATGCGCGCGGCGATCGCGGCGAGCACCTCCCCGTCCCCTGCCCGTGGGGACGTCAGCGGCGCACGGAGCGGGACGGGCACCCCGTCCATCCGATGGGCTGTGCCCTCGCGGTACACGCCGCCGGCGGCCGTTCCGAACGCGACGCGGGCGGCCGCGGCGGTCTCGGTGGCGCGCGGGGCGACGACGATCGTCGGGATCCGGCGCATGTGGTCGGCGGCCATCGGCGGCAGGTGGGCGAGCGCGTCGAAGCCCACGACGAGCGCCGCGTCCGTCTCCCCCCGCGCCAGCACTTCGGCGGCGCTGAACTCCCCGGGCTGCGCGCGCGGATGCCCGCGCGCGAAGCTCACGGCCGACGGGTAGCCGGTCTGCCAAGCGAGCACGTCCTCAGCGCCCCGCGCGTTGCCCTCGTGGCGCAGTGGCAGCGCCACAATGTGGGCGATTCGGGCCAGGTCGCGCACGAGCGCGAGGAGGGCCAGCGCATTCACGTATCCGGCCCCGGTCGCCGCGAGCCCGGCGCCGTAGAGCATCGCCCCGTAGCCACACGCTCGCAAGCGGTCGGCGAGCTGCCCGAGCGCGTCCAGCGGCAGCCGGGCCGCGAGATCGCGATCGAGCGGGACGCCGCGCACGAGCCCGCGCATCGCCCACAACGCCTCGAAGTCGAGCTCGGGCGCCAGCTCGATGAACGAGTCCGCCTCGTCCGCGGTCGCCGTGCGCTCGGCGTCGACGACGACCAGCGTGCGCTCGCGGTCCCTATCGCCGTCCGCGCGTCCGGCGCGATCGAGACGCAGGCGGGGCAACAGGCGGGGATTGGAAGTGACCGGATCCGCGCGCCAGGCGACGACGAGCTCGGCGCGGTCGCGGACGTCGCCGAACGTGGCCGTGCTCAGGCCGACAGCCTGTGCGGCGGCGCCAGCGACGCCGTCGCCGGGTGGGCCGGCGGGATCGATTACTGCGCCGACCGCCTCCGCCAGCGCCACGGCCGCCCGCTGGGTCTCGCAGTCGGTCTGGCCCAACCCGCACACGAGCGGAAGCCGGGCCTCGCTCAAGATGGCGGCTGACACGGCGATCGCCTCGGCGATGTCCACGTCGCGGCCGTCGACGCGGGCCACCGGGGGCGGGTCGGCGGTCCGCTCGGCGAACCAATGGTCACCAAGTCGGCAGGTGCCGGTCAGGCGCTCGAGCGCCTCGGCGACTCCCGCGACCTCGATGTCGTCGCATCCACATCCGCAGCCGGCACAGGTCGCCGCGCGCTCACGCATCAGCGCGCCGGAGCATACCCCCGAGACGCCGGCGAGCCGCGCTGCCCCGCACGCGTCCGCCGCGCTAAACTCGCGCCGCGCCTAGTGCCAGGACGCGCGCGACCTTGGCCTTCGCCACTGGTGGAGGAGCCGGCGCGCGGTTCCGGGAGACGTTGGGTACCGCGGACAACCAAGAGAGAGGAAGGCACATGGCTAGGACCCTGTCGGTTGGGGAGTCTTTGGTCGGCGATGGCGCCGAAGTCGCCCACGTCGATGTGTTGATCGGATCCAAGGACGGGCCGGTCGGGCAGGCGTTCGCGGGCGCACTCCTGAACCAGAAGGAGGGGCACACGAACCTGCTCGCGATCGTCGCGCCCAACCTGCCCGCCAAGCCCGACACGATCATCGCCAACAAGGTGACGATCAAGGGCGAGAAGCAGGTGGGGCAGATGTTTGGACCCGCCCAGGCGGCTGTGGCACGCGGTGTCGTCGACTCGGTGCGGGATGGGGCGATCTCACAGGACGAGGCCGAAGACCTCTGCATCGTCGTGGGCGTCTTCATCCACTGGGAGGCCCAGGACGACAAGAAGATCTTCGACTGGAACTACCAGGCCACCAAGGAGGCGGTCGCGCGCGCGATGGCCGCCGAGCCCACGGCGAGCACCGTGATCGAGCAGGAGGCCGCTGCACGGCATCCATTCGCCTCCGGCGTGGAGGCCTAGCCGGGCGGGTGCAGGCGCCCGGGCGCCGGCCAAAAGCCGAGCCCACGCCGTGAAGAAGGTCCTCCTACAGCTCGACACCGATCAACATCCGAGTCCGTTCGACGCCATCGTGGCCCAGGACGCTGGGGTTGACGTCCTGCTCAGCTACGGCGGCGTGACCCCCGAGGCGGTGCAAGGGCTCGTGCAGGGAGCGTTCTTCACGCGCGCCCCCGACGATCTCTCCTCGATGGCCGTCTGGGTCGGCGGCTCGGACGTGGCTTTGGGCGAGAAGCTGCTGGACGAGGTACAGGCCGCGTACTTCGGCCCCTTCCGCGTGTCGGCGATGCTCGACTCCGATGGCTGCAACACCACGGCAGCCACGGCCATCGCGCAAATCGGGAAGGACCGCGACCTGCGCGGGCGCCGCGCGGTGATCGTGGGACTGGGGCCCGTGGGGCTGCGCTCCGCGGCCCTGCTCACCCAAGAGGGCTGCGAGGTGCTTGCAACGACGATCCCGGCCGACGTCCTGGGGACGGACTCCTACCGCCGGCCGCGGGGACTTGAGGTCGCCGAGCGACTCGGGATCGACGCGGTCGAGCCCGCCGACCGGGCAGAGATGGAGGCGGCGCTGGAGGGCGCCAACATCGTCCTGGCTGCCGGGCCGGCGGGCGTGCAAGTGCTGCGCCAGGCGGTGTGGAGCGCCAGCCCGACGATCGAGCTGCTGGTCGACTACAACGCCGCGGAGCCGCTCGGGATCGAGGGCATCGAGGCAGGGGATGATCTCGTCGAGCGAGAGGGGAAGCTCGTCCTCGGCGCGCTGGGCGTCGGCGGCCAGAAGATGAAGACGCACAAGGCCTGCGTGCGCCGGCTCTTCGAGCGCAACGACCTGGTGCTCAACGCCGATGGCGTCTACGCCGTGGCGCAAGAGATCTTCTGAGTCGACGCCCGGTCCGCGGGTGGCCGGCGTCGACCCCGGGACCGTCTCCATCGATGTATGCGTACTCGACGACGGCGAGGTGCTGCTCGACCAGAGCTTCCGGTCGGCCGACCTGGCGCTCGACCCGGCACCGCTGGTCGATGCGCTCGCGGCTCACCGGCCGCTCGACCTCGTGCTCGGCCCCGCCGGTTACGGGCTGCCGCTCGTTCCGGGCGAGCGGGTCGGCGAGCGCGAGCTGGCCCTCATGTTGCTGGTGCGGAGCGATCAGCGGGGCACGCGCGCTGGCGTAGGCGGCATGCGTGCGCTGATCCGAGCGCTCATCGGCGCAGGCCTGCCACTCGTGTTCGGCCCGGGCGCAATCCACTTGCCAACGGTCTCACAGCACCGCAAGTGGAACCGAATCGACCTCGGCACGGCGGACAAAGTCGCCAGTGCGGCGCTGTGCATCGCGGACCAGGCGGGCCGCCTTGGCCTTGCCTATGAGGAGACCTCGTTCATCATGCTCGAGCTCGGTGGCGCCTTCACCGCGGCCCTCGCGATCGACCGCGGGCGGATCGTCGACGGGGTCGGCGGCTCCTGCGCGCCGATCGGGGCTCGCTCGTGCGGCGCACTCGACGCGGAGGTGGCCTACCTGCTGGGCGCGGCACTCTCCAAGGAGACCGTCTTCAGCGGCGGGGCGCTTGGGGGGCTGGATCTGTCGACGCCCGGGGCGCTCGAGGCGGTGCGCGGCGATCCCAGCCACCGTGAGGGATGGCAAGCGCTCGAGGAGGGCGCGGTGAAGGCCGCGCTCGCCCTGACGGTTTCGGTTCCCGCGCCGCGCGAGATCCTTGTCGCCGGGCGCCTGGCGCGCGCTCCCGGCCTGCTCGAAGGGCTGACCGAACGGCTTGCCGGCGTCGCGGCTGTCCGGAGCGCTGACGGGCTCGGCACGCGCGCCAAGACGGCGGCGCAGGGGGCGGCGCTGCTGGCGGACGGATTGGCCGGGGGGCGCTACGCACCGCTTGTGGAGCGGCTGCGCTTGGGCGAGGCGAGCGGCACCGTGCTCGACCACCTGCGCATGCACGGTGCCGAGAGCATTCATTTAGCGTAGACCGAGTCGATATGTCGGCGACCAACAGCGGGGTGACATGGGCTACACCAGACAGGAAGTGCGGGAAGCCGTGGAGCGCGCGGGAGACTCGCACTGGCAGGCGCTCATTCGACATCATGAGGATGCCTATCCGGCGAGCCGCCCCACGCCGGGGGATGTCTGCCGGGCCGAGGCCGAGCGTCTCAACCAGCTCGGGCTCGGCGACGCCGGCGATCTCACGCTCGTTGAGACCCGGGTGGAGCGCACCGATTCCACCATCCGCATCGTTCACCTCTTGGAGTACGGGCCTCACAAGGCTCGTTTGCTGACCGAGCCGTTCGAGGGTTACGGAGGCTGAGAGGCGTGAAGGTGAAACCCGAAGGTAAAAAGGGGCGCCGCGCGGCGACACGCGGTTGACCGCCGCCCGCGCATGCGGTGGGATCGAGCCGTGCGAGCGCTCGACCTCATGCGTCGCTACATCGAACTTGCCCGCGCCGGCGACTGGGACCGCGCGCTCGGCTTCTTTGCCGACGACCTGGTGTTCCACATCCCCGGCCGCTCGGCCCACGCCGGCGAGCTGCGCGGACGCGACGCCGCGGCGCGCTACATCGAGGCGGCGCGCGCCCTCTCGCACGGCAACCACGTCGAGGTAGAGCTGATCGACATGCTCGCCAGCGAGGAGCGTGTGGCGCTGATCGTGCGCGAGCGCTTCGACCGACCCGAAGGCCCAGTGGAGATCCGGCGCGCCAACGTCTACCGGATCGAGGACGACCACATCGCCGAGGTGTGGATCTTCGAGCACAACCAGTACGAGGTCGACGCACTGATGGGCGAGCTCCGGCTCTAGCGGAGATCAGCTCGATGGCGGCGGTCGAAAGGAGCCGCGGCGGACGGCGTCCCTGAGGTGACTACCGATGGGACCGGTCAAGGTCTGGGATGTCGCGTCAGCCACCGGGGATGTCGGGGGGGTGGTTAAGTCCAAGCTCTCACGGGAGGAGGGTCTCTTGCCAGACCGTTTCAAGCGGGCACCGCGTTGGTGGCCCGCACTGCTCTGCGTCGCCGTAGGACTGCTCGCGCCGGCCGGCGCGAGTGCAGACCCCACACCGGCGCAGTGTGACGCTCGTGTCAACGACACGCCGAGCAAGCTCGTCGAATGCATCCAGACCGACGATCTCTGGAACCATATGCAGGCGTTCCAGGCGATCGCGGATGCCAACCCGGGCCCTGACGGCCATCCGTCGCGCAACTCCGGCGAACCCGGCTACCTAGCGTCGGTCAACTACGTGAAGGACAAGATGGAGGCGGCCGGATACGACGTCACGATCCAGCCGTACACGTTCCTCTACACCGCCTTCGTCGGCACGCCGGCGTGGAGCGAGACGGGACCGACGGCGCAGAACTTCGAGCTCGTCAACGACTGGAATCCCGGGACGAGTAACGGGACGGCCGACGCCGACCTCGAGCCGGCCGGCGGCTTCGTGCTTCCGCCGACTGCGACCTCGACCTCGACGAGCGGCTGCACGTCGGCCGACTTCAGCAACTTCACCGCGGGCCACATCGCGCTGATCCAGCGTGGTGGCTGCAACTACGGGGTGAAGGTCCTGAACGCCAAGGCCGCGGGGGCAACGGGCGTCGTCATCTTCAACGAGGGCAACCCCGGCCGCACCTCGGTGATCAACGGCACCCTGCTGGCGAATAACAACCCGTTCGTCCCGGACATCCCGGTGGCGTTTACGTCGTTTGATATCGGCAATGCGCTCCTCGACGAGTACAACGCCGGGACGCCGCCGCACCTGAGCCTCGACATCCACGTGATCGTCGACCCGAACCGCGAGGACTACAACGTGATCGCCGAGTCCAAGGGCGGCGATCCGAACCACGTCCTCGTAGTCGACGCGCATCTGGACGCGATCTTCGGCGCCGGGATGC
Source organism: Solirubrobacteraceae bacterium (assembly GCA_045805605.1). GTDB lineage: Bacteria > Actinomycetota > Thermoleophilia > Solirubrobacterales > Solirubrobacteraceae > DATBDE01. The sequence goes on from JBJMKX010000140.1 coordinate 26,340, forward strand.
TCGACAACGCGTCGGGCTCGGCGACGATCCTCGACATCGCCG
>JBJMKX010000141.1:0-18697 GCA_045805605.1 Solirubrobacteraceae bacterium
CAGCGAGCCGTCGTTGAGGTCGTAGCCGACCATGACCCACCCGCGAGCCGCGCTCGCGGCCTTGCGCACGGCGTGCTCCCACTTGTCGACGCCGTTGAACTCATCCTCGATCAGCTCGGCGAACCGCCCGTCCGGCGCGCCGCCGTCCCCACCGAGGTGGCCGAAGTAGAGGTCATGGTTCTTGAACCCGAGCAACGCGAACGTGTAGTCGACTGACACCGCGCGCAGCGGCGAGTAGACCTGGTTGCCCTCGGCCTGGGCGTAGTCGAACTCGTTGAGCACCTTCCGGCACTCGTTGACCTTCTTGATGTAGCCCTCGTAGAGCTTGTAGTGGTCCTCCATCGTTTGCTTGGAGATCCCGTCGAGCTCCTTGTCGAAGGCGGGGAAGTCGCGGGGAGTGATCTCATCCCAAGGCATGCGCTACCTCCGTGTCGATTGCGGGCGTTCCTCAAGGCGGCTACCCGCAATCCGGCTGATCTAGAGGCGAGTCCGTCTGGGGCTCGGTAGCCGGCAGGTTGGCGAAGGCCTGAGGCATTGGGCGTCAGGCATCAGGCATCAGGCGTCACGGCGAAGGCGGGCCTGGCGCCGTTCCGGCTGGGGCCCTCGAGGACGCAATGGGCGGCGGTGATGACCGCGGTGGGGGAGGCGACGGTGGCCCCGCAGTACGCGCCGGACTGCGCGGAGAGGTTGTGCGCCACGAGCGCGGCGGTCCATGGCGCCGTGCCGGCGGGGGCGGCAGCCCCCCCGACGATGCGGGCCGGCCGCGGTGCGGCGCCGGCCGGGCCGGCGAGGGCGGCGGCGGCGGAGGCGGCGATCAGCGTGACGAGGGAAGACCATCCGGATCCGCACGGTGGCGAACTTGCTCGCCCCGAATAAACAGGGGATGAGCATTAGGGTTGGAAACCGATGGGAAGGTGGACTCGCCGCGGCCGCTCCACGCTCTCGACCGTCCTCACCGTGGTCGCGATGGTCTTCGTCCTTGTCGGTGGCGCCACGCTCTACCTGCGCGAGGAGGTGTTCGACGCCGGGGCGTTCGCCCACCGCGCCACGGCGTCGTTGCAGAAGAGCGACATCCGCGGGACGATCTCCGACATCGTCGTGGCGACGGCGATCGAGAAGGGCACGACGGAGCTCATCCAGGCCAAGCCGCTGCTGCAGACCGTCGTCAACGGCGCGCTGGGCACGCCCGCCTTCGGGTCGATCTTCCGCCACGCCGCGCTGAACCTCCACAAGGCAGCGTTTACACGCGACGACCGCTCGGTCGCGCTCGACCTCGCCGACGCCGGCCAGGTGGCGATCAGCGCGGCCAACGCAATCGCGCCGCAGCTGGCGAAGAAGATCCCCAAGGACCTGAATGCCCGGCTGATCGACTTCCGCAAGCGCCAATGGGCGACGACGACGCTGGAGGTCGGCGACAACGCCCGCTGGATCGGGATCGTCGGGCCCCTCGTCGCGCTGCTTCTGATCGCGGGGGCCATTGCCGTTGCCCCCAACCGCCGCACCGGCATCGCTCGCGTGGGCATCGCGTTGACGGTCATCGCGGTGATCGGCTTCGCGGCGCTGCTCTACCTGCATGACGGGATCGTGCTCACCCTCCAGGGGGGCGACAGCGCCCGCGCGACCCGTGCCGGTCAGGAGCTGTTCGACGTGTACTTCGGGGACCTTCGGACCTGGTGCCTCGCCGTGGGCGGCTTCGGGCTGGTCCTCGCGGCGGCGGCGACGTCGGTGCTGCAGCCGGTCGAGATCGCCACGCGGGCCGAGCGGGCGCGGGCGCTCGCCCTGCATACTCCGACCACGCCGGCCGGCCGGCTCGGCCGCGGCGCGCTGATCTTCGCGGTCGGCCTGTTCGTCGTCCTCGACCCCGGCGAGTTCCTCACCATCGTCGCCATCGTCGCCGGCGCCTTCGGGCTGTTCTTCGGGACGAGCGAGATCCTCGCGGTGGTGACGCGGCCGCGGGCCCGCACGGTGCGCGAGGCGGCCGGGCAGTCGCGCCGGGCGATCGCGATCACCGCGGCGCTCGTGCTCCTCGTCGCCGCCGGCGCCGTGGCCACGGCGCTGGCGCTGCAGCCGTCGCCGACCAAGCGGCCGCGCTTCGGCGCCGATCCCAACCCGACGTACTGCAACGGCTTCCGCGAGCTGTGCAACCGCAACCTCGACCGGGTCGCGTTCGCCTCCAGCCACAACTCGATGTCGGCCGGGGATTACCCCGGCTTCTACTTCGCGCATCACACCGGCACGATCGGCGCCCAGCTCGACTACGGCATCCGCGGCCTGCTGATCGACGCCTACTACGGCATCCGCGATCCCCAGAGCAACCGGGTGCGCACGGACCTCAACGGCCCCGCGCGCGCGAAGGTCTCAAAGCTCGTGGGCCCGCAGGGGATCGAGGCGGCAAAGCGGCTGGCCGGCCGCATCGGCCTCGGTGGCCTCAAGGGCCGCAAGGGGCTCTACCTGTGCCACGCCCTGTGCGAGCTCGGCGCCGTTCCGATGTCCGCCGCACTGGACGAGGTTCGGACCTTCATGGCCAAGCACCCCGACGAGGTCCTGGTCATCTTCGTCGAGGACTACGTCCCCGCGGCGGCGATCGCGAAGGCGTTCAAGGATGCGGGGCTGCTGCCCTACGTCCTCGACCACGCCCGCGACCGGCCCTGGCCCACCCTGCGGCAGATGGTCACGAGCGGCAGGCGGCTCCTCGTCATGGCCGAGGAGCACGCCGACCTCCCCAAGGTGCCCTGGTACGACGACGGCTTCGACGACGCACAGGACACGCCGTACTCGTTCAAGACCGTCGACCAGCTACGCGACTATCGCCGCTCGTGCGCTCTGTTGCGGGGCAATCCCAACAGCCCGCTGTTTCTGATCAACCACTGGATCGAGAAGCTCAACCCCTCGCCGGCACAGAGCGCCGACATCAACGGCTTTCGGTTCCTGCTGCGCCGCGTGAAGACGTGCGCGCGAATGCGGGGGCTGTTCCCGACCCTCGTAGCGGTCAACTTCTACGACCGCGGAGACGTGCTGGGGGTGGTCAACGTGCTCAACGGCCTGCCGCCGGACGCAAAGGCCCAGCTGCCGGCGCGCAAGGGCTCCTAGCCCAGGCGCGCGCGAAGCTCCGCGACCTGGCGCTCGAGGCGCTCGACGCGGTGCAGGAGGTCTTCGGCGGCCGCCGGCGCGGCGACGGGCGCGGGCGGCATCACCTCCTCCTCGGCCTCGCCCCCCATCCGCTGCGCGTAGCGGTCCTCCTTCTGGCCCGGGCGACGCGCGAGGCGCACGACGAGCTCGCGGTCCGCGAGCCGGTCGAGCACGTCCTGCACCTCGTCGAGGCCGGCGAACGGATGCATGCGCTCGGTGCGCGTCTTGAGCTCGCCGAGGGTCTGCGGCCCGCGCAGCATCAGGACGCAGAGGACGCCCTGTTCGTCGCGCCCCAGCCCGATCGCCTCGTCGAGCAGGTGGCGGTACTTCGCGGCCCGGCTGCCGGCGCCGCTGGCCAGCCGCGTCCAGCCCCGGCGGTGCAGGCGGTGCAGGGCCTCGCGGATCGTTGCCTCGTCATAGTCGACCACCGGGTCGCGGTTCGTGGACTGGTTGCAAGCCAGCCGCAGGGCGTTGAGGCTGAGTGGATAGGCATCCGGGGTGGTCTGCTGCTTCTCGAGCAGACACCCGAGCACCCGGATCTCGACGGCGTCCGGGTCCATCCCGTTACGCCCCCGGGCTCAGGGGCCGGGCCTGGCGGCGCGACGGCGGATCGTGCAGCAGCATCTGCGGCACGGTCACGAGCTGATAGCCGCGGGCGCGCAGGCGGTGGACGATGGCCGGAAGGGCGGCGAGGGTCTGGCTGCGATCGCCGCCGCCATCGTGCATGAGGATGATCGCGCCGTTGCCGGCGCCGTCGACCGCGCGCCGCACGATTGCGCGGGTGCCCGGCCGCGTGAAGTCCTCGGTGTCGACCGTCCAGAGCACCGCGAGCATGCGGTGACGGCGCAGCACCTGCAGGGTGGTGCGGTTCAACGCGCCGGCCGGAGGCCGGAACAGCCGCGGGTAGGGCACACCGTAGGAGCGGATGCGCAACGCCGCGTCCTGAACCGCCTTGGCCTGCAGGCCACTCGTCAGCGTGGGGAGGTTCTGGTGCTGCTCGGTGTGATCGCCGATCGCGAACCCGGCCCGCACGGCGTCGCGCAGGCCGCGGTCGAAGCTGTCGAGCTGCTGGCCGACGACGAAGAAGGTCGCGGGGACGTGCAGCCGCTGGAGCGTGCGCACGAACTGCGGCGTGAGTGGCCCCGGGCCGTCGTCGATGGTCAGCGCGATCTCGCGCTTGCGCGGGCTGCCGCGGGAGACGAACGGCGTGTAGCTCAGGACTCTGGTGATGGCGCGGGACTCCCGCCGGTACTCGGCGCTGGTGCTCGTGTGCGGCTTGCGCCCGCCGCTCGCCAAGCCGGACGAGCGTTGCCGCCTGCTGCTCGAGCTCCCGCCCGTGAGCGCGACGATCAGGACGATGACGAGCGCGAGCGCGCCCAGGACGGCGCCCACCAGCGTCAGCCGGCGGCGGCGCAGCTGCCGCTGTCGCGCCTGCCGGCGGCGGCGCAGCTCCTCGGGCGAGCGGCGCCGGCCAACCCCGGGCGGGGACGGGTAGCGCGTCGCGGGGCCGGCCATTCGCGGCAGGGTAGCCCCCACCGCGGCCGGGTCGGCAACGGGCGCTGGGCCCCGGTCTCGACCTAACCGACGGCCGGCTGGCGCTCGACGACGTCGAGCTCGCGGTCGACGCTCGTCACGTGGAAGATGCGGCCGATGGTGCCGCCGCTGTGCACGACGCGGACGCGGCGGCCCTCCTGGCGGGCGCGCGCGTGCGCCCGCAGGATCAGGCGGAGCCCGGACGAGTCCATGAAGTCCAGTCCACAGAGGTCGATGACCAGCTCCGGCCACTTCTCGCCCTCGGCGCGGACCAGCTCGTCGTCGAAGCGGGGGGCGCCGTAGAGGTCGAGCTCGCCGTAGAGGGCGAGCCGGAGGGACTCGCCCTCCTCGTTTCGTTCCACCGTGAAGCGGACCATGCCCAAGGGCCTTTGTCCCCCCGGCGCGGCCGGTGCAAACCTCCCTACGCGCCAGGTTCGGAGGGATGCAGGCCGCATCCGGTCGGGCCCGCCTCGAGCTGCGCCGGGCTGGGCGGGTCGGCGGCCATCAGCTCGGGCACGGTGACCGGCCGGAGGTGCTTGCGGGCGAGGGCGTCGAGCACCTGCGGCAGCGCGGCGAGGGTCTGGCCCTCGTTCTCGTGCATGAGCACGATCGACCCGGGCCGCGCATGCCGGCGCACGGCGTCGACCACCGCGGCCGTGCCGGCCCCCTCGATGTCCTGCACGTCGACGTCCCAGAGCACCTGGAGCATCCCTTCGGCGCGCACGACCGCGTCGATAGGCGGGGTCCGAGCGCCCGACGGCGGCCGCATCAGCCGCACCGGCGAGTGGGTGACCGTGGTGATGGCACGCGCGGCATCGTCGATCTCGCGGCCGGCGTCGACCAGCGCGAGCGCGGTGAGCTGGACGTGGTGGAAGGTGTGGTCGCCGATCGCGCCGGCCCGGGCCTCCAGCGGCAGAACCGACCGGTACCGCGCGACGTTCTGCCCTACGAGGAAGAACGTGGCCGGGACGCGGCGGGCCAACAGCTCGCGCACGGCGACCGCGGTCGACGGACCGGGGCCGTCGTCGAAGGTCAGCGCGACGTACGGCCGGTGGCGCCCGCCGCAGTAGATCGGCTTGCCGATGCGGGCGAGCCGGCGTACGCGAAGGTCGGCGACCGCGGCCGGCACGAGCGGCTTCCGTTCTGCCGCCCGGCCCGATCCGGTGAGCCGCTCGCCGCCGGAGGCGTTGAGCGCGAGCACGCAGAGCAGGACCACGGCGGCCACCACGGCGAGCGCGGCGGCGCGACGGCGGCGGACCTGGCGACGGCGAAGCCCGCGCCGGCGCGCCGCTTCGCTACGGTCGCGCGAGCTGCGGGGATCCTCGGCGGGCATCGCGCCCGGCGAGAGTAGCCGCCCGCGCCGCGCCTACGCGGTTCCGCCCGTCGCCTCCTCGCGCACGCTGGCGTCGATCACCACGCCGACCATGAACGCGATCGAGGAGACGTACAGGAACACCATCAGCACGAACGCCGCGGTCAGGCTCGCGAACGCCGAGCCCACCGACGAGATCTGCGTCACCCACAGCGCGTAGCCGCCGGCGCACACCAGCCACGCGATGATCGTCGTCGCCGAGCCGAAGCTCACCCAGCGCACGGGACGGCGCTTGGAGGGCGCCCAGCGCACGGTCGCCCACACCGCCCCGCCGAGGAGCAGGGCCGCGAGTGGGACCCGCCACAGCAGGGAGAGGCCGCCGCCGACGACGGCGCCCCCGATCGCGAGCACGGCGAGTGCGCCGAGCATGAGTGCTCCGACCAGGGCGCCGAGCGCCAGCGACACCGCCATGCGAACGCGCCACGGACGCCGCCGGCGCACCTCGTAGACCCGGTCGAGTGCCTCCATCGTCGCCCGCACCGCCGCGGAAACCTCCCACAGGGTCAGGGCAAACCCGGCGGTGACCCAGAACACCTGGCGGTGCCTGAGCACCTGGTTGACGGTGTCGTCGAGGAGATTGAACAGCGGGATCGAGGCGCGCTCTTGCACCCAGGGCCCGACGTGGCGGATCCACAGGTCGCTGAGGTCGAGCAGTCCCACCAGTCCGAGCACGAAGAGCGAGAACGGGATGACCGCGACCAGCACCCGGAACGCGATCGCCGCCGCGTAGACGTTCAGCCGGTGGCGCCGAAAGCCCTCGACGACCGACTCGACGACATCGCGGGCGTCGTCGCGGCTGAGGGGGATGGCGGCCACTTCACCTGGGTACCCCCGGATCGGCCGGCGCATCCTGCGGGACTTCGGGCGGGGCTTCCTGCACCTCGGCCGGCGCATCCTGCGGCACTTCGGGCGGGGCATCGGTGCGGCCTGCGGCCGCGAGCGCGATGAGCCAGGCGACCACCGCCGCGATGATGGCCAGCGGCCAGGTGTGCGTACCGCCGGAGCCGACGAGCAGGGCGGCGAGCAGGGCCCCGAAGAACGGGGCGCGCAACGCGGCGGCGCCCGCGGCGGCCACGCCGGCTGCGACCGCGGCGGTGACCGAGTAGTCGGGGACGACCACGTGGCCGAGCACGCCCACGCCCACGCCGATGAACACCGCCGGGAAGACCGGCCCGCCCCTGAAGCCAGCGCCGATCGAAATCGCGTAGGCGGCGGCCTTGGCGACCAGCACGCCGACGAGGATGGCGGCGGACGTCTCGCGGAGGAGGTCTCCCATGGCGCTCTCGCCCGAGTACAGGACCAGGCTGTAGGGGGCGTCCGAGAGCGCGTGGAACAGCGCCGCGATGGCTCCGACGAGCGCCCCGCCGGCCAACAGCACCGGCAGGCGGCCGCCGACCCGGTGGAAGCTCTCGCTCCCCAGCCGCCGGGCTGCGAGCACGAGGACGGCGACGACCACCCCCACCACCAGCGTGAGGCCTATCTCGTACACCTTCACGGTGCCGTAATCCGGTAGCCCGGGAATCGCGAGCTTCGTGATGTGCACGCCCGACCAGTCCGCGATGCCGGTGAAGATCAGGTCGCCGATGCCCGCGGCGAGCAGCCCCGGCAGGAGGATCCGCTGGAGCATCCCCGACGGGAACTTGCCGCTCGTCGCCACGGCCTCGAACAGCAGCAGCGAGGAGGCCAGCGGCCCTCCGAACACGGTGCTTATCGCGGCAAAGCCGCCGGCGAGGGCCACGATCGCGCCCATCACCTCGTCCTCGCGAGCGAGGCGCGCGGCGTACACCCCCAGCGCCAGGCCGATCGCCGTCAGCGGACCCTCGGGCCCGAGGACGATCCCGAACACCAGCGCGAAGAACGCGGCGAGCACGGCGCCGGCGGCGAGCTTCGGCCCCGCCGGTTGGAAGCTCAGGCCGTCCGCGGGCGAGTGGCCGCCCTTGCCCGGCAGCTGCAGCGCCCCGAAGGTAAGGAGGCCGCCGATCGCCGGCAGGAGGATCACGTACCACCACGGCGGCTCGCCGTAGCCGAGGTCGTGGGGGATGTCGGTCCAGAGCCACGTGGTCGCGTCGTGGACCAACGTCGTGAAGCCGGTGGAGGCGAAGGCCACCGGGACGCCGATCAAGGCGGAGATCGCCAGCGCGATCAGGTAGGTGCGCGTCTGCTTGTCCTTCATCGCAGTGGCCGCCCGCCGAGCAGGCCGGCGATCAGGGTCGATTGCAGCGTGGCGGCATCGGCGAGGCCCATGGCCACGACGCCGAGGAGGGAGTCGCACAGCCGGGCGAACGGCGACGAGTGGTGGCGCGCGACGACGTTGCGAAACCACGTGCGCTGGCGCGTCGACAGAGCGGCGGCCCCAGCGAGGATCACGATCATCACCAGGCCCACTCCCTCGGGCGAGAACGGCGCGATCACCACCGCGATGGTGATCAGAGCGACGAGGACGGCGGCCTCGCGGCGGGCGGCGCGATCGTCGCTCATCGGGCGCGACTCTAACGTCCGGTGCGGCGTTGGGGTGCCCGCCGATGGAGGCCGCCACCACCTCCGCCTCCGGCCCGAATGGGCCTGCCTACCAGCGCTACCGCGTCATGTGGCCGTTGGTGCCGGTCATGGCGATGGTCACGATCGCCGCCGCGTGCCAGTCGGCCTTCGCGGCCGGGGTGCCATCATGTTCGTCGCCTTCCGCGTCGCCCTGGCCTTCATGCAGCCGGGCCGCGAGACGGCGACCTAATGAGGCTCGAGGGAATCCACCACATCACCGCGATCACCGGCGACGCCCCCGGCAACGTCGACTTCTACACGCGCGTCCTCGGGCTGCGGCTGGTGGCCAAGACGGTCAACCAGGACGACCCGAGCGTCTACCACCTCTTCTACGCGAGCGAGCAAGGCAAGCCGGGCTCGGAGCTGACTTTCTTCGAGTACCCCGGCGCGGTGCCCGGCACCCCGGGCGACGGGATGGTCCACCGCATCGTCTCGCGCGTGCCGTCGGAGGCGGCGCTGGAGTTCTGGGAGCGGCGGCTGGCCGACCACGGCGTCGCCGTGCAGCGCGCCGACGGCGGCCTGCGCTTCGCCGACCCCGAGGGACTCGGGCACGAGCTCGTCGCCTCGAGCGCGGACGAGCCGCTCGTCGCCGAGCACCCTGAGATCCCGCCCGAGGTCGCGCTCGGCGGCTTCGACGGCGTGCGCGCGTACACCCGCGATCCCGAGCGCTCGGCCGCCGTGCTCGAGCGCGTGCTCGGCGGCACGCTGGCCGGCGAGGCGACCTGGGAGCTGCGCGGCGAGCGGCGCGGGGCCACGATCGCCTACGACCCCGCGCCGGGCGCCGGTCGCCAGAGCGCCGGCAGCGTGCACCACGTCGCCTGGGGCACGACGGTCGACGAGCACCCCCGCTGGCTCGAGCGCCTCCGGGCGGCCGGGATGCGTTCGACTCCGGTGATCGACCGCTACTACTTCCACTCGATCTACTTCCGCGAGCCGAGCGGTGTGCTGTTCGAGATCGCCGACGACGCTCCGGGCTTCACCGTCGACGGGCCGGTGCAGGAACTGGGGACGCGGATCATCCTCCCGCCGTTCCTCGAGGGCCAGCGCGAGGAGATCGAGGCGCGGCTTACGCCGCTGCCCGATCCGCGACGGGCGCACGCACCACGGCAGTGAACGCGCGCGCCACGTTCGGGTCGACCGCTGTCGCCACGGGCATGGGTTGCGGCACTTCGCCCACCGTTGCGTAGTTGTCGGCAGTTGCCTGGTGAGCGGCGAAGCGAGAGGGTGTCGCCGTGAGCGGGGCCGCCCAACGCCGCCAGGAGGTGCTCGACCGCGCCCGTTGGCACCGCCGGCGCCAGGCCGCGGAGCGCAGTCGCGAGCCCCTGCGGCGGGCGATGGTCGTGGGGGGGACGGTCGGCATCGTGGTGGGCGTGGTGGTCGGCCAGCTCCTGTGGCTGCACGAGCTCGCCGGCCCGGCGATCGCGGCCGTCCTCGGGCTGGGCCTGGGGGTCGCCGTCGGTGCAGGCGTGGTCCTCGAGCGCGAGCACGCGGTGCAGCGGGCACTGGCCCGCGCGAAGGCGCGCGCCCACGAGGAGGAGCGCTCGCGCCGGCGCGAGGAAGGGCGGCGGGAGCCGCGCCCCAAGCGCGCGGCCGCGCCGGCGGGCGCCATCGTGGCGGCGGGGGCGGAGCAGGCCGATGGCGACTTCATCGTCCCGCCCGGGTTCTATCCGGACCCGCGCGGCGGGAGCGGCCGCCGGTGGTGGGACGGCGCGCATTGGACAGAGAAGTTGCAGCCGGCGGGGGAGACCTGAGGCATCGTTGCGGCGCCTCATGGTGCGCCGTTCGATCCATGCGTTGCTCGCCGTCGCCGTCCTCGCCGCGCTTGCCGCGGCGGGCGCGCCGGCGGCACGGACCCCTCAGGGCCTTCAGGGCGGCATCTCGACCGCCCGCGACCGCGAGCGCGCGCTGCTCGGCTCGATCCGCTCGGAGACGATTCGGATCAAGGGCTTCCAGGGGCGCCTCGACGACCTGCTCCACCAGCTGGCGGGCATCCAGGCCAGCCTCGACAGCGAGCGCTCGGAGCTGGCGCGGATCCAGGCGGAGCTGCGCGCGGCGCGCGCGCATCTCGCGATCGTGCGCGCCCGGCTGCGCCGGGACATGGACGCTCTCGCGCAGCAGCTCGTCGCCAACTACGAGTCCACGCAGCCCGACGTCGTCACGGTGATCTTCGACGCCCACGGCTTCAGCGACCTGCTCGACCGCGTCGAAGGGCTGCGCCGGATCGAGGAGCGCAACGTGGCGGCCATCCGCGCCGTGCGCGACGAGCGCCGCGACGTGACGCGCGAGACCGGTCACCTGCGTGACCTGGCGGCGCGGCAGCAGCGGGTGACGGCGGCGACGCTGGTGCAGCGCAACGAGGTGGCGCGGCTCAAGGACGCCGTGCTCGGGCACGTGCTGCGGTTCAAGCGCGCCCGGGCCGGCAAGGCCGAGACGCTCGCGAGCGTGCGCTCGCGCCGGCGGGCGCTCGAGCACCGGCTCTCGCGCCTGATCACCGCGGACGGCGGCTTCGCGTCGCACGGCGGGGCGTACGGGTTCTTCCCGGCGCCCGGGACCAACTACGCGGTGGGATCCGAGCCGACGCTTGCGGCCCGTCTCGATCGGATCTGCCGTGCACTTCAGCTCCACTGCATCGGGCTGTCGGGGTACCGGACGCCGGCGCACTCGGTCGAGGTCGGCGGCTTCCCCAACGACCCGCACACGCGGGGCGAAGCGTCCGACACGCCGGGCGTCGAGGGCGTTGCGGAGGCCACCCTCAACCGCTTCGGGCTCACCCGGCCGTTCGGCGGCGCGGCGGAGGCCGACCACATCCAGCTCGCCGGCACCGGGCCCCGGTAGTACCGTCCCCGCCGTGGACGACGGCCTGTTCGAGCAGGGCCAGAAGCTCTGGTTTCAGGAGCCGGGCGGCGACGCTCGGCCCGCGATCTACGTCGGCGACGGCGACAACGCGGCCTTCTTCGGCGGCCCGCCGCTGGCCTATGTCGTCTTCGCCGACACCCACGAGGGGGCCGAGGTCGAGCTCGACCGCCTGGTCCCGCGCGACTGATCCGTGGCCGCCGACGTCCTGGTCAGCGAGCGTCCGGCCGACAAGGTTCGGCTGCTCACCCTCAACCGCCCCGACCGGCTGAACGCGATGACGGCCGAGCTCTGCGGTGCGCTGCACGAGGAGCTCGATTCCGTCGCCGCCGATCGCTCGTGCCGCGCCGTCGTGCTCACGGGCGCCGGGCGGGGGTTCTGCGCCGGCCTCGACCTGGGCGGCTACGGCGACGCGCCGGGCAACGACGGCAGCGACGCGGCGCGGGATCGCCTCGCCAACCAGGAGCACATGTCCCGCCTGGTCGTGCGCCTGCGCGAGACGCCGCAGCCGATCATCGCCGCGGTCAATGGCCCCGCCGCGGGGTTCGGCCTCGCCCTCGCGCTCGGCAGCGACATCCGCTACGCGGCGCGCAGCGCGGTCTTCCGGGTGGCGTTCGTCAACATCGGCGTGTCGAACTGCGACATGGCGGTCAGCTGGCTGCTGCCGCGGCTGGTCGGGGCGTCGCGCTCGCACGAGCTCATGCTCACCGGCCGCCGCGTCGACGTCGAGGAGGCCGAGCGCATCGGGCTCGTCGCGGCCGCGGTCGATGACGACGCGCTGCTCGACCGGGCGCTTGAGGCCGCCGAGCAGATCGCCGCCCTGGCGCCGTGGGGCGTGCGGTTGACCAAGCAGGGCATGTGGACCGCGCTCGAGCTGCCGTCCGAACGGGCGGCGGTCGAGTACGAGGACCGCCAGCAGATCATGGCGACGCATGGGACGGCGCTGCCGGAGGCGGTCAGCGCGTTCCTGGAGAAGCGCCCGGCCGAGTTCGCGGACTGACGGCGCGCCCAAGGCCCCCGGGCCTACCCTGGATGAGCGTGTGGACGCTTGTCGTCGTGGGGGTCGCGGTCGGGGCCGGGATCGCCATGCAGTCGGCGATCGGGTTCGGCGCCGGGCTTCTCGCCAGCCCGATCCTGCTGCTCGTGCTCGAACCCGTCCAGGTCGTCGCGTTGCTGCTCCTCTGTGGCCTGCTCGCCGGCCCGCTGATCCTGGCCGAGCCGGGACAGCACGGGCGGGTGCAGGGGCGGGAGGCGGGTGGCCTGCTCGCGGCCGCCGCCGCCGGCCTGCCGCTCGGAGTCGTCGTGCTCGGACTGCTCGGACGGCACAGCATGCAGCTCGTGGTCGGGGTGCTGGTGCTGGCCACCCTGGCCGCCCAGCGCCTGCGGCCGGCGCGCACCGGTGCGGCCAGCGGGGCCGTGGCCGGTGCGGCCGCGGGGGTGCTCACGACGGCGACGAGCCTCAACGGCCCGCCGCTCGTGCTGTGGCTGCGCGGGCGCGGCCACTCGCCGGCGGTGTTCCGGGCGACGATGACGGTGGCCTTCCTGGTCCTGAGCGTCGCGGGCCTGGCGGTGCTGCTCGCCGCTCGCGACCCGCACTTGAGCGCCGGGCTGGTCGTCGCCGCGCTGGGCGGCACGCTGGTGGGCTGGGTGGTGGGCGCCAATGTGTTCCGGCGCATGCACCCCAACCACCATCGCCGCGCCGTGACCGCGCTGCTCGTCGCCACCGCCCTGGCCAGCATGGTCGCCGGCCTGAGCTAGATGGTGGTTCCACGACCCCGCGCACACCGGGCCGAGGAATCAACCGTCTAGCTGTCGATCAGGCGCGTCGCCGACGCCTTCCAGACCGCGGCGACGCGGTCGCCCTCGGTCAGCTCCAGCATGCGCTCGGCCGCCGCCGTGATCTCCACCGAGACCGGCTGTCCCGCCTCGACCGTCACCCGCAGCCGGTTTCCGATCGCGGTCATCGAGCCGACCGTGCCGACCAGGCGGTTCTGGGGCGAGCCGGCGACCTCGGCATCGGGCGGGGCAAGCGAGATCTCCCACGGGTAGACGGTCGCCGCCACGCGCCCTTGGCGCCGGTCCGTGCTCACCACCGTCCCGCCGCCGTCGAGCGCCACCGCGGTCAGGCCGTCCGGGCCCTGCGCGGCACTGCCGGTCAACACCACCGCGCCGGTGAAGTCGGCGATGAAGCCGCTGGCGGGGGAAGCCGCAAGCTCGCTCGCACGGCCGCGCTGGAGGATCCGCCCACCGTCGACGATTGCGATCTCGTCGCCGAGCAGGGCTGCCTCGGCGAAGTCGTGGGTGACGAGCAGGCTCGGGACCGACGCGTCGCCCAGCACCGCTCGCAGCTCGCGCCCCGCCGCGGCGCGGGTGCGCGCGTCCAGCGCGGAGAGCGGCTCGTCGAGCAACAGCACGTCGGGCTCGCGGGCGAGCGTGCGGGCCAGCGCCACGCGCTGGCGCTCGCCGCCGGACAGGCGTCCAACCCGCCCGTCGGCCAGGTGGCCGACGCCGAAGCGCTCGAGCAGCGCGAGCGCCCGCCGGCGGCGCTCGCCGCGCGACAGACCGCGCAGCGGATAGGCGACGTTGCGCCACGCGCTCAGGTGCGGGAACAGCGCGTAGTCCTGGAACAGGTAGCCCGAGCGGCGGGCGTCGGGATCGCGCCAGACGCGCCGCTCGGTGTCGAGCCAGACGTCGTCGCCGCAGCGCACCCGCCCCCGCGCCGGGCGCAGCAGCCCCGCCACCACCCGCAGGACGCTCGTCTTGCCCGCACCGGACGGGCCGGCCAGAGCCAGGCAGCGCCCCGCCGGGACGTCGACGGCGACGTCGAGCTCGAGCGGCCCGAGCCGCGTCGCCGCTGCCACCGACAGGCTCACAGCGCCGGCCTCGCGCGTGCCGCGAGCTTGATGCCGAGCAGGATCGCCGCGCTGACGGCGACGAGCACGACCGAGAGGGCCAGCGCGCCCGAGAAGTCGGTCGCGAATCCCGCGAAGATCGCCAGCGGCGCCGTCTGGGTGACGCCTTGCAGCGAGCCGGCGAAGATGAGCGTGGCGCCGAACTCCCCGAGGGCGCGCCCCCAGGCGATCGCGGCCCCGGCCAGGAGGCTGGGGAACGCGACCGGACACGCCACCCGGGCGAACGTGCGCCCCTCGCCCGCCCCGAGCGTCCGCGAGGCCTCGAGCAGCGCCGGGTCCAGGGCCTCGAACGCCGCCTGCGCCTGGCGCAGGTAGAACGGGCTGGCGACGAACACGAGCGCGATGACGACACCCGCGGTCTGGAAGACGAGCTGGACGCCGGCCGCGTCCAGCGCGTCGCCGAGCAGCCCGTCCGGCCCGAACGCCGCCAGCAGGGCGATGCCGGCCACGGCGGGGGGGAGGACGAGCGGCAGCTCGAGCACCGTCACCACCACGGACCGCCCAGGGAACCGGCGCGTGGCAAGGCCCCACGCCACCGGCGTCCCGACCACCACGATGATCGCCAGGGCGATCGCGGTCACCTCGAGGCTGAGGGCGAGCGCATCCAGCGACGCCCGGTCGTCCAGGCTGTCGAGCAGCTCCCCGGGGCTGACGTCGACGAACAGCGCCGCGACGGGCAGCGCCAGGAAGACGAGGGCGACGGCCAGCGCGGCGATCACCGCGATGCCGAACAGGCGACGCATCACCCCGGCGGGGGCTCGAACCCGGCCCGGTGCATGGCCTGCCGGCACGTGCCGTGCGTGAGGCTGTCGACGAACGCCTTGGCCTGCGCCTCGTGCTTGGAGCCCTTCACGACCCCGATCCCGTACTGCACGTGGGGCGCAAGCCGCGCGGGCAGCTCGGCCGCCCGAAGCTGGCCGCCCGCGGCGACCACGTCGGTGGCATAGAGGAAGCCGGCATCGGCAGCGCCGTGCGCGAGCTTGCCGACGACGCCGAGCACGTCGGGCTCCTGCGAGCGCACGTTCGCCAGGATGGCCTTGCGTTGCGCGGCGGGCAGGCGGGCGAGAAGGGCGCGCGTGTACGACCCGACGGGTGCGCCCGGTTCTCCGATGACGACCTTGGTGCCCGGGCGGGCGAGCTCGTCGAGCGCGGCGATGCGCGAGCCCGCCGGTACCGCGAGGACGAGGCGGTTGCCGGCGAACGCCACCGGCCGGTCGAGCAGGCCGGCGGAGGCAAGCTGCTGCGGCAGCTTGGTGTTGGCTGCGGCGTACACGTCGGGCCGAGCGCCCTGCCGAATCTGCGCGGCCAGCTCGTCCGAGCCCGCGAAGCTGAAGCGGACATCCTCGCGGGGCAGCGCCGCGGCGCACGCTTCGAACGCCTTCTTCAGCGAGGATGCGGCCGACACGGTGATCGTCGGCTTGGCGCCGCTCGACCCGCCGCAGCCGGCGAGCGCGAGCGCGGCGGCGAGCGCCGGGAAGGCCCGGCGCCTCATTCGTGGCGCCGGTCGACCAGGACCGATGTCGCCTTGACGGCGGCGGTCGCCGGCACACCGGGCACAAGCCCGAGCTCCTCGACGGCGTCGCGAGTGACCGCCGCGGTGATCCGGTGAGGGCCGGCCTCGATCTCGACCAGGGCCATGACGCCGTGGGCCTCCACCGAGCGCACCACGCCCGGAAAGCGGTTGCGCGCCGACAGTCGGTCGCCCGAGCGATGCCGGGACGGCCGCTCGGAGAGCCGCCCCACCTCGGTGACGGGAACCCGGCGCCGGTTGCGGTCGTCGCGCTGGGTGCGCAGCTTGCCGGCGCGGTCCCAGCGGCGCAGCGTGTCGACGCTGACGCCGAGGGTCTTGGCCGCTTGGCCCATCGAGACCGTCCGTGCCATCAGTGCCTAAGCATTGCATAGGCACGACGCCCGGGGTGAGCGGCTACCGCTTGATGCCGAGGGTGATCGCGCCGCGGTATCCGCCGCCGCTGCGCTTCATGAGGCGAAGCAGCGACTTGTTCCCTCCGCTGGCGTAGATGTTGTCGCTGGCGTTCGTCGTGTCGGGCTCGCCGTGCGACGCGTACGCGCCGGTCTCGTACACGGCCTCGCTCGTGGCGGTCTTGAAGAAGAGCTGGCCGGTGTGCACGACGTCGCCGCCGACGTGGACCTTGAGGTGGATGTGGGGCGTCCGTCCCTGATACCAGCCGGGATAGATGGTGTCGATGATCGCCAGGCCGTTGCGGTTGGTGCGCTGGCCGCCGCGCAAGTAGGTGGTCTGCGCTGCGGCGCCGTCGAAGCCGGAGTAGTTGCCGGTCGCGTCGGCGTGCCAGACCTCGACCGTGGCCCTGTGGATCGGCTTGCACGTCGAGGCGTCCTCGACGGTCAGGCGCAGCTGGAGGGCAAGGCCGTCCTTGCCCTCGGTGATGTCGCGCCGGATCAGGTTCTCGTCGATGTAGTACGGGCCCTCGGTCAGCTCCGGGGAGAGCACGCACTGCGACGAGGACGTCGCGCCGTTTGCCGTGCCGAGGAAGCGCGATCCGACCACGGCTGCGCCGGCGGCGGCGGCGCCGGCCGCGACGAGCGCCTGACGCCGGCTGATGGGGTTGTCGTGTGCCATGCCGGCGACGGTCGCAGGCCGAGCACAGACGAACCTAAGAGGACCTACTCCGTGCGCTCGAGCACGACGACCGGGATCTCGCGCTCGGTGCGTCGCTGGTAGTCGTCGTAGTCGGGCCAGACGGAGGTCATCTTGGCCCACAGCTCGGGCTTCTCGTCGGGCGTCGCCGTGCGGGCGCGGGCCGCGAATCTGTCGCCCTTGACCTGCACCTGCACGGCGGGATTGGCCTCGACGTTGCGGTACCACGCCGGCGGCCGATCCGAGCCGCCCTTGGACGCGACCACGGCGTAAGCGTCGCCGTGCTGTTGGTAGATCAGCGGCGTCGTTCGGGGCTCGCCCGAGCGGCGGCCCGTCGTGGTCAGCAGCAGGACCGGCGCGCCGCGGCGCCAGTCGTGTCCCTCGCGCCCATCGGTCGCGACGTAGCGCTCGACATGCTCGGCGCCGTGGAGGTCCTCGACGCTGGTCACGCCCGCTCCTCTGCGGCCGCGTAGGCCAGTTGCAGGAAGTCCGACATGGTCTCGGCAGCGTAGATGCCGGCCACGAAGCGGGTCAGCCGCGGCGCGGTCACCAGGCCGCACGCGAAGGCGGCCGCCACCCACTGGGCCAGGCAATACGGGCAGTTGACGAGCTCACCGATCGCGAGGCGCAGGCCCGTGCCGCGCGCCTCTTCCGAGACTTCGCCCTGCCCGGCGCTGCCCTCGTAGCGGACGAAGGGCGCGCGCAGGAAGCTCGTGACGCGATCCTTGGCCAGCAAGCGGCTGACCTTGTGCGTCGCCAGGCCGGCGAGGGCGAGGTCGCCCACGCCCGGGCGCTCGGGCAACTCGCGGCCCCGCGCGCGCAGGCCCAGCAGCGTGCCGCCCACCGCGGCGCCGAAGCCGGCGGTCAGGAGCGCGTATGCGGCCAGCGGGCGGTGCTCGCGGGCGTAGCCCGCACTCGGGTCGGGCTCGGTGCGGGCCTCGGTGGTGACGGCGGTCATGGTCCTTCCGCTACCCCCGCCGCGCCGCTTCATGCGATAGACCGGGCGCCATGCGGCTCGTGTCCTGGAACGTCGCCGGGCGCGTCCGCCGGCTCGACGAGCAGGCGGCCGCGATCGCGGGCGAGGCCCCCGACCTCGTCGCGCACCGCGACGGCTTCCGGACGCTGCACGGCTACGCCGATCGCTCGGCGACGTGGGCGTGGCCGACTGGCGGCGGTCACCGCCTCGACCACCTCATCGTGTCGGCGGCGGTCGAGGTCGAGCGCTGCGAGTACCGGCACGAGTGGCGGACGGACCGCCTGTCGGACCACTCGGGACCGGTCGCCGACCTGGCTATCGTCGAGACGTGAGCACGTGGGCGTGGATGCGCGAGCACTGGCCCGGCCGGGACCGCTCGTGCGCCCTGGTCGAGCGCCTGGCCGGCTGAGATGCCCGCGTCCATGCTTGGCGCTCCGGCACTCGTCGTCGTCGACGTCCAGCGCGGCTTCCACGACCCGCGCTGGCGGGCGCGCAACAACCCGGCGTTCGAGGCCAACCTGCGGCGATTGCTCGACCTCTGGCGGGACCGGGGGTGGCCACTCGTTTATGTCAAGCACGACTCGATCCGCGACGACGTTCGCGCCGGGAACGCCGGGCAACGAGCTCGACGCCGACGTGCTCGAGGCCGCCGAGCCCGACGTCCTGATCGCCAAGTCGACGAACTCGGCGTTCCTGGGCACGCCATCACTGAAGGCGTGGCTGGACGACCGCGAGATCGAGACGGTCGTTATCGCCGGCATCCAGAC
>JBJMKX010000142.1:0-21777 GCA_045805605.1 Solirubrobacteraceae bacterium
GACTTGACGATGACCTCGCGCAGCATCGCGAACCAGAACGTCATCGGCCCGCCGTCGGCGCGGATCACGCGGATGTTGACGGCCATGCGCCCCCACGTCTGGCCGTTGGTGCGCGACATCAGGATCGGCGCGTAGAGCAGGGCCCCGATCGCGATCGCGACCGCGGCGAACGCCACCGTGACGATGAAGGCGGCCGCGCCGCCGTTGGTGTCGACGGTCAGCCCGAGCGCGGCGAGCAGCGCGAGCACGATCGCCGCGAGGGCGCAGACGATGATGCCGTCGATGACCGCCGCGATCACGCGGCTGCCCCAGCTCGCCAGTCCGGGCCGGCCGGCAGGAGGTCCGCCGCCGACGCTTGGGGCCGGCCCGCCCGCGCCGGGAGGCGCCGGGCTCGAGTAGCCCTGGCCGCCGCTCCACAGCCCGCCCTGCCGCTCGGCGGGAGGCGTGCTGCCGCCGCCGAGGGGATCGCCCGGTGTCAGTCCGCCACGCTCGCTCATGCGCGCGGACCCTAGCGCTAGCGCCAGCGTTCCAGGAGGTCCTCGTCGCCGACCTCGCGCACCACGCGCGCCGGCACGCCCATGACGACCGCCCGCGCCGGCACGTCGCGGACCACGACGGCGCCCGCGGCCACGTAGGCTTCCTCGCCGATCTCGGTGCCCGGGGTCAGCACCGCCGCGCCGCCGATCCGGCAGGCTCGCCGCAGCAGCGCGCCCTCGAGCGAGAAGTCCGCGCCGTGGCGCGACATCGTCGAGTCGTTGGTCGTCATCGCGCCCGGCCCGACGAAGACGTCGTCCTCGACGACGCTGTAGGCGGTCAGGTAGACGTCCGTCTGGACGCGGACGCGCTCACCGACGAGCACGTCGTTGTCGACCGCGCTGCCGCGCCCGATCACGGACCCGTCGCCGATCCGCGCGCGCTCGCGCACGAACGACTGGTCGCCGAGGATCGCGCCGTCGCCGATCCGCGCGCCGGCGAACACGATCGCCCGCGCGCAGACCACGCTGCCCGCGCCGATCACGAGCGGATCGCCCTCGCCGCGCGGGGCCGTCGAGTGGCGGGCGAGCTTCGGCGGCTTGCCGAGGATCGCGCCGTCCTGGATCTCGCAGCCGTCCCCGATCATGGTGCCGGGGTGGATGACCACGTGGGCGCCGATGCGCACGCCTTCGCCGAGTCGTACGCCCTCGCCGAGAACCAGCCCGGGGGCGAGGTCAGACAGCTCCATCCTGGTCCCTTCGCGACGCGTCCAGCGATGCCTGCAGGCCCTCGAGCACGCGCACCACGCGCAGCCCCGAGTGGCCGTCCGAGCGCGGCGTGGCGCCGTCGCGCAGGCACTGTACGAAGTGCTCGCACTCCAGCCGCAGCGGCTCGCGGTTGCCGATCGACGGGCTCCAGATGTCCCCGGCGCGCGTGATGTACTCGCCGTAGGAGCCCGCGCTCTCGTCGAAGCCCTTGTCGTAGACGGTGACCTTGCGCTCGAGGTCCATGTCGTCGAACGTCGCCATGCGGCGCGAGCCGACAACGGTGAAGCGGCGCTCCTTGTGGGGGTCCAGCCATGACAGGTGCAGATGCGCGGCCAGGCCCGACGGGAAGCGCAGGAAGCAGAACACCACGTCCTCGATGCCCGCCTGCATGTAGGACTCGCCGCGCGCGTGGCACTCGCTGGGCTCCTCGCCGCCCGCGAGGTAGAGCACGACCGACACGTCGTGCGCGCCGAGCGACCAGAGGGCGTTCTCGTCCGCCCGCAGCACGCCGAGGTTCAGCCGGTTGGAATAGATGTAGTGGATGTCGCCTAGGTCGCCGGAGTCGGCGATCTCCTTGAGCTTGCGCACGCCCGGGTGGTACTCGAGCAGGTGGCCGACCATGAGGATGCGGCCCGCGGCCTGCGCAGCATCGACCGCACGCTCGGCATCGGCCGAAGACTGGGCGAGTGGCTTCTCGACGAAGCAGTGCTTGCCCGCCTGCAGGACCCGCACCGCCAGATCGGCGTGAGTGGGCACCGGCGTGGCCAGCACCACGGCATCGACCTCGGGATCGGCCAGGACCTCGTCGAGCGACACCGTGATACGGGCGACGCCGAGCGCCGCCCCGGCGCGCGCAAGGGCCTCCTCGTCGGCGTCGCACAGCCAGCGCACCTCGGTGTCGGGCAGCCCGGCGAAGTTGCGCGCGAGGTTTGGGCCCCAGTAGCCCAGCCCTGCTACCGCGATCCGGATCACAGCCGCTCCACGCTCGGCGCGGGCATGCGGCGGGTCACCCCCCGCAGGTCGACCACGCGCGGCGCGTCGCGAATCACCGTCGGCAGGTCGATCTCCCGGTGGGCGGTCACGATGACCGCGAGGTCCGCACCGTCGAGCGCCTGGTCGAGCGGCAGCGACTGCATGCCGTGCGGCAGCTCGGGCACGTGCGGGTCGTGGTAGACGAGATCCGCGCCGCGGTCGGCGAGCAGGCGGAGGATCTTCAGCGCCGGCGACTCGCGCAGGTCGCCGATGCCCGCCTTGTAGGACACGCCCAGGATCGCCACGCGCGAGCCCTTGACCGCCTTGCCGGCCTCGTTGAGCGCGCGCTCGATCTTCTCGACGCAGTGGTAGGGCATCTGCATGTTGACCTTGCCGGCGAGCTCGATGAACTCGGTCGGGAAGTCAAACTCGCGTGCCCGCCAGGCCAGGTAGAACGGGTCGACCGGCAGGCAGTGCCCCCCCATGCCGGGGCCGGGCTCGAAGCGCATGAACCCGAACGGCTTGGTCGCGGCGGCGTCGACGACCTCCCAGATGTCGATGCCCATGCGGTCGGCCAGGATCGCGAGCTCGTTGACGAGCGCGATGTTGACCGAGCGGAAGATGTTCTCGAGCAGCTTGGTCAGCTCCGCCACCTCGGGCGTGGCGACCGGGACCACCTCGTCGCAGATGCTCGCGTAGAGGTCAGAGGCGCGCTGGGTGCACACCTCGGTCAGGCCGCCGACGACCTTCGGGGTGTTGCGGATGGTGTGGTCGGCGCGGCCGGGATCGACGCGCTCAGGCGAATGGGCGAGCGAGAAGTCGCTGCCGGCCGCCAGGCCGGACTCCTCGAGCAGCGGAAGCAGCCGCTCGCGCGTGGTCCCCGGGTACGAGGTCGACTCGAGCACGACGAGCTGGCCGGCGCGCAGGACGCGCGCAAGCGCCTGCGTCGCGTCCAGCACCGGCCCGAGGTCGGGCTCCCGATTGGCGGTCAGCGGCGTCGGCACACATAGCAGGACGGCGTCGGCATGCGCGAGCGGCCCCACGCGCGTGGTCGGCTCGATGAGGTTGCGCACCGCGTGCACGTCCTCGTCCGGAATGTCCTCGATATAGGACTCGCCGCGCTCGAGCGCCGCCACCTTGCGCGAGTCGACGTCCATCGCGATGACGCGGTGGCCGGCCTGCGCGAAGGCAACGGCGAGCGGGAGGCCGACGTAGCCCATGCCCATGATGCCCACGGTCATGATCGGAGCAGTCTAGGAGGGGACCGGTCAGTAAAACGGCGCAGGGCTTCGACGACGCGCTTGCCGGCGCTGCCGTCGCCGTAGAGCCGTGGGTGCTCGGCCGGCCTCGGCCGCTCCAGCGCGGTGCGGGCGGCGTCGGCGTTCAGGTCGACGAGCACGTTCCAGCCCACCTTCACCGTCTCCACCCATTCGGTGGTGTCGCGCAGGGTGATGCACGGCACGCCGGCCAGGTATGCCTCCTTCTGGACGCCGCCAGAGTCGGTCAGAACGGCCCGCGCGTGGCAGAGCAGAGAGGTGAAGTCGAGGTAGCCGAGTGGCGGGGTCAGGACGACCCCGGGCGCCGCCCGCAGACGTTCGTCCAGGGCCGCGGCGCGCAGGCGCTCGGCCGTGCGCGGGTGCAGCGGGAGGACGACGGGCGGCGGCAGGGCGCGCAGCAGCTCGACCAGGCGCTCGAGCCGCGCCGGGTCGTCGACGTTGCCGGCGCGGTGGACGGTGGCGAGGAGGTAATTGCCGGCCTCGAGCCCGTGCCGGCGCAGCGCCTCGCGCCGCTCGCGAGCACGCGGCTGCAGCGCCAGCGCGACGTCGACCATGACGTCCCCCACGACCTCCACCTCCCCGGCGGCGGACTCCCGGCGCAGGTTGTCCGCTGCGGTCTTCGACGAGCAGAGCAGCAGCGTGGCCAGGTGGTCGGAGACGACACGGTTGAGCTCCTCGGGCATGCGCCGGTCGTACGAGCGCATGCCCGCCTCGACGTGCGCGAGCGGGACGCCCGCCTGCGCCGCCACGAGGGAGCCGGCCAGGGTCGAGTTGGTGTCGCCGTAGACGAGCACGACGTCGGGGCCGATCTCGCCGATCAGCGGCTCCAGCGCAGCCAGCTGGCGCGCCGTCTGGTCGGTGTTGGTGCCTCCGCCGACGCCGAGGTGCCGGTCGGGCGCGGGGACCGCGAGCTCGTCGAAGAACACGCGCGAAAGCGCGTCGTCGTAGTGCTGCCCGGTGTGGACGAGCACCTCCTCGGCGTGGGCGCGCAGGGCGCGCGACACCGCCGACGCCTTGACGAACTGCGGCCGGTTGCCGACGACTGTCAGGACTCGCACAGCGTTGGCCGATTCATCTTCGCCGAAGCGGTTATCGGACGGCTGAACATGGATTCACTCCTCCGGCAGATCGCCCTCGCCGTGGACCACGTCGTCTGGTTCCTCAGCTACCAGGCGGATCCTCGCGAGGTCCGCCCTCTCGACTAGGCGGGCCGCGCCCCTACCTCGGCCTCGATCCGGTCCCGCAGCCCTCGCGCCGCCTCGGCCGTGAGCGGTCCGTCGGTCGGCAGCGCACGCTCCTCGACGGCCGCGATCGGTTGCACCTCGCGGACGGTGGAGGCCAGGAAGGCCTCGTCGGCGGCCTCGAGCTCCTCGCGCGGGCAGGGCGCCTCGCCGGCACCGGTGACCTCGATGACGACCCGGCGGGTGATCGAGTCGAGGATGTGCTCGGACAGCGGGGGGGTCAGCAGCTCGCCGTCGCGGGTCCAGAACAGCGCCGAGGTCGGAGCCTCCAGCACGCGGCCGTGCGGCGTGACCAGCAGCGCCTCGTCGTACCCGCGCTCCTGTGCGAGCCGGGTGGCCAGCATGTTGCCGGCGTAGGAGAGCGACTTGACGCCGGTCAGGATGCGCGGCGGCGCGTAGGTGACGTAGGCGAGGCGGATGGCCGGCAGGTGGCCGGGGAGGGGCTCGACGAACAGGAGGCGACGACCGCCGCGCGTGAGCACCACGCGCACCAGGCCCTCGACCGGGCCGGCGCGCTCGAGCAGCGCCTCGAGGTCGGCGTGCACGGCCTCGACGTCGATGTCGAGGCGGAGGTTGTGCGCCGAGCGGCCGAGGCGCTCGAGGTGGGCGCTCAGGCCGAATGGGCGCCCGCGGTACAGGCGCATGACCTCGAAGATGCCGTCGCCTCGCAGCAGGCCCTCGTCGGTGGCGGGGATGCGCGCTTCGGTGGCGGGGACGATCGCCCCGTCGACGGAGGCCAGGTGCACGGCGGTCAGCGTAGCCGGAGCGGACCCGGGTGGATGTAGTAGACGGCCACGAGGCCGCACACGATCAGCGCCGCCGGGGCGCTGACCCACGCCAGTCCGAGGGCCACCAAGTAGCCGCCCTGGCCGATCGCGTTGCGCACGATCAGCGCGTGCATGGTGCCGGGCGCCAGCGTGACCAGCCCGGCGCGGCCCGCGTGCCGCCACATCGCGAAGAAGCTGAAGCCCATGACGAGGAAGGTGGCGGCGTACACCGCCGCGGCGAAGTGCTCATCGGAACCGCTGTCGCGCAGGTGCTCGGCGATCAGCGCCGTCGACCACGGGATGAGCACCACCCACAACAGCAGGTTGAGGTTGAGGAACAGGGTCGTACGATCGAGCCGCTCGAAGCCCGTGACCATCGTGTGGTGGTTGACCCAGATGATCCCGATCGTGAAGAACGAGACCACGTAGGCGGCGAACGACGGCCACAGTTGGCCGACCTCATGCGCGAGGTCACCCTCCTCGCCCGGCACGGCAAGTTCGAGGACGAGGAGGGTGATCGCGACGGCGAACACGCCGTCCGAGAACGCCTCGAGGCGAGCCTTGCTCACCTCGCGGAGGCTACGACCCTAGGCGGTCAGCGAGAGCACGCCCGCCTCGAGATCGAGCAGCGTGCGCTTGCACTCGAGGCCGCCGCCGTAGCCCGTCAGGCTGCCGTCCGCGCCGATGACGCGGTGGCAGGGCACCACGATGGCGATCGGATTGCGGCCGTTGGCGTACCCGACGGCGCGGGCCGCGCTCGGGTCGTCGATCTGGGCGGCGATTTGGCCGTAGGTGCGCGTCTCCCCGTAGGGGACGGTGAGCAGGGCCTCCCACACCCGGCGGTGGAAGGCCGGGCCCTCCAGCTCGAGCGGCAGGTCGAACCGCGTCCGCTCGCCGGCGAAGTACTGGTCGAGCTGCTCGCGGGCGGTCGCGAAAGGCTCGTGCGCCGACCGGTAGCGTCGCGCGAGCGCGAAGCGGTCGCCCGAGAAGTGGAGGCCGCGAATGGCGGTCTCGTCGCCGACGAGGAGGAGCTCGCCGACGGGGCTGTTCATGGTGGTGTAGAGCATCGCCCGAACAACGCGCGCTCGCGCGCGTTCGTGAGAGTCGTGAGCGGAAAGCGTCATCTGAGAATTTCGACGAGCAGGACCCAGGCGTTGATCATCGCGCCGACGATGGCGGCGACGAAGCCGGTCAGCACCCAGCTCATCCCGCCCCCCGATTCGGCGAGGAAGCTGATGCCGGCCACGACGAAGGGCACCGTGCCGATCCCGGCGAGCACCAGAGCCGACGCGAGGTACGACTCTTCGTCGCCGCGCGGGCGCGACCGCAACGTCAGCGCCGCGACCGTCAGCGTGATCACCACCCCCTCGACCAGGAGCTCGACTCCGACCGTGGTTCGGCTCAGCCCCGGTTCGAGCAGCAGCAGCGAGACGACGAGCACCCCGAGCAGGAGCAGTAGGGTCACGAGCCCGCGCTCGGGCAGCCCCGGGTACCTGAGGATGCGCTCGATGTTGATCGAGATCGCAACCACGACCAGCCCGGCCAGCGCCGCCGAGGCCCCGGCGGCGGCGACAAAGAGGTCATGCCACTGTTCGGGGTCGTAGGCGATGTCGGGACGCTATAGCCTGCCGCGCGGCCTCGACCCCGCAGTCCTGACCTGACCGGCCCTCAGCGGGCGACGAACGCCTGCACCGCCTGTCGCGCGTCGTCGCCCTCGAAGAGCCCCACGCAGGCGTCGGTCTCGCGCCGCAGCGCGGCATCGAGCAGGTCGCCGAAGCGGTCGTTGAGCAGGGCCTTGGTCGCGGCCACGGCGGTGCGCGAGGTGTCGTCGAAGGCGCCGGCCACCGCGGCCACGCGGGCATCGAGCTCGCGCGGCGTCACGACGTCGCTGACGAATCCGTTGGCCTGTGCCCACGCCGCGTCGACGAGCTCGCCGGTCATGAGCAGCCGGCGGGCCGCGGTTTCGCCGAGCACCTCGGGGAGGAGCAGGGTCCCGGCGTTGGTGGCGGTGAGGCCGATGCGGACCTCGGGCGTGCCGAACCGGGCGCGGTTGGTGCAGACGCGCAGATCGCACGAGGCGGCGAACTCGAGCGCCCCGCCGATGCAGACACCGTCGATCGCCGCGAGCACGGGTACCGGGGCGCGCAGGGTCGCCACGGTTAGGCGCTGGAAGGCGGCGACGATCCGCTCCCACTCGGCCGCGTCCGCGGCGGCGGTGGCGAACAGGTCGTCGCCGGCCGAGAAGTGGTCCCCGGCGCCGCGCGCGACCACGCAACGAACGGCGGGGTCGTGTGCGGAGGCCTCGATCGCGGCGGCGAGGTCCTCGATCACCGCGCGTGTCCAAGCGTTGCGCCGGTCCTGGCGATCCCAGGTCAGCACCCGCGCCGTGCCGAGCTCGCTCGTGGTGACGTTCATTTCACACCGTCCTTCCGGTCGAGGGCAGCGGCGAGCTCGGGCGGCAGCTCGACGCCGGGCATCAGTCTGTAGACCAGCCGGGTCTTGTGCTCGGCCACGGGAAGGCTGCCGGGGGCAATCGCGGTCAGCTCCACGGAGGCGCCGAGGGTGCGGCGCAGGTCGTCCTCGGCGGCGTGAAGGTCGGTGCGATCGGCCTCAGCCGCTTCGACGACGACCCGCAGCGGCGGCTGCACCGGGTCGCCGGTGGCGATGACCGCGTAGCGCCCGAACGCCGGACGGGTCGCGAGCATGGCGCCGACGGCCTGCGGGTGCACGTTGGCGCCGCGGACGCGGATCATGTCGTCGCGGCGGCCCTCGATGCGGATACGCAGGCCCGCACGGCCGCACGCGCACGGCGCCGTCCACACCCGCGCCAGGTCGGCCGACCGGTAGCGCAGAAGGGGCGAGGCCTCGCGGTCTACGTGGGTCCACACGAGCTCCCCGGTCGCGCCGTCCTCGATGTCGACCGGCTCCCCGGTGTCGGGCTCGCACAGCTCGACGAGGGCGGCCTCGCCGGCGGTGACGTGCATCCCCTCGCCCTGACCGCACTCCCCCGCCATGGTCGACCACACATCGCTCATGCCGAAGGTGTCGGCGACCGGCGCGCCCCAGGCCTGCTCGATCTCCCGCCGCACGGCCGCGAGGCCGGCCCCCGGCTCGCCGGCGGTGACGAGGAGGCGGAGGGCGAGGTCGCGGGGCTCGAGGTCCAGCTCCCGGGCCTTGCGCGCGAGGTGCGACGGATACGAGAGGGTCCCGAACACCGCCGTGATGCCGAGGCGCGGGATCAGCTCCAGCAGTCGCTGTGACTGCCCGACTCCGACCGGGACGACGGTCGCGCCGCTTCGCTCGAGCGCCATGTGGTCGGCAATGCCGCCGGCGTACAGGGCGTAGTTGAGGCAGTGGGCGACGACGTCGACAGGGCGGACGCCGGCGATGCGGAACGCCGCTCCGCCGATGGCGCTGTTGCGGTCATGGTCGGCGCGGGTGAGGCCGATCGCCACGGGACGCCCCGTCGTGCCGGAGGTGACGTGGATGCGCACGAGCGCGTCGCGGGGCGCACAGAGGTGGTCACCGAACGGCGGATCGCGCTCCTGGCCGGCGCGCAGCTCGTCCTTGGTCGTGTACTCGACCACGCGGAGGTCATCGACGCGCCGGAGCCGTTCGGCCAGCCCGCCGAGCTTGCGGCGGTAGAGCGGCGAGCGGTCGGCCAGGTACGAGAGCTGGCGGCGAAGCCGGTCGGCGGTGGGGCCGGTCATCGCGTCAAGTATCGGCTCGTCGGCGGCCATCGACGACCGCTGTGGTGGGAAAGGCATAAAGGAAACCCTATGACTCAACCCCAACAATTACTGGATCGTTTGTACAAGGCCCAGTAACGTCCGCGCCCTCGCCACCCCCGTCCGAGCCCAAGGAGCACCATGAGTCCCACCTCCAGCAAGGACCAAGAATCGAAGAAGGACCGTTGGGCCGCGGGCGTGACGCCCTACCGAGAGATGGGGTACTACGACGCCGACTACGAGCCCCGTGACACGGACGTCCTGGCCGCGTTCCGCATCACCCCGCAGGCGGGCGTGGATCCCATCGAGGCCGCCGCCGCCGTGGCCGGCGAGTCCTCCACCGCGACGTGGACGGTGGTGTGGACCGACCGCCTCACGGCACACGAGCACTACCGGGCGAAGGCGTACTCGGTCGAGCCCGTGCCCGGCGCCGAGGACCAATACATAGCCAAGATCGCTTACGACCTCGACCTGTTCGAGGAGGGGTCGATCGCGAACCTGACCTCCTCGATCATCGGCAACGTCTTCGGCTTCAAGGCCCTCCGCGCGCTGCGCCTCGAGGACATGCGTATCCCGGCGCACTATGTCAAGACCTTCCAGGGGCCGCCGCACGGGATCGTCATGGAGCGCGAGTACCTCGACAAGTTCGGACGACCGTTGCTCGGGGCCACGACGAAGCCGAAGCTCGGGCTGTCGGCGAAGAACTACGGCCGCGTCGTCTACGAAGCGCTGCGCGGAGGTCTGGACTTCACCAAGGACGACGAGAACATCAACTCGCAGCCGTTCATGCGCTGGCGCGATCGCTATCTGTTCGCGATGGACGCCGTGCAGCGGGCCATGGCGGCGACCGGGGAGGTCAAGGGCCACTACCTCAACGTGACCGCGGCCACGATGGAGGAGATGTACGAGCGCGCGGAGTTCGCCAAGGAGCTCGGCAGCGTGATCGTGATGATGGACCTCACGGTCGGCTACACGGCGATGAGCTCGATGTCCAGGTGGGCGCGCCGCAACGGCGTGCTGCTGCACCTGCACCGCGCCGGCCACGGCACCTACACGCGCCAGAAGACCCACGGCGTCTCCTTCCGGGTCATCGCGAAGTGGTGCCGGCTGCTCGGCGTCGACCACATCCACGCCGGCACCGTGGTGGGCAAGCTCGAGGGCGACCCCGGCATGGTGCGCGGCTACTACGACGTGTGCCGGCAGGGCTACAACGTCGCGAACCCCGAGACCGGGCTCTACTTCGACCAGGACTGGGCCTCGCTGCCCGGGGTGATGCCCGTCGCCTCAGGCGGCATCCACGCCGGCCAGATGTACCAGCTGCTGCACTACCTGGGCGAGGACGTCGTCCTGCAGTTCGGCGGGGGCACGATCGGTCATCCGATGGGCATCGCCGCCGGCGCCACGGCGAACCGGGTGGCGGTCGAGGCGATGATCCAGGCGCGCAACGAGGGCCGCGACTACTACGGCGAGGGCCCCGACATTCTCGTGAAGGCCGCCAAGGGCTGCCCCGAGCTCGACGCCGCCCTGCAGGTCTGGAAGGACGTCACGTTCGACTTCGAGTCCACCGACACGCCCGACGTGCTCGTCACGCCGACGGCGATTTAGGAGCAGTGATCATGCGCATCACCCAGGGGACGTTCTCCTTCCTGTCGGACTTCACCGACGAGCAGATCGAAGCGCAGATCCGGTACGCGCTTCGCAACGGCTGGGCCATCCAGGTCGAGCACACCGACGACCCGCACCCGCGCAACTCGCTGTGGGACATGTGGGGCACGCCGAACTTCGACCTCTCCGAGGACGACGTCGACGTGGCCATGCGCGACGTGCGCGCGTGCCGCGAGGCGTGGCCGCATCAGTACGTCAAGGTCGTCGCCTATGACGCTTCGCTCGGCCGGCAGACGACCGCGCTGAGCTTCATCGTCAGCCGACCGCCGGACGAGCCGGGCTTCCACCTGGAGCGCCAGGAGGACTCCGACCGGCGCATCCGCTACACGCTCCGCTCCTATGCGGCCGACCAGCCGCCCGGTCGCCGCTACGGCGCACGCCCGGCCTCGCCGGACGACAACGGGCGTGGGACCGGGTGATGAAGGCGGGCGCACTCACAGCAACGACCGAGCGCAACGGCGACGTAGCGATCGACGTCGGCGCCGCGCTGCGCGACTCCGAAGTCGCCCACGTGCTCGAGCGCCTGGACCGTGAGCTCGTGGCGCTCGAGCCGGTCAAGATGCGCATCCGCGAGATCGCCGCCCTGCTCGTCGTCGACACGCTGCGACGCCAGGTCGGGCTCGCCTCGGAGCGGCCGTCCTTGCACATGAGCTTCACCGGCAACCCCGGTACCGGAAAGACGACAGTGGCACTGCGCATGGCAGAGATCCTCGCCGGCCTCGGCTACATCGAGAAGCCGAAGGTCGTCGCGGTGACGCGCGACGACCTCGTCGGGCAGTACGTCGGGCACACCGCGCCGAAGACCAAGGAGGTCCTCAAGCGCGCATTCGGCGGCGTCCTGTTCATCGACGAGGCCTACTACCTCCACCGCCCCGAGAACGAGCGTGACTACGGCCAGGAGACGATCGAGATCCTCCTGCAGGTGATGGAGAACGATCGCGACAAGCTGGTGGTGGTCCTCGCCGGCTACGCCGATCGCATGGACGAGTTCTTTCGGATGAACCCCGGGATGGGCTCGCGCATCGCCCACCACATCGACTTCCCCGATTACCACCGCGACGAGCTCGTCGCAATCGGCGAGCTCATGCTCGAGCAGCAACGCTACGCGCTGAGCCCGGAGGCTGAGACGGTCTTCCGTGACTACATCGAACGGCGCATGGCCATGCCGCGGTTCGCCAACGCGCGCAGCATCCGTAATGCGCTCGAGCGCGCGCGGCTACGTCAGGCCAACAGGCTCGTCGACGAAGGCGACATCGTGACGCGCGACGACCTGATGCGGATCGAGGCGAGCGACCTGCTCAAGAGCCGGGTCTTCGCCTACACGCTCCCGGACGACTCCGACGCGCTCCCGGCCCCGGAGCCGACCGACCTCGACCACCACGCAGCGACCTGAGGAGGCCATTCGTGCCACGCCCCATCATCCTGGGCGTCGTCGGGGACTCGGCGGCGGGCAAGACGACTCTCACGCGCGGTCTCGTGAGGCTCCTCGGCGAGGAGAAAGTGACGCACGTCGCCCTCGACGACTACCACCGCTACGACCGCCAGCAGCGCAAGGAGCACAACATCACGCCGCTGCACCCCGACTGCAACTACATGGACATCATGGGGCAGGACATCGCCCACCTGCGGCGGGGCAACGCGATCCTCAAGCCCGTGTACCGGCACACCGACGGCAGTTTCGGGCCGCCGATGTACGTCGAGCCCCACGCCTTCGCCATCGTGGAGGGACTGCTGGGCTACCACACGCCGGAGATGCGCGACGCCTACGACGTCCGCGTCTATCTCGCGCCGCCCGAAGAGCTGCGACGCAAGTGGAAGGTGGATCGCGACTGCTCGCGACGCGGCTACACGACCGACGAGGTGCTGGCCGAGCTGGACCGACGCGAGCCCGACTCGGCGTCGTTCATCCGGCCCCAAGAGCGGTTTGCGGACATCGTGGTGGCGTTCATGCCCGGCGATGCGGGAGACGCGCCGGACCGTCTCGATGCCCGGCTCGTCCTACGTGACGGGTTGGCGCACCCGGACCTGTCGCCGTTCATCGGCGGTGACAGCCGAATCACGCTGGATCACCGCAACGGCAATGAGTGGGTGCGCATTCCGGGCGACCTCGATCCCGAGCGCGCGGCGGAGATCGAGCAGACGATCTGGCAGGCGATGCACTTCGCCAGCCACCTGCGCTCCCAGCGCCTAGGGGAGTTCACGATCGGCACGGACCTGCACCGGTCAGAGACGCTCGCGCTCGTGCAGCTACTGATCCTGTATCACGTGCTCACGGCAAAGGCGTCCATTGCGCTCGGCGGCCAGGGAACGCGCGCGGACGTACTGGTTCCCGACCCTGCCGCGCCGGTGCCGGCGACCGGGGTGACGCCACGATGACCCTCGCCGCGACGGTGCCGAGCCGCGTGCCAACCTGAGCGGCCGAGTTGTCCCGAGACGATCGCTGCGGTAGAGAGGGCAGGTGGCGATCACCGTGACACAGCTCACGAGCTTCCTCGCCGTCATCCGCGGCGGGTCCGTCACCGCCGCGGCCGAACAGCTCGTGGTCACGCAGCCGTCGGTGTCCGCCGCCATCGCGGCGCTCTCGCGCGAGCTCGGCGTCGACCTGACCGAGCGCGCGGGCCGCGGAGTCGTGCCCACGCGGGCGGGGGAGGCGTTCGCACCCTACGCATCCGACGTGCTCGGTCTGCTCGACGAAGGCCGCCGAGTCGCCCTGGAGGCCGCGGGCGCGGCGGCGCGCGAATTGCGCATCGCGGCCGTGACCACCGCGGCGGAGTACATCGTCGTTCCGCTCATCAAGGCCTACTCGGTACTGCGCCCCGACGTCTCGGTGACCGTCAGCGTCGACAACCGCCAGGGCGTCTTTACCAGCGTCCTCGAGCACCGCGCCGACGTGGCGATCGGCGGGCGCCCGCCCGGCGACGGCGGCCTCGTGGGCACCCCGTTCCTCGACAACGAGATCGTCGCGATCACCACACCGGACGACCCGCTCGTCGGCAGCCCCGACGTGCCCATCGAAGCCCTGGCCGAGCGCCCCTGGCTGCTGCGCGAACGGGGATCGGGAACCCGCAAGATGGTCGAGGACTACCTCGCCGAACATGGGCTGACGCCGGTTGCGCTCACCCTCGGCTCCAACGGCGCGATCAAGCACGCAGCGCAGGCCGGCCTGGGCGTATCGCTGCAGTCTCGCCTCGCAGTGCAGCTGGAGCTCGCACAGGGCCGGCTCGCGACGATTGCCGTGCGCGAGCCGCCGGCAGCTCGCCAGTGGTACGTCATTCGAGCGGGCACCGGGCCGGTTCGCGAAGCCACCGCGGCGTTCACGTCATTCGTCAGCAGCCCGGCCGCGCGCGAGGCGCTCTCCGCCGTCCCGGCCACATGACCATGGGCACGGTCTGGCTCGGGAACCTCGGAAATCACTTGGTACCTTGGCACCATGGGTGACCCCCAGCTCCGCGACTACAGGATCGTGGGCGGGCTCGAGGTCTTCGCCGACCGCAGCTTCTGGCCCAACTTCTTCTCGCGGATCGTGGCCCGTCTGCAGTGGAGCCCCGAGGCCATCGATTTCAGCCCGGACGCCCGCGCGTGGGCGGAGCTCCCGAGCGAGCGGCGTGATCGCCTCATGAGCGTGCTCGCCGGCTTCTGCGTGGCCGAGGAGGCAGTCGCCGAGGAGCTCAGGCCGTTCTCCGACGCGGCCAGGAAAGCGACATTGGCGTCCCAGGAGAACCTGGTGGCCTGGGTCTTCTTCCTCCAACGCCGCGACGAGCAGCGCCATGCGCGGCTCTTCGATCACATCGGGGCCAAGGTGCTCGGACTCCCCGGGGCGGACCCGTCCGAGCGGCGCGCCGCGGCTCGGGCCTACGCTCCACCCGGAGTGCTCGACCTCTTCGAGGTGCGCCTGCCCGCCATGGCGGCCGAGCTGGCGGAGGGTCGGACCGGGCTGGGCGAGGGCGTGAGCCTCTACCACATGCTGCTCGAAGGGGTCGTCTTCGACGCCGGGCAAGCGGCGCTGCTCGAGGACCTGGCCGACGGCACCCTACCGGGCGTGCGGCAGGGGATCGAGCGCGTCGAGCGCGACGAGCGCTGGCATGTCGGCTTCGGCCTGCGCTGCCTGGTCGAGAGCGAACCGTCGGCCGAGTGCATCGACGACCTCTTGGTGCGGGCAGACGAGGTCGCCGAGGCCTGGGGCGACGCCGTGCCCGCCGCCACGCGGCGCGAGAGCGCGGGCAAGGTCGCCCACCGGCTCCACGTCGCCGGTCTCATCGAGGGACGCGAGGCGGCGTAGCTCAGACGCGCGCGGGTCGGCGCATCGTCCGGTAGACGAAGTCGTCTGTCTGAGCGGGCTCACGGGCCGACACGACGACGTCGTGATGGGGCGAGAACCGGCACACGGGGTCCGTGGCCCGGGCATCACCGGTGAGACGAAGCGCCTGGCAGCGGCAGCCGCCCCAGTCCTCCTCCTGCCGCCCGAGCGGACACGAGCGGCACGGCTCCTGCATCCACTCGGTCCCGCGGAACCGCGTGAACGCGTCCGATTCATGCCAGATCCAGTCGAGCGGGCGGTCGCGGACGTTGGGGAACTCGAGGTCGGGAATCGTCGTCGCCGCCTGACACGGAAGCGCGTCGCCGTTCGGGGCGATGACCATGGTGGTGCGACCCCAGCCGCCCATGCACGGCTTCGGGAGGTCCTCGTGATAGTCCGGCAGGACCCAGAGGACCGTGATCCTCGGGCCGACGCGGTCGCGAAAGCGCTCGACCGCCTCCTCTCCGCGCTCGAGCTGCTCGCGCGTGGGGGCAAGCGCCCCCTGGTTCACCACCGCCCAGCCGTAGTACTGCGTGTTCGCGAGCTCGAGCCGCTGGGCGTCGAGCTCCTCGGTCAGCCGCAGGATCTCCTCGATGCGGTCCAGGTTCTGCCGGTGCAGAACGCAGTTGATGGTCAGCGGGAACCCGAGGTCGCGCGCCACGCGCGCCGCCCCGATCTTCTTCTCGAAGGACCGGTTGCCCGCGATCCGGTCGTTCTCCTCGGGATCCGGGCTCTGGATCGAGACCTGAACGTGGTCCAGGCCCGCCTCCTTCAGCCGTTCGGCGCGCTCGCGCGAGAACAGCGTGGCCCCGGTGACGAGCGTGGAATACAGGCCAGCGTCGCGCCCCGCGGCGACCAGCTCGTCGAGGTCGCGACGGAGCATCGGCTCGCCGCCGGTCAGGGCAAGCTGGAGGACGCCGAGCGCGCGCGCCTCGTGGAAGACGCGCTTCCAGTGCTCGCCCTCGAGCTCGGCGCGGTAGCGATCGGCCCCGATGTCGAGCGGATTCGAGCAGTACGGGCAGCGCAGGGGACAGCGATACGACAGCTCCGCAACGAGGGTGTAGGGCCTAGGAGGCGGCATCGGTCACCAGCCCGCGCTCGCTCATGGCATCGACCAGCTCGCGCACGTCGTCCCCCACGCTCGTGCCGTCGTAGCGCGCCGACAGCACGGCGGCGATCTCATCGAGCGTTCGCCCGTCGCACAGTTCGAGGATCTGCGCCGCCGTCTCGTTCAAACGGACAGCGCCCTCCGGAATCAAGAGGACATGCTCGCCGCGCACGTCGTCGTACTGGAGGCGGGCGCCGTCCACGAGGCGCGGGCGCCTCATGCCGCCGCCTCCGGCTGCGTGGCTCCGCGCTCGATCGCGTCGAGCTGCGCCCAGAGCACCTCGGTCTTGAACCTGAGCGCCGCGACGGCCCGCTCCTGCTGCTCTCGGGTCACGCAGCGCTCGACGACGAGCCCAAGTGCGTACTCCGCATCGCGCGGGGCCTGCACCAGCCGGTCGCGGAAGTACTCCAGGCCCGCCCGGTCGATCCACGGATACTGGGCCTCCAGCGCCGCCAGCCGGACCCGGATCGCGCCCGGGCCGAAGAGCTCCGTGAGCGACGACGCGACCGCCTCGATCCAGGGCCTGCTTCGCGCGAAGTTGACGTAGGCGTCGACGGCGTAGCGCACCCCCGGCAGCACGCCCCGCTCAGCTTCGAGTTCGTCGCGGGTGACGCCGAGCGCCTCCCCGAGCCGCAGCCACGACTCGATCCCGCCCGTCCCGTCGGACCCACCGTCGTGATCGAGGATCCTCTGGATCCACACGCGCCGGACCTCGATCTGCGGGCAGTTGGAGAGGATCGCCGCGTCCTTGATGGGGATGCAGCGCTGGTAGTAGAAGCGGTTCGCAACCCAGCGCTGAAGCTCCTCGCGGGAGAGCTCGCCGGCGTCCATCCGCACATGGAAGCCGTGAAGGTTGTGGTACCGCGCCCCCTGCGCCCGCAGGCGCTCGACGAGCTCCTCCGCCGGCCACGGATCCGGCGTGGCCGCCCGGTGTCGCGCGGCGGTGCTCACAGCTCGAGCTCCAGGCCGTCGTGGGCGACCTCGACACCGGCGCGCAGGACGGTCTCCCGTTCGGGGGAGTCCTCGAGCAGTACGGGGTTCGTGTTGTTGATGTGCACGAGGATCTTGCGCGGCCGGTTCAGCTTGGTGAGTGCCTGCAGGGTGCCACCGGCACCCGAGAGGGGGACGTGGCCCATCTGCCGGGCCGTCCGATTGGAGATGCCGAGAGCGACGAGCTCGTCATCGCTCCAGAACGTGCCGTCGACGAGCACGGCATCGCTCGCCTCCAGGCGCTCGAGCACATCGTCACCTAGCCGCGCGAGCCCGGGGACATACGTCAGCACGCCGCCGCCGCGACGGTCGCGGAAGACCAGCCCGATCGCCTCGATGTCCGCATCCGTCCCGCCAAGGTAGCGCGGCGCGTCGCCGCCGGCCGCGAACGACTCGACCTCGAGCGGCGACCCGTCGATCGCAAGCGACCGGGCGGGCTCCAACGTGTGCCACTCGACGCCGCAGTAGTGGGCGAGGATGCTCAGCACGGGATAGTCGTCGACAAGGGCACGCCGGACGGCGTCGCTGCCGTAGACGTGGAGGGGCGTCGACGACTCGCGCAACAGCAGCAGGCCTGCGGTGTGGTCGATCTCCGCATCGGTCAGGAGGATCCCCGCCATCGGAGCCGCGCGGACGCCGCCCGCCGGATCGGTTCGCAGTCCTTCGATCTGCTGGCGGAGGTCCGGCGAAGCGTTCGCCAACAGCCACGGCCCATCGGCGCTGCGGATCGCCAGCGACGACTGCGTTCGAGGGCATGCCGACATCCCCGCGCGCGCCGCCTCGCATGTGCTGCAGCGGCAGTTCCACTGCGGAAACCCTCCACCGGCGGCTGAACCGAGAATTCGCGCCCGCATGCTCCGCCCAAGGGGCGTGGTGGAGGTGGTTCGTCAGCTGTGAAGCGGCCCACAAGGGGCCGCGACCCGACGCTCTATCTAGCGGTGATAGAAGTAGGAGGTAACTTCCGAGCAGAGCTCTACGAGCTCGAACACAGGCTTTGTCCAGGTCATCGGAACCTCCTGTTCTGGGTCTCAGGGACTGCCCCGGGCATGCTAACACGATGAAGATCGATGTGACCGCGCGCGCCGGCTTCGGACCGACCCGCCTGCGCAGGCGCAGCGCTCATGGTGCTCGGCGTCACGCCCCAGGCCCGAGTGCGACAGCCATGACGACGAGCGCTACCCCGGTCACGAGATCGGACCGGATGCGAAGGAAACTGGAGACCAGGCGGCCGAGCTGCAACCCGATGAGCGCCATCACGGCCGTGATCGTGCCGAAGATCGGGGCCGCGAGCCACGGCGAGAACCCGAGCAGGCCCAGGCTGGTGCCGGCGACGACGTTGTCGAGGCTCAAGGGCAGAGGAAGGCCGAGCAGCGCCCAACGTTCATCGACGTCCTCGGGCGCCGGGGTGCGCCAGGCCTGGATGATGAGGTACAGGCCGTACAACCCCAGCGCGATCGCCCCCACGTACTCGGCCGTCTCGCCGATCTTCTCGCTGGCGTACCGTCCCAGCAGAATCCCGACCACCGGTGCCACGCCATCCCAGAATCCGAACACCACGGCGATCTTCACGGAACGCTTCAGCCCGGGCTGGAGCGCGCCGAGCGCGATCGCCGTCCGGAAGTTATCCAGACTGAGGGTGAACCCCAGAATGAGCAGTTGGCCGATCATCCGGTCCCGGTGATTCGAGCGACACCCGAGCGACGAGGCTGAGGGCCGACTGCCTGGGCAGCCGGCCCCGCCTCACCGCTCGTCTCGGTCCCCTTCGATATCGAAGGTGATACCCGAGGTTCTTGGTTACTCCGGCAACGCGAACGCGAACAGGGCGCTTCCGTGGGACGACCCGAGCATCTTGGGCAGGAACCCCTCGGCCCAACCGCCCCAGCCGCTCGGCGCAACGACGTACTGCCGCCCGTCGATGCTGTAGCTCGACGGGCTGCTGTGGTGGCCGCTGCCGCACTGGAAGTGCCACAGGTCGTCACCGCTGCTGGCGTCCCAGGCGTGGAACTCCCCGGTGGGCTCCCCGCCGAACACGAGGTCGCCGCCCGTGGCCAGCAGCGACGAGCACATGCAGATGTCGTTCGACCAGCGCCACCGCTCCTGGCCGGTGCGCGGATCGTAGGCGCTCACGTACCCGTTCTGGTCCTCGCCGTCCACAGCCACGCCGGCGCCCCAGTACGGGATGCTCTCCTTGAACTCCCTGCGCCGCCGCGTGGCCGTCGCGCCGACGTCCTGCACCGGAACATAGAGGAGCTCCGTCTTCGGGCTGTAGCACGCGTGCGTCCATTCCTTGGCGCCGGCCGGCCCCGGCCAGAAGTGGACCGGGTCGCCCTCCTTGTCGGGGTAGACCTTCGGCGTCACGTTGCCCTTCTCGTCGACCTCGCCCCAGTCGATCCGGTCGACGAACGGCGCCACGCGGACCGCGTCCATGTTCGTGCGGTCGAGGATGTATAGGAACCCGTTCTTGTCGAAGTGCGCCGCGAGTTTCTGGCCGTCGAGGTCGAACAGGATGTGCTCCATCGTGGAGTCGTAGTCCCACAGGTCGTGCGGGGTGTACTGGAAGTGCGCCTTGATCTCGCCGGTGTCGGCGTCCACCGCCACACCGGAGTCGGTGTAGAGGTTGTCGCCCTCGCGGACGCCTCCGTCGAAGTCGGGACACGGGTTGCCGGTCCCGAAGTACAGGAGGTTCAGGTCCGGGTCGAACGTGGCGGTGACCCAGCAGTTCGCGCCGCCTCGCGCCCAGGCCTCGCCGTCGGACGGCCAGGTCTCGGAGCCGGGCTCCCCGGGCTTCGGCACCATGTACGTCCGCCAGACACGCTCGCCCGTCTCGATCTTGAACGCGTCGGAGTGGCCGCGGTTGCCGAACTCGCCGCCGGAGCTGCCGACGACGACCGTGTCCTTCACGATCAACGGCGCGACCGTGGCGCTCTCGCCGGCACGGACGTCGCCATAGGTCTGGTCCCAGACCTTCTTGCCGGTCTCGGCGTCGAGCGCGATCACGTGCGCGGCCAGGGTGGTGACGAAGACCTTGCCCTCGGCGACGGCGACGCCCCGGTTCACGTTGCCGCAGCACAGCGACACGTCGAACGCCGCCGCGGTCCGGTACTGCCAGAGGATGTTCCCCGTCTGCGCGTCGAGCGCCCAGACCCAGCCGTCCCAGCCGGAGACGTACATGATGCCGTCGACGACGAGTGGGGAGGCCTCGAACGAGTACGTCGACTTGCCCGAGTGCAGGCCCACCGAGCCGCACTGGAAGACCCATGCGGGGGTGAGCTGCTTGACGGTCTCCTTGTTGATCTGGTCCAGCGGGCTGTAGCGCTGCCCGTCGTAGGCGCCGTAGTAGGTGAGCCAGTTCTGCGGCTCCGAGCGGGCGTTGAGGATGCGCTCGTAGGTGACCCCGTCGGTCACCGGCGGCGCGCTGCCGACGATGCCGCTGAGCGACGAGTTGTCGATCGCCTGCCCTGCGTCTACGTACTCAGTTGCCATCAGGGTGCTCCTAAGACGTCGTGATTGGCCGGGCGGTCGAGCTACGGGCGCGGCTGCGGCGGGCGGTCGATGCGAGCCTCTGGTGGGGCGTCGCCGCCCACGACGATCGCGGCGGTCAGGCCGCGGCCCTCGTCGTTGCCCGAGCGGGAGCCGTACCAGTAGTAGCCGGGGCCGTCGAGCTCGAGCGTCGCCGTGCCCTTCGAATGGTTCACGAGCCAGATGAACTTGTAGTCGCCGTTGCTCGGCAGGACCGCGCAGTGCGTGTTCTTGTCATCGTTGATGAGCTCGAGCTCGAGCACGCCTCCGTGGGGGATGACCAGGATCCCCGGCTCGTAGACCAGCTCGTCCTCCGGGATGCGGATCGTGGCGTGCATCTTCCCATCGGGTCCCTCCTCGGCTTGCCCGACGGTTCCGCGCCCGAGGATCCGGCCCAGCGTCACCCCGTTCTGCTTGTCGAGGCCTTCCAGGGCAGTGTCGCTCACGGTGCTCCTCCTTTCGAACCCGCGCCGGATCGTATGCCCGCGGAAGGGAAGCGGCCACGAATTCACATGGGGGTGCCGTTCGCTGATGGAGGCGCACCACTCGTTTGCGATCGCATGCCGTTGGTGGGCGCGTCGAGCAGGCGCTGCCAGGTCGCTGCGCGCGGCGCGGCGCCCGCCTGCATGCCTCCGACCCAGCCCGTGACGGTCCGGATGCCGTGCAGGGCGCTGACAAGCCAGGTCTCACGGCCGACCAGCTCGTCCGGCGCGGGGCGCCGCCGCGCCACCGGCGTGTCGCGCTCGACCGCAAGCTCGATCAGGAGCGCCCGGGTGACGCCAGGCAGGATCGGCGCCTCGTCGGGCACGACGCACAGCGTCTCGCCCTCCCACCACAGCAGGCTCGTGAAGGCGCCCTCGAGCAGGCGCCCGTCGGTGTCGGCAAGCACCGCCTCGCCGGCGCCGTGGGCCGCCGCGCGCTCGCGCAGGCCGGCGAGCCGGTCGAGGTCGGGACCCTTGCTGCGCGGGGCGC
>JBJMKX010000143.1:0-16516 GCA_045805605.1 Solirubrobacteraceae bacterium
GCCATGGGGCGGGCGGGCGAGGGCGCCCGCCCGGACGCGCCGCTCGCGTGGCTGCGGATGGAGTTCGGCGGCGAGGAGTGCGAGCTGCGGCTGACCACCTGGCCGGGCGCAGAGGAGCGACTGCTCGCCACCTGCGGGTTCCACGGGGGCAACGTGGTCTGGCTCGCCTGACGCAGGCTTAAGGGACGTGCGCCCCCGCGCCGATAGTGGACATCGATGCGCAGGCGGCTCGTCAAGGGGGCCATGTCCGCCGCCAAGCGACTTGGCCTGACAAAGCTCGTACGCGCCCTGGTGGCGCGGTTGCCCTCGCGCGTGAGCGGGCGCTTCGAGTCACGCGTGTACGCACTGCGCCGCCACGCGGGCGACGCGACGGGCCACGTGGCCGCCGAGCAGCTCGAGCGCCGGCTCGCGGACGCCCTACGCCTCCTGCGCCGGCGGCTCGGCACGCACGAGGTGGGCGACTACCTCGAGTTCGGCGTCTACGCCGGCGGCACGATGACCTGCGCGGACCGCGCGCGGACGACCGCCGGCCTCGAGGACATGCGGCTGATCGGCTTCGACTCCTTCGAGGGCCTGCCGGCGGAGGCCGCGCAGATCAATCCGCAGCGCTGGAGCGCGGGGATGTTCGCGTGCTCGCCGGAGGAGGCGATCGAGAACATGCGCCGCGGCGGCGTGGACGTGGAGCGCGTCCGGCTCGTGAAGGGCTGGTTCGACCGGGTCCTCACCGAGGCAACGCGCCGCGAGCACGGCATCGAGCGCGCGGGCGTGATCATGCTCGACTGCGACCTCTATTCCTCGTCGCGGGACGCCCTGAACTTCAGCGCGCCCGCGATCCGGCAGGCGGCGGTGCTCGTCTGCGACGACTGGCGCCACAGCGGCGAGGACGGTCAGCAGCGCGCCGTCCGCGAGTTCCTCGAGCAGCACGGAATGCACGCCGAGATGCTCGGCCACTACCGCGCGAGCGGCATCCCGGACGGCGGCCGCGTGTTTCTCGTGTCGCGCCGCAACGGGCACAACGGCCACGGCGCCTAGCGGCGACGAGGTACGATCGGGTTGGTGCCCGACCGCCTCTACTACACCGATTCCGACGACGCGAACGAGCTGATCGCGTCCGATCCGATGGCCCTGCTCGTGGGCTTCGCGCTCGACCAGCAGGTGCCGGTGCAGAAGGCGTTCATGGGCCCGCTCGTGCTGCGCGAGCGGCTCGGGTCCATCGACGCGGCGACGCTGGCCGAAGCCGACCTCGAACCGATCTTCCGCGCGCGCCCCGCCATCCATCGCTTCCCCGGCGCCATGGCCGACCGCGTGCACGCTTTGGCGGTGCACGTGCGCGATCACTACGACGGCGACGCAGCGCGCATCTGGACCGACGCCGCCGACGGCGATGCGCTGCGCGCCAACCTCGCCGGCCTGCCCGGCTTCGGAGAGATGAAGATCAAGGCGCTGGGCAGCGTGCTGGCCAAGCGGTTCGGCGTCGCCGCCGCGCAGGACCTCGTGCCGTGGCACCCGACGCTGGGCGACGTCGACTCGCCCCAGGCACTGGCCAACTACCAGGCGGCCAAGCGCGCGCAGAAGGCGGAGTGGTCGAAGGCGCGCGCGACGGCCTAGGCCGTCGCCGCCCGTGCCATCAGCTCCGCCGCCTCGTCGTCCGCCAGCCCCTCGGCGGTCAGCCGCTTCCAGGTCGCGAAGTCAAGGGCCAGGCGGATGAGGGGGCGGCTGAGCGGCGCCTTGCCCGCTGCGAGTGCATCGGCCAGGGCGTCGAGCTGGCGGTCGGAGGTCTCGGCAACGACCGTGTCCAAGGCGGGCAGCAGGCGGCGGTCGCGCTGGACGTTGCCGGTCATCGCCTCGGTTTCTC
Organism: Solirubrobacteraceae bacterium; assembly: GCA_045805605.1. Classification (GTDB taxonomy): domain Bacteria; phylum Actinomycetota; class Thermoleophilia; order Solirubrobacterales; family Solirubrobacteraceae; genus DATBDE01. The sequence goes on from JBJMKX010000143.1 coordinate 1,856, forward strand.
GGTACCAGGCGTACTGCGAGTGAAGCACCCCGCCGACCCGCTGCACCGGGTCGACAAGGGCAAGCGCGGAACTCGGATCGGGCGGCGGGTGCTCGCCTAGGAAGTGCGCCTGGCAGGCCGCGAAGAGCTCGCGCTCGTCCGGGAAGTTCGCGTAGACGGTGGGTCGCTGGACCCCCGCCCTGCGGGCCACCTCGGCGACGGTCGTCCTCGCGGGCCCGACCTCCTCATGCAGGGCCGCCGTAGCCGCCGCGATTCGCCGCCGCGTCTCCTCCTGGCGGCGGGCGCGCTCCTTCAGCCGATAGGGACGTTTTCCACTTGACATGGCGTATAGCGAAGTGTAGCGTCTCGACGATCGCTTTACACTTTGTTCAACGAAAGGAGCCAGGCATGACGACCATCACCGCCGCCGACGGCGAGCGCGCCGACTTCCCGGGGCTCGGCAACCGCTACCTCCTGCGGAGCGACCGCACCGAAGGCCGGTTCGCGATCCTCGAGCACACGCTCGCCCCGCGGGCGCTCGGGGCGCCCATCCACAGGCACCGCAACGAGGACGAGTACTCGTTCGTGCTCAACGGGCGCATGGGCGCCATGGTCGCCGACGAGGTGGTCGAGGCCGGCCCGGGCGAGTTGGTGGTGAAGCCGCGTGGCGTGCCGCACGCGTTCTGGAACGCCACCGACGAGGAGACCAGGGTGCTCGAGCTGATCTCACCGGGCGGCTTCGAGCAGTACTTCGCCGACCTCGCGCCCATCCTGAGCGCCGACGGCCCGCCCGACTTCGCGGCCATGGGCCAGGTCCAGGCGCGCTACGAGGTGACGATGGACGTCGACTCGATCGGCCCGCTGATGGAGCGGTTCGGGCTCAAGGCGTGAGCACCTCGTTCCACCCGCGCACCTCGTAGCTGCGCACGACGCCCTCCAGCACGAACGGGTCGCCGGCGGCGAACTCCTCAGCGGCCTCGCGGCTGCGAAGGATCGCCATCGACCCGTCGCGCTGGGCATCCTCGAACGTTCCAACCATGAGCAGCTCACCGCGCTCGTGGAAGTCGCGCAGCCGCGCCTCGTGGGCGGGAAAGACCGGCGGCGCCTTGGTCGCCACGTCGTCGGCCGACGCGTAGAGCAGGACGTACTTCATCGCACCGCCGAAGCGAAGCGCTGCAGGCCGGCCCCCCAGCCGCCCGACGAGCCGACGGCGTCGCGCATGCGCTCCCAGCCGGCGCCGTGGCGATCGAGGTTGCGGTGCTCGAGCTCCACCCGTGTGCGATCCGGCCCGTCGGGGGTGAAGCGGACCTCGACCTCGCTCGTCTTGTCCGGATCGGCCTCGATCTTCCAGCCGAGGTCGATGTCCCAGCTGAACACCACGCGCCTGGGCGGCTCGTAAGCGAGCACGCGCGCCCACCGGCACTCGCTGCCGTCCACGCCCCTGTCGTAGATGCTGCCGCCGACGCGCGGCTCGAAGACCATCTCGGCCAGCTCGCCCTCGAGGATGTGGTGGTCGGGGTGCCACCAGCTCGGCATCTGCTGCGTGAAGACGTCGAAGGCGCGCTCGACCGGCGCCTCGACGACGATCGACGTCCGCACGGCGGTGTCGGCTGTCTGGATGCTCATGCGCTCTCCTTGGTCGGGCGCTCGGCGGCCTCCTTGTACGCCGCGAGCGCGCGGTTCCAGAATCCGTCGAGGTAGTCGCGCAGGGCCGCGAGGCCCTCGGGGTCCACGCGGTAGACGCGACGCGTTCCCGCGGCGTGGTCGACCACCAGCCCCGCGTCCTTCAGCACCTTGAGGTGCTGCGAGACCGCGGGCCGGCTGACGGGCAGCTCGCGGGCGAGCTCGCCCACGGGGCGGGGGCGCTCGGCGACGCGCTCGAAGATCGTGCGCCTGGTCGGGTCGCCCAGCGCCGCGAGTCCCTCGACGGCAGCTGCGTTAGCCATTGCTTACGTAAGTTTACGCTTACGCTGCGTCGTCGTCAAGGGCAGTGTCAGAGGATGGCTGGGCCCGCTGCACCAGGTCCGCCAGCGTCGTCTGCCCGAGCTCGGCCTCGACGGCGGCGAGCGCGCGGCGGTCGATCCCCTCCAGGTTGGCCTGGATCCGCTGGACCGGTCCGCGGCAGACCAGCACCCGCGCCCTGCTCGTCGTTGTCGACGCCGACCCCGTTGTCGATGCGGGCCGCGACGCGGCAACAACGCAGGTGCATGAGGTCGCGGGCGGAGGCCGACGGCGACGACGGGCGCGCTCCCGTCCGGCGGTGGGCCCAGTCGCCGTACGCGTTGTGGCCGCTATGGGCGTGGGGCAGCCCGAGGGCGGGGCCGTAGCGGTCGATAGCGCCCGCCTCGCCGCAGTTGCGATGAGGATCGCCGCCCGGGTGCCGTGCGGGTAGACCCGCGCAACCGTGCGCGCGAACGCGGGCCAGCCGATCGTCTCCCCCAGATCCGGATTGAGGGCGATCACCGGCCCGGTGTCGCGCTCGGAAAGCAGCGCACGACGCCGGCGACGAGCCAGAGCCGGTCGTCGCCCGCCGCGTACCGCGCGGACGGCGAGCCAGGTGACGGCGGTCCAGGCGAGGAGGTCGAAGGTCGAGGTGCTGAGGATGTGGCCGGTGAACAGGACGAGCCCGGCCACGGCGGTGCACGCCGCGGCGATCACCTGGGCGCGGGGGCCGCCGCCGAGCTCGCGGGCCAGCAGCCCGGTCAGGAGCACGGTGGCGCCGGCGGCGAGCGCGGACGGGATCCGCAGCACCGTGAGCGAGTCCGGCGCGATCTCGCTCATCGCGCGGGCGACCAGCGGCGTGAACGGTCCCTGGTCGGCGTAGGCCCAGTCGAGGTGCCGGCCGGCGGCCACGAAGTAGAGCTCGTCGCGGTGGTAGCCGTAGCCGCCGGCGAACGCCACGAGCACGGCGCTGAGCCCGGCGGCGGTCGAGACGACGATCCGGTTCACGTTCGCCACCATTGTGCGAATGGACTTCGAGCTTCATCCCATCGGAACGGTCGAGTCGCCTCTGACCGATCCGGCGACGGCGCCCAAGCAGGGCGACGAAGGCGCGCCCGACGCCTGGCTCGTTCTCGAGCCGGCCATGCTAGAGGCGCTCGAGGGGCTGGCCCCCGGCGACGACGTCCTCGTCCTCACCTGGTTTCACCGCGCCGGTCGCGACGTGCTGCGCGTCCACCCGCGCGGCGATGCCACGCGCGCGCCCCAGGGCGTCTTCGCCACGCGCTCCCCGCACCGCCCCAATCCGATCGGTCTGCACCGCGTCCGGATCCTCGCCCTCGACGGCGCGCGGGTGAAGGTGAGCGACCTGGAGGCGGTGAACGGCACCCCCGTGGTCGACGTCAAGCCGGTGCTGAGCATGGACCCCTCCGAGCGCTGAGCCTCAACCCAGCGGCTGGCACGTCCCGCTGGTTCGCTGGGCGCCCCGACGGCCTAGGAGAGCGGTGCCGGTGGCAACATGATCGGACCGGTGTTGCGCTTGATCAGGCCGCCCTTGGCCGCGCGCCGCGTCCAGGCCAGCAGCGTCTTGTACTCGGCCAGCGGCCGGCCGTCGGGCGTGAGCAACCCGGTCGTGAAGCCGCTGGACGGGGCGAACACGTTGTACTGGAGCATCTCGCGCACGCGGGGCTGGGTGGCGGCGATCTGGAACTGCTGCGGCAGGTACTTCGCCCGCTTGGCCGCAGCCAGCTTGCGCTTGCCGGAGACGAAGTAGCCCGACTCGGTCAGGTAGATGTTCAGCGGCTTGCCGCCGGGCGTGGCGAGCGCCCCCACCCCGGCGAGCTTGTCCAGCGCCTTGCGCAGGTTCGGCAGCGTTTGGATCGGCGCGTTGTCCGCCCCCGGGAAGGTCTTGGAGAGCGGGGAGCCGGTGGCGGCCCCGAACTCGAGGTCGTAGGGGTGGTGCGCGTAGCCGTCGGCGTGCAGCGGCGTGCAGTTCCCGATCCGCCGGTAGCGGGCGTTCACGCACGCGACCGCGCGCAGCCATCGCAGCGGCGCGGCCGCGAGCCCGAGCCTCTTGCCGCGCCGGATCGGCTTGCCGTCCTTGCCCTTCTTGCCCGTGTCGACGATGGCCTTGCCCCCGTAGGGCACGGTCTCGCCGATCAGCACCTGGGCGCTGGGATCGACCGACTTGATCGCCGCGTAGCCGGCCTCATAGAGCGCCCGGTACAGCTGCGGCGACTGGCTCCGGGGCTCGAGCCAGGACGGGTAGTTGGGCTCGTTCCAGATCGAGTAGCGGTCCACCCGGCCCTGGAAGTGCTCGGCCGCCGCGCGCGCGAAGTTGCCGTAGGCCGCGGCGTCCGGGGTCCAGATCGGGATCGAGACCCGCCCGGTGCCCGAGGCGTAGGCCGGCGGCGGCCCGGCGAGCGCGAGCTGCGTGCGCATGCCGTAGGACGCGGCCGTGTCGATCGCGCGGTCGATCGGGCCCCAGTCGTAGTCGGGGTTGGACGAGGCGACCGGGTCGTTGGCGTCGCTGACCCGTGCCCACTCGACGAGGATCCGCATGCGGGTGGCGTTCAGGGCCTGAGCGGTGCGGAAGGCCAGGCCGAGGTCGCCGCCCGTGCCCTTGACCATCGCGTCCTCGTCGGAGATCGCGACCTCCATGCCGCGCGCGGCGTTCGCCGGCACCGCGTGCAGCAGCAGCGACGCGCCGGCGGCGAGCGCGAGGACGAGCAACCAGCGAAGGGGCGAGCGGACGGTCATGGGGGGTGCCCGGGGGGAGCGGGTCGGAAGGGTAGGACGCGCGGGGCCCCTGCGCAGGCGCCCGAGCGGAAAAGCGCCCAACATGCGCGGATATACGATCGCCGCCATGAACCCAGAGCGACCGTGCCGCTCGGGGGCGAGCCCAGCGCGCGACGGATCCCGCGCCGGGCCGGGTCACCTGATCGGGGCGCTGGCCCTGCCTGCCGCGCTCTCGAGCACGAGCTCCGCGCCGGCGCCCGCGGCGAGCATCGCCGTGAGTGCCGGGGCGCTGAGCTCGTCGCCGGCCACCGCGAGGGCGATCGCGACCGCGGCAAGGGCGCAGCGGCCGGCGACGGCGATCCGGGGCAGGCTCGCCGGCGTCGCCCACTGCACGAGCGCGAGCGCGAGAACGGCCGCAGCGGTGGCAGCGCCGAGGACCGGCGCGGCGTCCGCCGCCTCTCCACCTCCGAGGGCCTCTTCGATGGCCAGCCGCACTCCCACGCCAACCGCGGCAACCGCGGCGAGCAGCGGCAGGTGGCCGTAGCCGAACACGAACGACCGACGGCGCTCGCGCATCCCGCCGCCCAAGGCCCAGTCGAACACCTCGGCGTCGAAGCGCGCGAAGTACAGCCACCACAGCGCGGCCGCCAGCCCGAAGCCCAGCGCCGCGGTCAGGACCGACTCGACGGCCCAGTGCGCGTCGGCGGTGGTGGCCGAGACGGCGATCACGGACTCGCCCAGGACGATCAGCGTGAGCAGGGCGAACCGCTCGGGCATGTGCGAGCGATGGCGCGGGATGTCCTGGCTGCCCAGGTACGCCACGAGCCCGGTGCCGAGGTCGATCGCGATCGCGACCGCCCACATCGCGTACCGGCCGGGCGCCGCAACCAGCAGCGAGGCGATCCAGACCAGTCCGCCGAGCCCGAACCCGATCACGTGCGTGCCCACGAGGCGCCGCAGGCGCCGGTCGGTCGACCACGCCCAGGCGTAGACCACCAGCAGGTCTCCCCGCAGCAGGGCGTACGCAACCACGAAGCCCGCGGTCTCCCCGTCGAAGGCATCGGGGATGGTCGCGGCCAGGCCGCCGACGAAGAGCATCGCCCCGAGCAGCACCAGCCGGAACGGCCCCTCGTCGGCGTCGAAGAGGTCGGCCACGTACGCGTAGTTCGTCCACGTCCACCACACCGGGGCGAACAGGCCGACGAACGCGATGGCGCCATCGAGTGAGGCGTCGGCATGCAGTCCCGCGGCGAGCTGCGCCACCCAACGACGAACACCAGGTCGAAGAACAGCTCCGTCCAGGTCGCGTGGCGTTCGACACGCTCCTCGCCGGCCTCCTGCAGCCGCAGCAATGTTCGTCGCTCGATGTCGTCCCCCTCGACATGGAACGGAGGCAGGGTAGTTCCCGCCGGCACGACGTCCGTTTCGCTCAAGAAATGGCGCGATGGCTCGTCGAACATGCGCCGCATGCGAGTGGGAATCGGATTGCCGGCGGCGGTCCCCGAGGCGGACATGGCCTTGATCGGGGACTGGGCGGCTGCGGCCGAGGATGCCGGGTTCGCCTCGGTTGGGGTGATCGACCGGCTGATCTACGACAACCTCGATCCGCTGACAGCGCTCGCCGCCGCCGCGGCGACCACGCGGGGGATCGAGCTGACGAGCACGCTCATCAACGTCTGCTGGCGCGGCAACGCGGTGCTGCTGGCCAAGCAGCTCGCCTCGGTCGACCGGCTCTCGGGCGGGCGGCTGACGGCGGGCCTCGGGATGGGCGGCTGGCCCGCAGACTACGAGGCCAGCGGCGTGTCGCCGAGGGGCCGCGGAAAGCTGTTCGACGCCTCGCTGGACGCGATGGAGCACGCGTGGCGCGAGGCCGGTGCCGCGCCGCAGATCCTGGTCGGCGGCACGGTGCGGGCATCGTTCGAGCGGGCGGCGCGGCCGATGAGCGCGGGCTGGGTATCGCCGCTGTTCGACCTGGCCACGCTGCGCGACGGCGCGGCGGCGGTCGGTCGGGCGTGGGACGAGGCCGGACGCCCCGGCCGGCCGCGCATCATGACCGGGCGCTATTTCAGCCTCGGTCCCGGAGCGGAGGTCACCGCCGACGCCTACATCCACCACTACTACGGGGACGCCTACTACGAGGCCGCGCGCTCCGAGACGCTGACCACGGATGAGCAAATCGAAACGGAGCTGCGCCGGCTCGCCGAGGCCGGTTGCGACGACGTGGTCCTGTTTCCCTGTGCCGGCGATCTCGAGCACGTCGCCCTGCTGGCGGCCGAGGTCATCTAGATGGTTGATTTCGCGGCCGCGCGTGCGCGGGGACGGGCGGACCAAGCTGAGCGGGGGAAGCAGGGCGAAGCCAATGCCAGCCATTGGTGAGCCCGATGACCCCGGTCCAGCGCCGGTATCCGCGCGTCATCCGCGTTGCCGCCGAACCAGAGCGCCGCCGTCATCCTCAAGGACGTGCTCGGGTTCTCCGCGCGCGAGAGTGCCGAGGCGCTCGCGACCACGCCGGCATCCGTCAACAGCGCGCTGCAGCGCGCGCGGGCAGGGCTGGAACGAACCGTGTCCGCAAGTGCGGAGCCGCGGCCACGGGCCAACCAAGGCGCCGCGCGCGAGCGCGTCGCCAGCCTCCTCGCGGCCTTTGCCCGCGATGATGTATCCACGGTGCTGGCGATCGCCGCCGACACGGCGCCGCCGGGCGATCGGGCCTGGGCGTTCTCGCCCGTCCCGGCGTACTGAGCCATGCGCGAGCGAATGATCGAGGTAGACGGCGTCGAGCTCTGCACGGAGCCCTTCGGCGACCCCGCGGACCCGCCCATCCTCCTGATCATGGGCACCGGCGCGTCGATGCTGTGGTGGGAGGCCGGCTTCTGCCGCATGCTCGCGGAGGGTGGCCGCTTCGTCGTCCGCTACGACCACCGTGACACCGGCCGCTCGGTGACCTACGAGCCGGGCCGCCCGGGATACACCGGTGGCGACCTGGTCGCGGACGCCGTCGGCGTGCTCGACGCCTACGGCATCGACGCAGCGCACCTCGTGGGCGCCTCGGCGGGTGGGGCCTTCGCCCAGATCGTCGCGGTCGATCACCCCGAGCGCGTCCGCTCGCTCGTCCTCATCAGCACCTCGGCGGCCGTGCCGGTGCAGCGGGAGCTCCCGCCCGCGACCGCCGAATTCGGGGCGTTCGTGTCGAGCGCGCGGGTGGACTGGTCGGACGTCGACTCGGTCGTCGACTACCTCGTTGCGTACTCGCGCATGGTGGCGGGGACACAGCGCCCGTTTGACGAAGCGGCGGCGCGCGACTTCGTTCGCCGCGACATCGAGCGCGCCCGCGACCCGGCCGCCCTGCAGAACCACGATGCGATTCCGGACGACGGCCGCCAGCGTGGACCGCTCGCCTCGATCGCGGCGCCCACCCTCGTGATCCACGGCACCGCCGATCCGATGTTCCCGCTCGAGCACGGGCAAGCGCTGGCGGACACGATCCCTGGCGCCCGCCTGCTACCGCTGGAAGGAGCGGGCCACGGCGTGGCCAGGGTCGACTGGGAGCCGATCGCGCAGGCGATCCTCGAGCACACCGCCGCAGCGGAATTCACCCGCGCGGGCGGCGGCCCGCGACCGCACCGCGACGGGGCAGCGGCCGCCGGTGGGGCCGAGCGGGAGCCCGACCCGGGCTGACCGACCTCGGCCCGCGCCGGTCGCGCTGGGCGGCGGCGAGCGCTTCGGCGAGCAGGAGCAGGAAGACGACCGCGCGGATCGCCCGCGCGCTGTTGGGGTCACGGACGCTCATCGCGGCGATGAGAAGGCGCTGCACGGCTCGAGGTTAGGCACGAGACGAGTCGGCGACCAGAACGCTGCGGGACGGGGGGGGCGATCGGCGCGCCCGTCGCTTCACGATGCTGCACGGGCGCCCGCGATTCGGCTGGCTCACCCGAAGGACTTCAGGCTTCCGGGCGCGCCGAGCGTTCCTGCCACGGCGTCGCCGACCGTCAGCGCCGGTGCCGCTTGGCGATCGGGCGGGAACGCCACGGGGCCAGTCGAGACGTGATGCGGTCCGGCTCTACCCCGGCTCGCGCGCGGCGAGCTCTGCCGGCGTGAGGGTCTCGATTCGAGCGGCCATCATCCACTGGTTGCCGAACGGATCGGCGAGGCGGCCGCCGCGCTCGCCGTAGAACTGGTCGGCGAGGGGGTAGATGATCTCGGCGCCGGCGCGTACGGCACGATCCCATGCGGCGTCGACGTCGGGCCAGTAGGTGCAGAGCAGCGCGTTGAACGCGTCGTCCTGGGCGTCCTTGACCATGACCACCGAGTCGCCGATCAGCAGCTCCGCGTGGACGAGCGTCCCATCGGGCATGTGGTAGCGCTCGCCGAGCTCCTTGGCATCAAATGCGGCCTTGTAGAAGTCGATCCCGGCGGCGCCATCGCTCAACGCGAGCCGGGGCGTGACCGTGTGGAGGTGCTCGGGCACCGGCCTGACCGTGCGCTCGCGTTCAGCCAGGCCGGGCTGCTCGTAGATCCCGATCACGTTGCCGCCCGGGTCCCGAACGTGCCCCACGCGCTCGCCGGGGGCCGCGTCTTCGTTCAGCACCTCGCCGCCGGTCGCGCGGACGGCCGCGAGCGCTGCATCGAGGTCGGCAACCATGATGTGGACCATGATCCCGGGCTCGGCTGACGGTGGCCGCCCGGTGACCCATGACCCGCTCACCTCCTTGACCGCGTCGTCGAAAGCGATCGCGCCGTCGCCCCGGGTGCGCAACTCCCAACCGAACGCGTCGCGGTAAAAGCGCGACGAGCGCTCGACATGCGTTGCGGGAATCTCGAGGTAGCAGATCTTGCCGGTAGCGAGCGTGGGGGTCCCGTGTGCCATCGCGGAATAATATACACGTACACCAAATGACGGCAAGGTCTTATAGAGCGCTCTCGAAACGGTCCCTAGGCGGCGCATCCGCCCAACGCCCGCACGGGTCCCCCGCTCAACGGCGAAGCCGAATCGGCGTCTGAGATGGCGGCCCGGCCCCGCGGTCGCCCGCCGACGATCGACCGCGAAGCCGTGCTCGACACGGCGATCCGCCTGCTCGACCGCGAGGGCGTCGAGGCGCTGACCATGCGCCGGCTGGCGAGCGAGCTCGGCGTCTCGGCGATGGCGCCCTACCGGCACGTGGCCAGCAAGGACGAGCTGCTGATGGTGCTGGTCGACCGCCTCGCGGCCCGGCTCGTGTACCCGCCGCGGCCGCCGGACCCGAAGGGCGCGATGCTCGTGCTGTGGTCGTCGATCTACGACAGCCTCGCCGAACACCCCTGGATCCCTGAGGTGCTGGCGCGCCGCCGGATGATGGCGCCGTCGGTTCTCGGCGCGATCGAGGAGATCCATGCGGCGCTGCGCGACGCGGATCTATCGATCGAGGGGGCGGTGCGCGCGTACCGTCTGATGTGGAACTTCACGCTCGGCACGCTCCTCGTGCGCGCCGGCGCGAGCTCCGGCGGGCCGAGTCAGCAGCGGGAGCTTCGCGGTGCCCCCGATCCCGAGCGCTACCCGATGCTGGCGGCGGCCGCCGCCGTGTGGACTTCGGCACACGACCGGGACACCTACCGCGAGGATCTCGGGGCGCTCATCGACGCGTTGCTCGCGGATGTCGCCCGCGTCTGAGCCTGAGCGCGAGACCGCGGGTCCGGTCCGGCTCTCCATGCGACCTTGGTCGGACCGGCGTTCAGTGCGCGCGTGGCGCGCGATCAGGAAGCGGCGTCCGGCTGCGCCTTCAGCTCGTGGTGGGCGACCAGCATGACCGCCGAGCGCACATGCTCCTGGATGTCGTCCCAGACGCCCTCGGCGAACTGGACCTCGCCAGTGTCGTCGTCGACGTTGAAGTGGTTCGCGTGCAGCTCGAAGCTCTTGGTCTCGGAGCTGTCGTCGGATCGGACGTCCACCTCGCCGATGAAGTCGTCGGTGCGCTTGTCCACGTGGTCCTCTCGCGTAGCGATTTGCCGGGCGTACAGGCGACCCTAACCGCACCGCGGGGCCTACGCGCGAGCGCGCGCCCGCCGGGCGTCCTTGGCGCGCTGGGTCGCATCCAGCACCGCCTTGCGGAGCCGTACCCGGGCGGGCGTGACCTCGACGGACTCATCCTCGCGAAGGAACCCCAGGGCCTGGTCGAGCGAGAGTTGGCGGTGGGGCACGAGCCGCACAAGGACATCCGCGGTGGACGACCGCATGTTGGTGAGGTGCTTCTCCTTGCACGCGTTGACGTCGAGGTCATCGGCACGCGCGTTCTCACCCACGATCATCCCCTCGTAGACCTCGTCGCCCGGGCCCACGAACAACGTGCCGCGCTCTTGCAGGTTCATGAGCGCGAACTGGGCTGCCCGACCGCGGCGGTCGGCGACCAGCGAACCGGTGGGGCGCGTGCGCATGTCGCCCGCCCACGGCTCCCAGCGATCGAACACGTGGTGCATGAGGCCGGTGCCGCGCGTCTCGGTGAGGAACTCGGTGCGAAAGCCGATCAGGCCCCGGGCGGGCACGAGGTACTCCATCCGCACCCATCCGGTGCCGTGGTTGACCATCTGCTCGAGCCGCGCCTTGCGCAGGGCGAGCAACTGCGTGACGACCCCGACGTACTCCTCGGGCACGTCGATCGCCAGGCGCTCGACCGGCTCGTGCTCCTGGCCGTCGATCTCGCGGCGGAGCACCTGCGGCTGGCCGACGGTGAGCTCGAACCCCTCGCGGCGCATCAGCTCCACGAGCACCGCCAGCTGCAGCTCGCCGCGGCCCTGCACTTCCCACACGTCGGGTCGCTCGGTGTCGCGCAGCCGCAGCGACACGTTGCCGACCAGCTCCTGCTCGAGCCGGCCGAGGACCTGCCGAGCGGTCAAGCGGGAGCCGTCGCGGCCGGCCAGCGGCGACGTGTTGATCCCGATGGTCACGCTCATCGACGGCTCGTCGACGGTGATCAGCGGAAGCGGTCGCGGATCGGCCGGGTCAGCGAGCGTCTCGCCGATCGTCACCTCGGGGATGCCCGCCACCGCGATGATCTCGCCCGGGCCGGCCTCGGATGTCTCCACGCGGTGAAGCGCCTCGGTGACGTACAGCTCGCTGACCGTGGCGCGCTCGACCGTGGAGTCGGTGCGACACCATGCCACGGGCTGGCCGCGCCGGATGACGCCGTGACGCACACGGCACAGGGCCAGGCGACCGACGTAGGGCGAGGCGTCCAAGTTGGTGACGTGGGCCTGGAGCGGGTGGTCGGGGTCGTACTCGGGCGCCGGCACGTGCGCGAGCAGCAGGTCGAGCAGCGGATCCAGGGACTCGCCCTCCCGCCCGGCGACCAGCGACGCGCGCCCTGCGCGGGCATTGCAGTAGACGATCGGGAACTCGATCTGCGCCTCGTCGGCGTCGAGGTCGAGGAAGAGCTCGTAGACCGCGTCGACGACATCGGGTATGCGCGCGTCGGGCCGGTCGACCTTGTTGACGACCAGGATCACCGGCAGCCGGGCCTCGAGCGCCTTGCGCAACACGAACCGGGTCTGCGGTAGCGGGCCCTCACTGGCGTCGACGAGCAGCAGCACGCCGTCGACCATGGTCAGGCCGCGCTCGACCTCACCGCCGAAGTCGGCATGGCCCGGCGTGTCGACGATGTTGAGCTTTACCCCGCGGTAGGACACGGCGGTGTTCTTGGCCAGGATCGTGATGCCCTTCTCGCGCTCGAGGTCGGTCGAGTCGAGCACGCGATCGGCGACGTCCTGGTTGGCCCGGAAGGCGCCCGACTGCCACAGCATGGCGTCGACCAGCGTCGTCTTGCCGTGGTCGACGTGGGCGACGATGGCGACATTGCGGATGTCCGTGCGAGCGGCGAGCATGCGACCCACGCTAGTTGCCGACGCTGCGATCCGAAGAAAAAGACCCCGCACTGCGGGGGCTTCGCCAATCGCGGGGGCGGGATTCGAACCCGCCACCTCCGGGTTATGAGCCCGGCGTCTTCGAGGAGGCGATTGGTAACCGAGACTCTGTCGGCACGATCTCACGCGCCTGTGCGTGCCGTCTCTCCCCCTGCCCGGCCTGTGACGTGGTGTCATTTGCAGGAGTGATGCGGCGTGGCGTTTTGACCCTCTGTGCGGCGTGCGTTCTGGCTACCACGCCCAGCTCGCTCGCACAGGCCGGCAGCTACCACGTCGTGGCTTGCTCGATCACCGACGCGACCAACGCACCGGTCCCCAACAACGCGTGGACCCAGGTCCCCCCCACGGCACCGGCCCGGCTGGAGGCCTTCGTGGCCTGCCCGCCCCGGGGCAGCGACCAGCACGACGGCATCGTTGCCCAAGACCACCTGCCCGTGGCGCCCAAACCGGGTCGAGGGGCGGAGGTCTTCTGGCGCTTTGCCGCGCCGGCCGGTACCTCGATCACCGCCATCTCGGTGGTGCGCTCTCTCGGCAAGTCAGGTGATCAAGACTGGCTGCCCTATGGGCGCGCCGACCGCGCGATCTTCGACACCTGCCGCATCGCCCGCGGCCGACACGCATGCGAGCGCTCCGGCAAAGCCACCTTCCCGTTCAGGAACGCTTCCACCATCGACTACGGAGTCCGCTGCAACGCCCGCTCCGGCCGGTGCGTCATGGGCTCCAGGCTGCACCACGTGTGGATGTCGCTTTACGCCGCCGACGTTTCGCTCAACGATCCCAGCGCCCCCACGCTCACCGGTGGTCCCAGCGGCCCGCTGTGGCGTGCGGACGGCTGGCACCGGGGCACCGAGAGCGCCAGCTTCGGCGGGACGGACAACACCGGGATCGCCGAGGCCGGCTGGTTCGTCGACGGCCACCAACAGACCTTCGATGGCGGGGCTTGTGACAACTCTCGTCCCATCCCCTGCGCGGACATGACGCCCAGCGCCCACGCGCTCAACACCGCCGCCGTTGGCGAGGGGCCGCACCGGCTCCAAGCCGTGGTCAAGGACGCGGCCGGCAACCGGGCCACCGCCGAGCCGATCACGCTGAACGTCGACAACACCCCACCCGGCGCTCCGGGTGCTCTGACCGCGGCCCCCGCCGGCGATGGCAGCTTTACGGCCACCTGGTCCAATCCGGATGGCCAGGTCGCCCCCATCGCCAAGGCGCACTATCGGTTCTGCCCCGCAGCGTCGACGGGCCAATTCTGTAGACGCGAGCAGACCGCCAGCGGCAGCAACATCTCATCCATCCCGGGTCTCCACCTCCCCACCCCAGGTGTCTGGAGCCTGATCGTGTGGCTCGAGGACGCCGCCGGAAACCTCGGCACCACCAACACCTCATCGCTCGTGCTCGGGCCCGGCCAAACCGGTGTGCCCGCCTCGGCCGAGCTAACCCTGGCCAAGGCCAAGCTCGACCGCCACCGCCGCCTCGCGGTGCGCGGCAGGGCCGCCGGTGACCTCGCCACCAAACTTGCCGTCCACTACCGCTACCGCCCCGGCAGACACCACAAGCTCCGCGGCATCACCAAAGACACCGCCGTGCACCATGGCGCCTACGTCGCCCACCTCAAGCTTCCACCCGCGGCCCGCCGCACCCGCAAGGGCACCGTCACCGTCACCTACCCCGGCGACACCACCCACACCCCCGCAAAACTCAACCAGCGCATCAAGCTCCCCCACCTGACGTGAAAGTGGGTCGGCCGCCCGAGCTAACGCCGCGCCCACTGAAGGCCCCGCGTGGCGGGGCCTTCCTCCATAGCGGGGGGCCGCCTGGTCTGGCAGAGTGACCCGGCGACCTACGCGATCACGGCGGCGAGGGCCACGAGGAGCGCCGCAGCAACGATCGGCGCTGCGCGACCGAAGCTCGGCGGCTTGCCGTCTCGCCGGCCGAGGATCCGCCAGACCGCGAGCGGCTCGGGATTGCCGGTGCCGCCATCGCGCGGGACGAAGATCCACAGGATCGGGTAGGCGATGAGCGAGAAGCCGCCCACCACCCCGAGCACGACGGAACCGATCCGGAACAGCACCGGATCGACGGCGAAGTAGTCACCCAGGCCGCCGCACACGCCGCCGA
>JBJMKX010000144.1:0-3017 GCA_045805605.1 Solirubrobacteraceae bacterium
CCTGGGCCGGGAGGACTACGAGAACCACTCGGCCCTCCTGTGCGTGCAGACCAAGAGCACGCTGGCGCAGCCCAAGCTGAGCTTCGACACCAACGAGTTCTACTTGAAGGACTCGCGGGAGATGTCGGAGGCGTTCGCGCCCTGGCCGGAGGCCCTGGCGTCGACGCTCGAGATCGCCGAGCGCTGCGACGTCACGATCGAGCTCGGCCGCCAGCTGATCCCGCGCTACCTGCCCGAGGGCGAGGACGAGCGCGCGTACCTGCGCGCGCGTGTCGAAGAGGGACTGCGCGCGCGCTACGGCGACCCGGTGCCGGCCGAGGCGCTCGAGCGCGCCGAGATGGAGCTCGCCGTGATCGACCGGATGGGCTTCAACGCCTACTTCCTGATCGTCTGGGACTTCGTCAAGTGGGCCAAGGACAACGGCATCGCCGTCGGGCCCGGCCGCGGCAGCGCCGCCGGCTCGATCGTCGCGTTCTGCCTGCGCATCACCGATGTCGATCCCCTGCGCTACGACCTGCTCTTCGAGCGCTTCCTCAACCCCGAGCGCGTGTCGATGCCCGACATCGACATCGACTTCTCGGTGCGCGGGCGCGAGCGGGTCATGCGCTACGTCACCGAGAAGTACGGGCGCGACTCGGTCGCGCAGATCATCACGTTCGGCCGCATGTTCCCGCGCGCGGCCACCCGCGACGCGGCACGGGTCCTCGGCCACGACTATGGCGTGGGCGACCGCCTGGCCAAGCTCATCCCCGATCCGCAGCAGGGCCGCCCCCCGTCCTTCGAGGACTGCCTGAAGCCCGGCGAGCCGCTGCGCGGCGCCGTCGACAGCGACCCGACGGCCAAGCAGATCGTGGAGGTCGCGCGCGGCCTCGAGGGCATCGTGCGCAACTCCTCCATCCACGCGGCCGCGGTGGTGATCGCCGGGATGCCGCTCACCGACGTGGTCCCGCTGCAGCTCGCCGACGCGGGCAACGGCGACGGGGGCGAGCGTCAGTACCGCATGGTCACGCAGTTCTCGATGAAGCCCGTCGAGGACCTCGGCCTCCTCAAGATGGACTTCCTGGGCCTGCGCAACCTCGACGTCATCGAGGACGCGCTGGACATCATCGAGCGCTCGACCGGCGAGCGGCCCGACATGTCGACGCTGCCCCTCGACGACTCAGAGACGTACGAGATGCTCGCGCGCGGGGACTCGATCGGCGTGTTCCAGTTCGAGTCCGAGGGCATGCGCGAAGCGCTCAAGAAGGTGCGCCCGACCGAGTTCGACGACGTCGTGGCGCTGAACGCCCTGTATCGGCCGGGCGCGATGGACCAGATCCCCACCTACGCGCAGGGCAAGAGCAACCCGGAGTCGATCACGTACCGCGACGAGCGCCTGCGCCCGATCCTTGAGTCGACCAAGGGCGTCATCCTCTACCAGGAGCAGGCGATGCAGATCGCCAAGGAGCTCGCCGGCTTCTCCGGCGCGCGGGCCGACGACCTGCGCAAGGCGATCGGCAAGAAGAACCGGGAGGCGATGGCGCAGCTCAAGCCCGAGTTCTTCGAGGGCTGCCGCGCATCCGGCACCGCCGAGGCGACGATCGAGTGGCTGTGGCAGACCAACGAGCGCTCCGCCGACTACAGCTTCAACAAGTCCCACGCCGCCTGCTACGCGCTCATCGGCTACCGCACGGCGTGGCTGAAGGCCAACTACCCGGCCGAGTACATGGCGGCGCTGATCTCCTCGGTGATGGACACCAAGGACAAGGTCCCGTTCTTCGTCGCGCGCTGCGAGGAGATGGGGATCGAGATCCTGCCCCCCGACGTCAACCTCTCCGACCACGACTTCGTGGTCACCGGAGGCAAGATCCGGTTCGGACTCGACGCCGTCAAGGGCGTGGGCCACGCCGCGGTTGAGGCGATCAAGCGAGCGCGCGAAGAGGGCGGTTCGTTCACCACACTGTGGGACTTCTGCGAGCGCGTCGACAACCGGGCGGTCAACAAGAAGGCGATCGAGGCGCTGATCAAGTGCGGCGCGTTCGGCACCACGGGGGCTTCGCGCAAGGGGATGCTCACGGTGCTCGAGGCGGCGCAGGGCGCGGGCGCCCAGGCTCAGCAGGACGCGCTGATCGGCCAGGGGTCGATCTTCGATCTCGGGGGCGCCGGCGGGGGCTCCGACGACTCGCCGTTCACCAGGCCCGCGCACCCGCCGATCCCGTCCGACGAGTTCGACCAGGCCGAGCTGCTGGCGATCGAGAAGGAAGCGATCGGCCTGTTCATCTCCGCCCACCCGCTCAAGCCGCTGCGCGAAGCGCTGCGCGCACGCGTGAACTGCGCGGTGGCCGACGTGCCCGGCAGGCGCGACCGCGACCAGGTCACGGTCGGCGGCATCATCACCGAGGCCAAGCGCATCCGCACCCGCAACGGCGACCCGATGATGTTCGCCACGCTCGACGACCTCGAGGGCTCGGTGGAGATCCTCGTGTTCGGGAAGGCACTGGAGGCCTACGGCGGCGAGCTCGGCGTCGACCAGGTCGTGCTCGTCCACGGCCGCGTCGACCACAAGGACGCGACGAAGACGTGCGTGATCGCGCAGGAGGTCGAGCGCTTCGATCCCTCCCCGGAGGAGGTCGAGTCGGCCCGCGTCGCGGCCAAGGCCGCCTCCTTGCCGCCGGAGCCGTTCAGCGTGAGCGTCGATGCGACGCTGCTTCAGGCGACCATGATCGAGGAGCTCAAGGAGCTGCTCGAGCGCTTCCCCGGCAGGGCCGAGTTCGTGCTCGAGATGCGCACCTCGGCCGGCGAGCGGCGGCTGCGCTTCGGCAACGGGTATCGGGTCGACGCGTCGGTGGGGCTGCGCGCGTCGCTGGGGGAGCTCCTCGGCGAAGCCGCGGTCCTAGCCGCCTAGGCCATTCTCGACGCCCCTGGCTAGGTCCTCGGGGTTCGCCGTGCCTGGCACGGCTTCACCCCGGCGTCCCGAGCCCGCGACGCCGAGCGATGGCCTATGCGGGTGACCCCAACCAGATACCGCTGGCGACGGC
>JBJMKX010000145.1:0-7724 GCA_045805605.1 Solirubrobacteraceae bacterium
TGGCGCGGTTGCGCTTCAGCAGTCTCGCCGCGCGACTCCTAATCGGTCATTGCGGGAGTCCGGTCAATGGCCTCGGCGGCGGTCCGACTTCACGCGATTCGGCAACGGCTCGCGGCCAGGAAGATCGCTCGACGGGTTCAGCAGGACGTACAGGCGCTTGGCGGGCCCGCGTGGTTGTCGACGGCCGGCGGTCAGCGACGACGGGCACGCAGGACGACATCGGCGATGTGCGGGGTGCCGGCCGGGGCGTCGATCCGCGGCTCGACCGCGTACAGCTCGACCGTGAAGTCGTCGCCGAGCAGCCGGCCGAGGTCGTCGGCACCTACGTAGTCCGCCGGGTCGACGCCCCGGGACTTCATCTGCTCGCGGTGCTCGTCGTCGAGGTCGTGGTAGACCGCGAGCAGCAGCCCACCCGGGTGCACCGTGTCGAGCAACCTCCGCACGGCGGCCTCGCCGGCGGCCTTGGGCAGCGTCGGGTACTGCATCGACACGAGGTCAAACGAACGCGCCCGCAACGGTGTCTGGAGGGCGTCGCCGCAGATCCACTCGACGGACGCGCCCGCCGGATGGGAAGCCTCCCGCGCCCGGCCTATGGCGACCTCGGAGATGTCGATCGCAGTCACGGTCCAGCCGCGCCGAGCGAGCCAGATCGCGTCGGCGCCTTCGCCACAACCGACGTCGAGTGCGCGGCCCGGGGTGAGCGCGGCGACCTCGGCGACGAGCCGCCCGTTCGGTCGCCCGCTCCACCTCGCCCCGTCGCGCTCGCGGTACCTCGCGTCCCACGCGGCGGCTTGCGCCGCCGCGCCGAAGTGCTGCTCGCCGTATTCGTGCTCGCGCTCGCGCATGGTCCGCAACGGTAGACCGCCATAACCGCTGGCATGCTCACGCTCACCTGGGCGCCATGCGAAGACCCAGGGTCTCGGTCGACGCACTCCTCCCTTCGACCTCGAGCGCGTGCCTCTGCCGCTCCGCCATAGACACCCAAGCGGGCCAGCAGGACGCCTGCTTTCCCGAACGAGCAATTGCCTGGCTGCCCTTTCAGCTCGCGAGTAGTTCCTTGAGGACGTCGTCGATGTACTTGGTGTCGACCGGGTTTACTCCCCCACCCGCGAAGTGGCCCCAGACGCCGGGGATGACCCGGAGCTCGGCGTTGGGCATGTGCTTGACCGCGTACTCCTCGTCCTCGGGCGGGAAGTAGAGGTCCTTCTCGGCGGGCAGCGCGATCGTCTTGGTTTTGATCGAGTTCAGCGCCTTGACGTGGTCGCCGTCGAACCCGGGCGTCTTGCCGATGTCGCCGTTCTGCCAGGTCCACAGCATCGTGAGCAGGTTGTTGGGATCGCGGCGGTCGAGGAAGAAGCCCTCCCAGAAGGCGACGAGGAAGTCCTCGAGGTCCGAGTAGCCCATCTCCTTGTAGGCCTGGTCCCAGTAGAAGGCCTGCGAGAAGCCCCAGCCAGCGTAGACGCGAGCCGCGGCGCGCAAGCCCTTCGTGGGCTTCTCCTCGTACCAGCCGGCTCTGAACGCGTCGTCGGCGGTAAGCGCCGCCTTGACGCCCTCGAGAAAGACGATGTTGTGCTCGCTCGTCTTCGACGACCCGCAGAACGGGCAGGCGCGCTGGACCATGTCGGGGAAGCTCACCGCCCACTGGTAGGTCTGCCCCGCGCCCATCGACCAGCCGGTCACGAGCCGCAGCGTCTCGATCCCGAACTTGTCGGTAACCAGCCGGTGCTGTTGCTGGACCTGGTCCCAGAACGTGACGTTCGGGAAGCGTGCCTTGTCGTACGGCGGCGGCGTGTTACTCGGCGAGCTCGAGAGCCCGTTGCCGAGCATATTCGGCACGATGATGAAGTAGTTGGCGGGGTCAAGGGCCATGCCGTCGCCGATCAGCCACTCGTTGTCCCAGTGGCGACCCGAGTACCAGGTGGGGTAGACGATCCCGTTGCTCTTGTCCTCGTTGAGCTGGCCGTACGTTTTGTAGGCGAGCTTCGCGTTGCGCAGCGTCGCACCGCCCTGGAGCGCCACGTCGCCCAGGTCAAAGGTCTCGTAGTCCTGCACGAACTCGTCCATAAGGTGACCTCCTAAACGCGGGCGGGGAGAACATCCTTCCGAATGGAAGTCTTGCGCGCCTTGCGCGGTGCGAGACGCCTGTGCGTCGCCTAGGCAAAGTGCCAGTGCGGCGTCGGACGCGCGGGACCCGTGAACGTCTCCCGAGCAGCGCCGCCGTCCCACGGGGCGCCTCGGGGACACTCCGGCGGCGGTGGGACGGCGCCACGCGAACGGTTTCGACAGCGCGTGGCCAGCGCCCGCAGCGCCTGGCCTCCGTCGTTGAAGGGTTGATCCGCCACGTGGGCGCCTGCTTGTCGCGCATTGCGACAGCGACGCGACTGCAGGATCGGCTCATCGTTTGGCTGGAGTCACCCCCGTCAGTCCGATGGCGACGCCCGCCGCCGAGATGAGCACGGTGGCAATGCACACGGCAAGGCCCCAGTGGGCCGCCACGTCAAAGCTCGTGACGGCGTCGTGAAGGAGGTCTACACGGGCCACACCATGCAGGCGGCTCGCGACGTCGGTCGTGCCCTCGATTGACTCCTTCGCTGCGCTGGCCACCCCGCCGTCGCCCGCGATCTCGGCGGCGTAGATGGCGGCGAACACGCTTCCCACGATCGCCACACCGAGTGCGCCGCCGACCTGCCTGGCGAGCTGGTTCACCGCGGCGCCATCGCCGGCCTTCTCGAGCCCGAGGTCGTTCATGATCACCGCTGTCGCCGGCGGGACGCTGAGCCCTAGGCCGCAGCCGACGATCCCCGTGCCGAGCGCCAGGACCGCGGGCGAGCTATCCCCGGAGAGCAGCAACAGGGGGACGAAGCCGGCCGTCGAGGTGAGTAGGCCGGCGAGCAGGACGACGCGCGGCCCGTATCGCGCCATGAGCCGCCCACCCACCGTGGCGAGCGCACCGAGCCCCACTCCAAACGGCGCAAGCTCCAAGCCCGCGGCGAGCGCCGAGCCGTCCTGGACGTAGTGCACGTACTGGGGAAGCAGGAACAGCATCCCGAGCGATGCGACATAGGCGGCGAAGATGGCGAACGCGCCCGCCGCCACGCGCGCGCGTACAAGCACACGCACGTCGAACAGCGGGTGGGTCCGGCGGAGCTCGATGGCGAAGAACGCGAGGCCTGCAGCGGTGCCCGCCACCGCGGCGCAAGGCACGGGCAGGCTCCCCCAGCCCGCGTCAACACCCTCGATAAGCGCGAACACGATTCCGGTCAGAGCGACGGTGGAGAGCGCCACGCCGGGGAGGTCGAGCGGAGGTGCGCCGGGCCGGCGCGACTCGGGCAGCCAGCGCAGCCCGAGCGGAGCGGCCAACAGCACGAAAGGGACGTTGACGAGAAACACCCAGCGCCAGCCCGCCACGTCGACGAGCACACCGCCGACAACCGGTCCCAGGGCGAGCCCGAGGCCCCCGACCGCCGACCAGATCCCCACCGCCTTCGGCCGCAGCTCGGGTGGGAACAGCACGGCAAGGAGTGACAGCGCCGGAGGCAGCACGCAGGACGCCGCCACGCCCATGAGCACCCGGGCGGCGATCACCTCGCCCACCGTCTGCGACGCGGCGGTCAGCACGGACGCGGCGGCGAAACCGACCAACCCCGACACGAACACTCGCCGCCGCCCGAACCGATCGGCCAGCCCACTGCCGACGAGCAACAGCCCGGCGAGCGAGACGAGAAACGCGTCGAGCACCCACTGCAACTCGCCGATCCCAGCGTCGAGATCGTTGGACATGTCCGGCAGCGCGACGTTCACGATCGTCATGTCCATCGCACTGATGAACATCGCCACGCAGATGACCCCCAGGCCCCACCACCGCTTGTCCTCGACCGCCTCGCGCGCCGGGGGCGCCGACGCGAAGTGGATGAAGTGCGGGACCTCGATGGCCGCTTAGGTGGCCGTCGCGCGCTCGCGGGCACACGCGACAGCCTGCGTGAACTCCGCGGCCTGGCTGAGCCGCTCGTCGTTAGGGAGCATCCCGATGTTCACGCGCATGAGATCGGCTACGCCGCAACGGCCTGCAGTCCGCTGGCGCGGCCCTCGGACGAAACTAATGAGCAGAGCAGCGCGCTCGCGACGGTCACGGGCTGCGGCTCGATCGACCGGATGCTGCTGGATCACGCCTGAAGCGGTCATGTCGGTTTGGCTGCCGCTTCGCACCGGCCAGGACAGCCCGCGGCGACAAGACGGCTCCTCCTCGATCAAGGACAGGAGCCAGGGATCATGGCAGCCCGGTATTGAGTTAGCGATACGAGCGGTCACAGTTATCAGGGTCGGTGTCTGCACGGGACCCGACGGCACGGATTGGCGGCCAACGGCGAGCGTCGCGGAATAGCGCTTGCGAAGACAGCCTCATTAGCAAGCAGGGGCGCGCGAGCGGTCGCACGACCGGGCTCCAGCGGAATCTAGTGGCCGCCAAACGTGATCTTGCGGCCGCCCGCGAATGGCTCGGCCGGGCAATGCCAGAACGCTGGGTGACGCTCGGGGGTCACCTTGCAGAAGGAGTTGTTTGAGAACGTGCAAGTCTCGATTAGGACCTCGAACGTCGAGTCCGTCCCCTCGATCTTGTACTCCAAGAATGCCGCGTACGAGCACTTGCCTTGGAGCGTGGTATCAACGTGGTATTTGAGCTCAAAGTCATGGGGCGCCGCGTCCGGCTCCAGCACGGCTCCGGGGTGGGGATGCCCCTCGAACCCCAAATGACCGCCCCGGCGGCAAATGTCATTGTCACAGCCATACTTCGCGCGATAAAAGAGCAGCGACGCGACCCTTTCCAGACGGAGCGCGTGCTTGCTGTGGTTGTAGATGAAGAACCCGCGACTGGCCGCACTCGCCGTCCCGATCTGGATCAGGAGCGTTCCCGCCACAGCACACGCCAGCAGAATCGCCAACGCCCCCATACGCGTCCTTCCGCGGCTCATCCGCCTACCCCGTCGCGACGCGTTGCGACTCATCTCTGACACCCCTTCGTGCGGTTTGGCTCAGCTGAAGCTCGCCCGACCCGCCGCAACACCATCACCCAAACGGGCGACCACTCGCGACCATACCGCCCATACCAACGCTTGACTAGGGCTCTCGGGGAGTGATTGTCAGCGCAGGCTCTCTCGGGGAGCATGATCGCGCGCCAGCTAAAGGTCGCATCCGTTGGCGCTCCATGAACGACCGACCACGCGGCCGCTCCTGCCTTGCGCGAATACAGGAAGCCCAGCTCGTTCGGGACACCGCCGCTTCGGCTACCAGGAGTCACATCCAGTCACGATCCTCTCGCTGCCCCGCATGGCCCAATGCAGCCACCGTGCTGGCGCACCGCTCGCGTCGCGGCGACTGCAAACGGACATAACCAGCCAGGCGATCACTGGCGTCACCACGCACGCGCGCGCACGAACGCCGGGCTCACCCCGAGCGCGTCCCCGTCAGTCAAATCGTCAGCAGCAGGTCACCGACTGGTGAAGGGACCGCTCCGGACCGCTGCCACGGGGGAGGCGGCCTCGTCATCAGAGCGGACGCAACACGGCGCGAGCAGTAGAGGTCCAAGAAGACGTCACGATGGAAACTGCGGGGTCCAACTACGTCGCAAATGTGAATCTAGCTTGGTGGCTAGGTGGGTGGATGCGAGCGTTGCGGCGTCGCGCACGATCTCGCCGACGCGCTGGCGCGTCATGCATCGTCCTTGCGGTTGGGGAACAAGTAGGCGTCGGAGTCGGTGGGTTGATCGGCGCGCCGAAGTCGGTCGATGTGGGCGGCGATCTCCTCGAGTAGGTCGGGATGACCTGGACCTCGCGGATTCCGGCTTCCGTCTTGGCGTCGGGGATGCGGAAGTGCGGCAGATGCAGCCGCGGCGTCGAGACTGTTCACGTCCATGAATCGCGACGTGTTCCTGGCGTGAAGAGAACGGCGGGAGGCGACGGCGGGCGCGGGGGCCCTTTGGCAGCAGTCCGATTCGTGTACGGAGCTACGACTCGCTGGGCGGGTTCTTTCCGCCGGTAGCGACGAAGCTGACGCAGCCGCCCTGATTCTTGAACCCGAAGCTCTGCCACCCGCCGTTCTTGCACTGCTCCTTGATGGTCAGCTGGACGACCCCGGTGGAGGTGAAGCTCTCGCTGAAGGTGAGCCCGACCGACACTCCGAGCAACCCCGCCAGGCTGACCGTCGCGGTGCCCGTATTCGGCTGGGCACCGTTGATGGTGGCGGTATAGGCGGTGGGGATTGCAGAGGTTGAGACAAACATGCGGCTGCCAGATTGGGAGCATGTTGCCATGCCGTCCCTCCCGGCAAGTAGCTTGCTGCCGGTCACCGGGCCCGCGGCGCTGGTGATGGTAAAGGTGCTGGAAAAGCCGTTCACGACCCCCGAAGGGGACGTGGTGAAGCTTCCCGACTCCTTAAAGGTGCCGGGAAAGGGACCAGTAGCTGAGCCGCTCACGGAGAACTTAAAGCTGCCCTCGTTGCCTTTGCCGGCGCAGGTGCCGGTCACCGTCGGGCCCTCAACCACACTATTACCTGTCAAGGTCTCGCCGGCCAACGAGGAGGGCGTGGCAGCGTGCGCCTCGACCTCCCCCAGTCCGAACACCCCAAGGATCAGACACTCCGCCAGCACCAGCAACCGCCAAGCGCGCCGTCCGCCCACCCTAGCAACCACTGCTCTCATCACACCCTCCTTGTCGCCCTCCGAGAGCCCCGCCCCTGGCCCCCAAAGGCCCCCACTGGCCCGAGGCCGACCAACCGGCCCATGGTCGATCTTATGCCCCGCGCATGCTGGCAGGCAACAGCGTCGGCCGCGCCGATGACCCTGCCAACCCTGCTCGTTTGCGCCCAAAACCGAACAGTCTTGCGGGACCCGATCGCCGCGCCGAGACTCTTCAAGGACGAGGACGCCGCGCCGAGACTTCTGTCAAGGACGGGTAGCGCTCGCACCCGGATTGTCCGCCGGACGCTCGCTTTGCCGGCGCAGCGCGAGCTTCAAACCCGAACGTGCGAGACGCTCGCGCCTCGTCAAGCGCCTGGAGATCGGGCAGGACGCAACCGGCCGTTTTGACTTCGCCGTCGAACTCGCGCCCGGCACGCGGCGCCCGCCGCCTCGATCAGGGCCAGGGTGGGAGAAGGCCCGGGGGAAGTTCCCGAGGTGCGGCCCGGTGCTCGTGTCGAACTCCTCGGCGTAGAGGTCGAGCGGGGATGCGACGCTGACCAGGCGCTCCATGAGGTCGCGCGCGCTGCTCCTCGCCGACGATCGCCAGCGCCGAGACGGGGCCGTAGTCTTTGGGGATGGACGCCTTCCTTGCCGTGGTCAGCAAGCGCGAGGTGCGCCGCTACGATGCGCGACCGCTGGATGAGGACTCGAGTCGTCGCATCCTCGAGGCCGGCCGGGTCGCGGGCAGCGCCGCCAACCGCCAGCATCGCCGCTTCGTCATGCTCGGCGACCGCGACGCCGCCGCCGAGGCCGTGTACGCGCCGGACAACCTCCGCGGCGCCACGCTGGTGGTCGCGATCGTGGTCGCCGGCAAGGGGCCGCTGGCCTTCGACGCGGGGCGCGCGGCGCAGAACATGATGCTGGCCGCCTGGAGCGAGGGGATCGGCTCCTGCCCGAACGGCGTGTCCGACCCGGACCGCATGCGCGAGGTCGTCGGCCACGCGCCCGACGAGCAGGTCGCCACCGTGCTCTCCTTCGGCTACCCCGCGCGGTC
>JBJMKX010000146.1:0-10944 GCA_045805605.1 Solirubrobacteraceae bacterium
TGGCCGGATGAGGTAATTCCGGCCCGGTAGACTGGCTTTTTCCTCGTCCCCGGAAGGAGCAGTAGCCGTCATGCGAGCCGTTGACGCCATCATGGAATGCCTCAAGGCCGAGGGCGTCGAGCACGTATTCGGGATTCCGGGCGGCGCCAACCTGCCCACCTACGACGCGCTCTACGACGCGGGCATCCGCCACGTGCAGTGCCGCCACGAGCAGGGCGCCGGCCACGCCGCCGAGGGCTATGCCAAGGCGAGCGGCCGCGTGGGCGTCGCGCTGGCCACGAGCGGCCCCGGCGCGACCAATCTGGTCACGCCGATCGCCGACGCGATGATGGACAGCGTCCCGACCGTCTTCCTGACGGGCCAGGTGCGCACGGACCTGATCGGCACCGACGGCTTCCAGGAGGCCGACATCTCCGGCATCACGATGCCGATCGTCAAGCACTCGATCCTGATCCAGGATCCGCGCGACATCCCGAAGGCGATCCATGAGGCGTTCCACATCGCCTCGAGCGGTCGACCCGGGCCCGTGCTGGTCGACGTGCCGCAGGACCTGTCGCGCGCCGACATCCCGTACGAGCCCGTCAACAAGCTCAACCTGCCCGGCTACCAGCCCACCACGGAGGGCAACGCCAAGCAGATCCGGCTGGCCGCCAAGGCGATGGCCAACTCGCGCCGACCGGTCGTCTACGGCGGCGGCGGCGTGATAAACGCCCACGCCGCACAGGAGTTCCGCGATTTCTGCCTGTCGGACAACCTGCCCGTCACCTGCACGCTGATGGGCCTGGGTGCGTTCCCGGCCGACAGCCCGCAGTGGGTCGGCATGCTCGGCATGCACGGCACGCGCACGGCGAACTACACGATGGACGAGGCCGACCTGATCGTCGCGATCGGCGCCCGCTTCGACGACCGGATCACCGGCAAGCTCGCCGAGTTCGCACCCCGGGCCAAGTTCATCCACATCGACGTCGACCCGGCCGAGATCTCCAAGAACGTGCCGGCGCACATCCCGATCGTCGGCGACGCGAAGAACATCCTGCCGCGGCTCGTGGCCGAGTACCGCGCGCTGGAGACCAATGCCTCTCGCCTCGAGGAGTGGTGGGGGCGCATCGGCGAGTGGCGGCGGCGCTATCCGCTCAGCTACGACGACACCCCCGACACCGAGATCAAGCCCCAGCGGATGGTGCAGGCGCTGTTCGAGGCCACCGGCGGCGATTGCATCCTCACTTCCGACGTCGGCCAGCACCAGATGTGGGCCGCCCAGTACTTCGGGTTCGAGAAGCCGCGGCGCTGGATCAACTCCGGCGGCCTGGGCACGATGGGCTTCGGCCTGCCCGCGGCCATGGGCGCGCAGGTCGGCTGCCCCGACCAGATCGTCTGCTGCATGGCCGGCGACGGCTCGGTGCAGATGAACATCCAGGAGCTCGCGACCTGCACCGAGTACGGCATCCCGATCAAGGTGTTCGTCATGAACAACGGCTATCTCGGGATGGTCCGCCAGTGGCAGGAGCTGTTCTGGGACAAGCGCTACTCGCACGTGGACATGGGCCAGTGGCCCGACTACGTCAAGCTGGCCGAGGCCTACGGCGCCACCGGCATGCGTCTCGAGGACAAGACCACCCTGGTCGACGGCATGAAGGAGGCGATCGCCACCGAGGGTCCGGTCGTGATCGACGTGCGCGTCACCCGCGAGGAGAACTGCTACCCGATGATCCCGGCAGGTCAGCCCGCCCGGAACATGGTCGGTTGAAGGCTCGATGATGGGCGAACCAGGCACCAAGGAGCCACTCTCGCTCGAGGAGCTCGAGGCCGCCGGGGGCATCCGCACCGGCCGCAAGCACGTCCTGTCGATCCTGGCCGAGAACAAGCCCGGCGTCCTGTCGCGGATCGCCGGCCTGTTCGCGCGTCGCGGCTTCAACATCGACACGCTGACGGTCGGGCCGACCGACGATCCCGCGATCTCCCGCTTCACGCTGACCGTCGACGGGGCGCTGCACCCGATCGACCAGGTCACGAAGCAGCTGCACAAGCTCGTCAACGTGCTGAAGATCCGCGACCTCGAGCCCGAGGAGACGCTCGCGCGCGACCTGGCGCTGTTCAAGGTGGCGGCCGACGGCTCGGCCCGCGGCGAGGTCATGCAGATCGTCGACATCTTCCGCGCGAAGATCGTCGACGTGACCAAGCGCTCGGTCGTGGTCGAGGTCACGGGGACGAAGGACAAGATCGACGCCTTCGAGCAGATGATCCGGCCGTTCGGCCTGATCGAGATGGCGCGCACGGGCGAGATCGCCATCGCCCGCGGTCGCGGAGAGACGTGAGCGCAGCACCCGCGCTCCGGGACGGATCCCTCGCCACAACCGAACGCAGCGCCCTCCGCGCCCGGCTCGATGCGGCCGCCCGGCGTGCCCGGCGCGCCGGCGCTCCCGTGCTGGCGGCGCACACCGTGCGGGTGGCGCCCAGCGTCGACCCTGCGGCCGTCGCGTTTGCCTCGCGCCGGCCGGGGGAGCGGTGGTTCTGCTTCGAGCAGCCGTCGCGCGCGCGGACCGCGATCGCGGCGCTCGGGAGTGTCGTCGAGCTCGCCGCCACCGGGCGCGACCGCTTCGCGCGGGTGGCGGAGCGCTGGCGTGGGTTGGCCGCCGAAGCCGTGGCCGACCCGGGCGATGGTCCTCCCGGATCCGGCCTGGTCGCGTTGGGCGGGTTCGGGTTCAGTGACGGCGGAGGGGCAAGCCCCCACTGGGCCGGCTTCCCGCCCGCCCTCCTTACCGTGCCCGAGGCGGCGCTCGCCCGCCGCGGGGACGACGTTCGGCTCACGCTTGTCGCCGCCGTCGCCCCCGACGACGTGCCCGACGAGGTGCTGCAGCGGCTCGAGCGGCGCGCGGCCGAGCTGCGCTCCGACCCGCTGCCGCTGCTGGACCCGGCGCCCACCGGCCGCCACCGGATCGCCTCGACCGCGCCGCCCGAGCATTACGAGTCGGCGGTCGCCCGGGCCGTTGAGCGCATTCGCGCCGGCGAGCTCGAGAAGGTGGTCCTCGCACGCGAGGTCCAGGTCCACGCGCCGGCGACGTACGACGTCGCGGCTGTCCACGGGGTCCTGCGCGAGGCGTTCGGCGACTGCTACGTGTTCGGCACGGGCGCCGGCGACGCCGCTTTCCTCGCGGCCTCCCCGGAGCTGCTGGTGCGGCGCGAGGGGATGCGGGCCACCACGGTCGCGCTTGCCGGCTCGACCCGGCGCTCGGCCGACCCGGCGGTCGACGACCATCTCGGCGAGCGGCTGTTGCAATCCGAGAAGGACCGCGCGGAGCAGGCGATCGTCGCGCGGCGCATCCTCGCCGCCCTCCGACCACACGCCGTCTGGGTGGCGGCGGCGCCCGAGCCTGTCCTGGTGCGCGTGGCGAACATCCAGCACCTCGGCACGCCGATCCGCGCCCAGCTCGCCGACCCCCGCTCCGCCATCGAGCTCGCCGGCCTGCTGCATCCGACGCCGGCGGTCGGCGGCGAGCCGTTCGAACGCGCCCGTCCGCTGATCCCGGCCCTCGAGGGCCTGGACCGCGGCTGGTATGCCGGGGCGGTGGGGTGGACCGACGCCAGCGACGACGGCGAGTACTGCGTGGCCCTGCGCTGCGCGCTCGTGCGCGGGGCGGTCGCGCGCTGCTACGCCGGCGTCGGCGTGGTACGTGACTCGGACCCCGCGGCCGAGCTCGCCGAGACCGAGACCAAGCTCCAGGCGCTGCTGCCGGTCCTCAGCTGATCCGCCGCCATACCCCGACGACCTCCCGCACGGTCGCGCGGCGGTAGCTGACCCCGCGCGCGAGCGGGCGAAGCTCGAGCTCGAAGCGTCCGCCCGACCCCTGCTGCTCGAGTCCCTCGACGAGGGCGTGGAAGCGCCGGCCCTTCTTGTCGACCTCGACGATGTCGCCGGGGGCGAGCCCCTTGGACGTGCGGCGCCGGCGCGGAGCGGCCGCCTCGTCGGGGAGATCGATGAGGCTCGCCTGTCGCTCCGGCGCCATGCAACGCACGCTAACGCCGGGTCCGGTCATACTTTTCCGCCGTGGCCGTCCTGCGTCGCACACCGCTACTCGTCCCGCTCCTGGGTGCCCTGGCGGCGCTCGTCGTCGCCGCGGGCGCGTTCGTCGTGCTTCGCGGGCGTGGAGAGCAGTTCAGCTCGCCGCACGCCACGTATCGCGATTCGCTGACCCGGCCGCACAGGGTCGCCGCCACCCGGCCGCAGCGGTCCGAGGATCAGGCCAAGATCGACGAGCAGGCCCGTGCGCTCGGCCTCGGCAGCGGGCACCCGCGCGCCGTCGAGCCCAAGCCCGGCGTGGTCGCCGAGGACACCGGTGGCGGGCCCACTCCGGAGGAGCTGGCCGCCCGCGGGGCCAAGCACGGCCCGAGCGGCCCCTCGGCGACCGAGTTGCAGCAGGAGCTCAAGCAGCTCAAGGCCCAGGTCGGGATAAGCGGCCATCCCCGCGTGACCGCCGCGGGACTTGCCGCCGTCCCGTCCAACGTGCCCGGCCCGGTGCGCGAGATCGTCGATGCGGCCAACAAGATCGCCCTCCTGCCCTATCGCTACGGCGGCGGCCACAGCGCCAACTTCCGCGACAACGCCTACGACTGCTCGGCCTCGGTCTCCTATGCCTTGGCCGCCGCCGGGCTCCTCAACGAGCCGCTCGATTCCACCGGCTTCATGAGGTGGGGCTCGCCCGGCCGCGGGAAGTACGTGACCATCTACGCCAACGAGGGCCACGCGTTCATGGTCGTCGACGGCCTGCGCTTCGACACCGGCAACCTCGGCGGCGGCACGCGCTGGACCGACCAGCCGCGCGAGGCCGGCGGGTTCGTCGTCCGCCACCCGTCAGGGCTCTAGGTGGCCGCCGAGCCGCCTCACGTCGCCCACCGGCGGCTGCTGCGGGCCCGCGACACGATGGACCGCTGCTACGCCGACGCGCTCGACGTGGAATGGCTCGCCCGCTCGGTTGCCCTCTCGCGCGCCCACTTCATCCGCAGCTTCCGCGCCACCTTCGGCGAGACGCCTCACCGCTACCTGCAGCGGCGCCGGATCGAGCGGGCGATGGCGCTGCTGCGCGAGACCGACCGGCCCGTGACCGAGGTCGCGCTCGACGTCGGGTTTCAGAGCCTGGGGACGTTCAGCCGCACCTTTCGTGAGGTGGTCGGTGAATCCCCGCGCGCCTACCGCAAGCGGGCCCGGGCAAGCGTCGTCCCGAGCTGCATCGCGATGCAGTGGGACCGGCCGAGCACTTTCGGAGAAGCGGTCGGGGCGGGGCGCGATTAGCGTCCTGCCATGCTCAACGCGATCACCCACCACCAGGTCTGGGTCTTCGACCAGGATGAGGCCCTGGACTTCTATGTCGGCAGGCTCGGCTTCGAGGTCCACACCGACGCCCAGATGGAGGTCATGCGCTGGCTGACGGTCAACCTGCCCGGCCAAGCCGACCGGGAGGTCATGCTGCTCGTCCCCGGTCCGCCGGCGGTCGACCCCGATGCGGTCGAGGAGGTCCGCGCGCTCGTCGCCAAGGGCTATGGCGGCACGATGATCCTCACGACCGACGACTGCCGGGCCGACTATGCGCGGCTCGCCGCCGCCGGGGTCGAGTTCACCGAGGAGCCGACGGAGCGGTTCTACGGCACGGACTGCGCGATGCGCGACCCGTTCGGCAACCCGATCCGGATGACGCAGCCCGCGCCGCTTCCGGTCAGCGGCCCTCCGCAGTCGGCCTGAGGGCCTGCGCCACCGCGTCCCACACCCGTCGGTGCAGGACGACGTTCTCGTCGCGGTCGGTGCTCACCTCGACGATCGAGACGCCTGCGGACTGCAGGCCGCGGTCCAGGGCGGCGCGGAACGCCTCGGGGTCGTCGGCGCGCTCGAACGCGCACCCGTACAGCTCGGCCACCCGCCCGAAGTCCAGCCCGTGGGGGGTGGCGACGTGCTCGACGAACGCGTCGCCCTCGCGTGCCACCGGCAGGAACGAGAAGATCCCGCCGCCGTCGTTGTCGAGCAGCACGATCGTCAGCGACAGGCCGAGCCGCCGGGCGCTGGCGAGCGCGCCGACGTCGTAGGCAAACGCGACGTCGCCGATGAGGAGCACCACGGGCCCGCCACGCGCGGCGGCGGCCCCCAGCGCGCCGCTGATCGTCCCGTCGATGCCGTTGGCGCCGCGATGGCCGAGCGCCCGGGGCGGCGCCTCGCGCGCGGGCCAGAACGTCTCCACGTCGCGGACGGGCATCGACGAGGCCACGAAGCAGGTCGCGGTCGAGGGCAGGCGCACGCCGAGCTCGGCCGCCACCCGCGGCTCGGACAGCCCCTCGCCCAGCACGCTCGCGATCGCCTCCCCCGCGGCCCGATCGGCCTCGCGCCACGCGCGCAGCCAGGGGCTCTTGGCCGGGTCGGCGACGCCGCCGCCCGAGTAGAAGGTCATCGGCACCTTCCCGACCTTCACGCCCTGCAGCGCGCCTCGGCCCTGGCCGAGCGCGTCCAGCGTCGGCGCCGGGTGGGCGGCGAGCACCGTGCCCACGACGCCGTCGGGATCCTGCCACGCCTCCTCGGGGTCGAGGCGGACCTGCAGGGCGTCGGGATGGCGCGCGAGCCACTGGCGCAGCGGCTTGGAGGTCGGCAGGTCGCCGACCCGCAGCACCAGGTCGGGGACGTGGTTGGCGGCGAAGCGCTCGTCGCGCAGCAGCGCGTCGTAGTGGGCGATCGCGGCACTCCCGCGTCGCGCTCCCGACAGCGGATCGGCAAGCAGCGGATAGCCGGTCCGCTCCGCGAAGCGGGCAACGGCACCGGGCAGGTCGGGATGGCGGTCGTCGCGGCCCGCGACGACGACGCCGTTGCGCCGCTCGCCGAGCTCGGCGTCGAGCGCCTCCAGGACCGCCGCGGATGGCACCCGCTCCACTGTGGGCCGCGTCACCCACGGGCGGCCGCCGGCACGGCCGGAGTCGTCGTGGGGGAGGGTCACGCCCTCGTCGAGCACGAGCGGCTCTCTGAGCGGGAAGTTCAGGTGCACGGGCCCGCGCCGCCCCGACGCCGCCGTCCACCACGCCCGGCACGCCAGGGTGCGGACCCAGCGCAGGCGCTCGGGCGTCGCGGCGTGCGTCCCCACCTCCACGAACCACTTGGCCGCGTCGCCGTAGAGCTTGAGCTGGTCGACGGTCTGCCCGGCGCCGACGTCGCGCAGCTCGGGCGGGCGGTCGGCGGTGAGCACGATCAGCGGCAGGCGCGCCTGGCGCGCCTCGTAGACAGCGGGGGCGAGCTCGACCGCCGCGGTGCCGGACGTGCACGCCACGGCCACCGGTAGGCCGCTCGCCTTGGCCAGGCCGAGGGCGAAGAACCCTGCGACCCGCTCGTCGAGGTGGCTGAAGCAGCGCAGCCGCTCGTCGCGTACGAGCGAGAGCACGATCGGCGTCGAGCGCGAGCCCGGCGCCGTGCAGGCGGCGCGCATCCCGCAGCGCACGAGCTCGTCGACGAAGGCGCGCAGGATCAGGTAGGTGTCCTGGGTCACGGGGCCGCGAAGGTAGCGTGCCCGCCCAACCCATGCCGATCGTCCTGCTCCACGGGTTCACCCTGACCGGACGCTCGTGGGAGCCGGTGCTCGAGCGGCTGGAGGGCGCCGACGCGGTCGCGCCCGACCTGCGCGGGCACGGCGACGCGCGCGACCGGCGGCCGATCGACTTCGCGTCGGTGTCCGCCGACGTGGCCGCGGCGGCGCCCGAGGGGGCGATCCTGTGCGGCTACTCGCTCGGTGGCCGTTTGGCGCTGCGGGCGGCGGTCGATCACCCGGGGCGGTTCGGGCGCCTCGTGTTGATCGGCGCCTCCCCCGGGATTGCGGACCGGAGCGAGCGCGAGGCGCGGCGGCGGGCCGACGAAGCCCTCGCCGAGCGGGCCGAGGCGATGACGATGGAGGCGTTCGCCCATGAGTGGGAGCAGCACGACGTGTTCGCCGGGCAGCCCCCCCACGCACGCGCGCTCGCCCGCACCGACCGCCTGCGCAATGACCCGCGAGCGCTGGCCGCGGCGCTGCGGGGCCTGGGCGCCGGTGTGATGGAGCCGCTGTGGGACCGGCTCGGAGAGCTCGACGTGCCGGTGACGCTGGTGGTGGGCGAGCGCGACCACAAGTTCGTCGCGATTGCGCGCGCGATGGCGGAGCGGATCGCCGGCGCCGAGCTCGTCGTGGCCGACGGCGTGGGCCATGCCGTCCACCTCGAGCGGCCCGACGGGGTCGCGGAGCTGCTGCGGCGGCCATAGCCCCGCAGGCGCGCGTCAAGGACGCGACGCGGATCGCGGCTCGGCTCCGCCGTCCGCGAACAGGCCCAGCGTGGCCAGGCCGCACGGCGGGGTCGGCTGCAACGCCGCGGCGGCGGCATGGCCGGCGGCGATGCCGACCGGCCCGTCGTAGGTCGAGCCGACGTAGACGAACGAGCCCGCCGCGCGGGCGGTCTCGGCCGCCGCAAGCACGCCGGTGATACCGCCGCAGGCGGCGAGCTTGAGGCACACGCCGTCGGCGGCGCCCGAGCCCGGCGCGCCGGGCAGCGCCGCCGTCTCGTCCATGACCACGGGCACGGCGACCTGCCCACGCACGGCGCGCAGCGCGTCGAGGCCGTGCACGGGCTCCTCCACGAGCTCGAGGCCGACGGGGGCGAGGGCGGCCATCGCGGCCACCGCCTCCTGCACGGACCACGCCCCGTTGGCGTCGACGCGCAGCGCGACATCCTGGCCCACCGTCGCCCGGACCGCGGCAAGGCGGCCCGCGTCGTCGCCGACGCCGACCTTGAGCTTGAGGCAGCGCAGGCCCGCTTCGGTGGCGGCGGCCGCTTCCGCGGCGGCACCGGCGCGGTCGATCGCCGCGATGGTCGCGCTCAGCGCGACGTCGGCTCCGGGGGCGGCGCCGAGCAGGGCCGCCAGCGGCACGCCGGTGCGCCGCGCCTCCAGGTCCCACAGCGCCAGGTCCACCGCCGCTACGGCCTGCGGCAGCGCGGCCTCGAGCCAGCAGGCGTCGACGAGCTCTTCGCGGTCGTAGGGGGTGGCGTCCTCGAGCAGCGGCCGGCAGCGCTCGAGCGCGGCGCGCACGGCCTCGATCGAGACCCCGTCGTAGGGCTCGAGCGGGGCCGCCTCGCCGACGCCGGCGACGTCGCCCTCGATCAGGCGCAGCTCGAGCACCGCCCGCTCGCGCAGCTCGCCATAGGCGGTGCGCAGCGGCGCCCGGAAGCGGAAGCGCCGCTCGTCGAGCTCGACTCTCACCCGCTCGGTGACGGCCCGGCGAGCAGGCCCCCCGCCAGAAGCACGCAGAACGTGAGCTGCAACAGCCCGGTGTTGGCCAGCGCCTGGTTGAGCGACGTGCCGTCGGTGCGGTTGCGAACCGTGGCGATGACCGGGATGGCGAGCGGCAGGGCGGCCAGCGGCAGCAGCAGCGTGGGTCCGAGCGACCCTTCGATCCAGGGCACGAGCGCCAGCGGAAAGGCGGCCAGAACGGAGGCCGCATAAGCGGCGCGGGCGCGGTCGCGGCCCAGGCGGACGGCGAGCGTGCGCTTGCCGGCACGGCGGTCGGTGTCGACGTCGCGGATGTTGTTGACCAGCAGGATCGCCGCCGCCAGCAGGCCGACCGGGACCGCCAGGACGAACGCCTCCCAGGTCAGATCCTCGGTCTGCACGAAGTACGAGCCCGTCACCGCGACGATCCCGAAGAAGAGGAAGACGAAGACCTCGCCCAGCCCCTCGTACCCGTAGGGGCGCGGGCCGCCGGTGTAGAGCACGCCGGCGAGGATCGAGGCGGCGCCGACGAGCAGGAGCTCGGGCCCGGCGACGGCGACCAGGTAGCAGCCGACGAGCACCGCGACGCCGAAGGAGACGTAGGTGGCCACGAGGACCTGGCGCGGCGGGACGAGCCCGCCAGCGGTCACGCGGACCGGACCGAGCCGGTCCTCGGTGTCCGCCCCGCGGCGGGCGTCGGAGTAGTCGTTTGACAAATTTGTGCCCACCTGGATGAAGATCGCGCCGATCAGCGTGGCGGCGAAGGTCAGCGGGTGGAAGACGTCGTCGGCCGCGGCCAGCGCCGTGCCGACGAGCACCGGGGCCACGGCGGCGGGCAGCGTCCGCGGCCGTGCGGCCATGAGCCAGATGCGGGCGGAGCCCCTCAGCGCGAGCCGCCTACGGCCGCCGCGGGAACTTGCCGAAGTCCGGCTTGCGCTTGGCCTTGTACGCCTCGCGGCCCTCGCGCGCCTCGTCCGTCCCGTAGAAGAGGAGGTTGGTGTCGTGGGCGAGCTGCTGGAGACCGGCCAGGCCGTCCTCGGTGGCGTTGAAGCTCGCCTTGAGGAGGCGCAGCGCGAACGGCGACAGCGCCAGCATCTCGCGGCACCACTGCACGGTCTCCTCCTCGAGCCGGTCGAGCGGCACGACGGTGTTGACCAGGCCCATCTCGAGCGCCTGCTGCGCGTCGTACTGGCGGCAGAGGAACCAGAACTCCTTCGCCTTCTTCGGCCCCACGAGGCTCGACAGCAGGCTCGCGCCGAAGCCACCGTCGAACGAGCCCACGCGCGGGCCCGTCTGGCCGAAGCGCGCGTTGTCCGCGGCGATGGTGAGGTCGCAGACGAGGTGCAGCACGTGGCCGCCGCCGATCGCGTAGCCCGCCACCATCGCGACGACCGGCTTGGGCAGCCGCCGGATCTGCACGTGCAGGTCGGTGACGTGGAAGCGCCCGACGCTCGCGCCGCCCGCCACGTAGCCCGTGTCCCCCCGGACGCGCTGGTCGCCCCCCGAGCAGAACGCGTCCGGCCCCTCGCCCGTCAGCACGATCACGCCCACCTCGCTGTCCTCGCGCGCCCGCTCGAGCGCGTCGGAGATCTCGATCAGCGTCTCGGGGCGGAACGCGTTGCGCACCTCGGGGCGGTCGATGGTGAGCTTGGCGATCCCCTCCGCCACCTCGTAGCGGATGTCGGCGT
>JBJMKX010000147.1:0-17458 GCA_045805605.1 Solirubrobacteraceae bacterium
AGGCTCACGTCCTTGACCGCGTGGACCGAGCCGTAGTACGCATCGAGGTTCTCCACCCGCACCAGGTGCGCCTCGGCCTTTGGGGGCCGAGCCGGTGTGGGGGCGGCCCGCGCCTGCGGCAGCGGACGGGGAGCGGTGCGCTCGGGCTCGGGGGTGGTCAAGGTCTCGGTTTCTTCCTCGGGTGGGTTCATGCCAGACGACTCCTTCGCGAGATGAGGCGTGCCAGCAGGCTGATGATCAGGACCAGCACGATGATGGTCAGCGCCGAGGCCCACGCGCGGTCGACGATGCGGGCCTGGGGGTTCTGGATGTCGTTGAAGATCTGCACGGGCAGCGAGTTCATGCGCTCGCCGAGGTTCGCGGTCGAGCCGAACGCCACCGCCGCGGTGAACAGCAGCGGGGCCGTCTCGCCCGCCGCGCGCGCCACCGCGAGCAGCGAGCCGGTGATCAGGCCGGGCAGGGCCGTCGGAAGCACGATGCGGAAGACCACGCGCCAGCGCGGCGCTCCGAGCGCCAGCGCCGCCTCGCGCAACGACTCCGGCACGAGGTTCAGCACCACCTCCGCCGATCTCGCCACGATCGGCAGCATCAGCAGCGCCAGGGCCACCGACCCCTTCCACCCGGCGAAGCTGTCGCCGCCGACCTGAGTCACCACGAGCACGATGTAGACGAACAGGCCGAACACGACCGAGGGCACGCCGGTGAGCACGTCGACGAAGTAGCGCACGAACTTCGCGAACCAGGTCGCCTTCCCGAACTCGACCAGGTACAGGGCGACGCCGATGCCGATCGGCACCGCGATGGCGGTGGCCAGGGCAACCATGGTGATGGTGCCCACGATCGCCGACTTCACGCCCCCGGCCGGCGGGCACAGGGCCTTGTTCTCCGAGATGCACGACCGGCCCGTCGGGTCGGTGGTGAAGAAGTCCCAGTCGATCGTCGAGATCCCGCGCTTGGCGACGTAGTAGATCGTCAGCACGAGCGGGATCAGCGCGACGACGATCGAGGCCAGGACGATCGCCCGCATGACCTTGTCGGTCACGACCCGGCGGCGCGAGACCGGCGGCAGCAGCCGCGGGGCCGGGGCCGGAGCGCTCATCCCCCCGACATCCCCGCGGCGACCTTGGGCGCGCCGCCGCGCTCGGCCCGCACCACGAAGTAGCGGGCGACGATGTTGACCAGGAGGGTCAGGACGAAGAGCACGAGCCCCGCGGCGATCAGCGCGGCGCGGTGGATCGGCACCGAGGCGGCCTCGTTGAACTCGTTGGCGATGACCGCGGCCAGCGTGTAGCCCTGCGACCAGACGTTCTCGCCGATCACCGGCGCGTTGCCGATGACGAGCGTCACCGCGATCGTCTCGCCGATCGCCCGGCCGAGCCCGAGCATCGACGCGCCCGCGATGCCGGCGCGCGAGTAGGGCAGCACGGTCATGCGGATCATCTCCCACCGCGTCGCCCCGAGGGCGAGCGCCGCCTCCTTGTTCTCCTTCGGCACCGTGGCGATCACCTCGCGGGAGATGGCGGAGACGAGCGGCAGGATCATGATCGCCAGGATCAACCCGGCGATGAAGTAGTTGGGGCCCGGGATCGTCTTCTGGTCGTCGGGCAGCCCGATGAACGGGACAAACGACAGCGTGTGCCCGACCCAGATCTCGGCGCCCCGCAGCTTGGGGATGAGGAAGAAGACGCCCCAGAGGCCATAAACCACCGACGGCACAGCGGCGAGCAGCTCGACCAGGACGGTGAGCACGCCACGCAGGCGGCGTGGCGCCAGCTCGGCGATGTAGAGCGCGGCCGCCACCGCGATCGGCACGCCGATGAGGAGCGCGATCGCCGACGTGATCAGCGTCCCGACGACGAGGGCCCACGCCCCGTACTGGTTGGCCGAGACGTCCCAGTTGTTGTCGAAGACGAAGCCGATGACGCCGAAGCGGTCGAACGCCGGCTTGGCCTCGACGTACAGCCGGATGAAGAAGAAGGCGATGAGGGCGAGGATCCCCGCCGCGAGCCCGGTGAGCCCCCACCGCAGGAGGCGGTCGGGCAGCCGGGCCACCGGCGACCGCTCGAAGACCGAGCGGCCGCTGGCAGCGGGTGCGGTTCCGGCTGCCATCAATCCGGGCCTAGCCGCCCAGCGGCTTGCCGTTGCACTGCAGGGCCTTCACCTTCGCCTTGGCCGCGGCGTTGATCGGCGCCGGCTCGGGCGCGTAGGACAGTTGCGGAGCGACCTTCTGGCCAGCGCCGGTGGCGTAGTCCAGCCAGCCCTTGACCCGCTCGGCCTCGCCCTGGGCAACGCCGGCCTTGCACATGTCCTGGTAGACGACCATGAACGTCGAGGAGGCGATCGGATAGCCGTTGGGCGACGGCGTATTGATCGCGTCGAAGCGCAGGTCGCGCGGGACCTCGAGGCCCTGGACCGCCGCGGTGGTGGAGTCCAGCGTCGGAGCGACATACTTGCCGGCCTTGTTCTTCACCGAGGCGTAGGTGAAGTTGTTCTCCAGCGCGTAGGCCTGCTCGACGTAGCCGACCGCGCCCTCGTTCTGCTTGACGCACGCGGCGACGCCATCGTTGCCCTTGGCGCCGGTGCCCGTCGGCCACTTGACCGTCTTGTCGACGCCGACGTCCTTCTTCCACTGCGGCGAATAAGCGGCGAGGAAGGTCGTGAAGAGCTTCGTCGTGCCCGACTCATCCGAGCGGTGGCAGACCGTGATGTCCGAGTCCGGGAGCTCCACGCCCTGGTTCTGCCCCGCGATGGCCGGGTCGTTCCACTTCGTGACCTTGCCGAGGAAGATGTTGGCGACCGTCGGCCCGTCGAGCTTGAGGCCCTTGGCGACCCCGGGAAGGTTGTACGAGACGGTGACGGCGCCAGCCACGGTGGGGATGTGGACCGCGGCGCCCTTCTTCGCGGCCGCCTTGATCTCGTCGTCGTCCATCGCCGCGTCGGTCGCGCCGAAGTCGACCGTGCCGGCGGTGAACTGGGCAACGCCGCCGCCCGAGCCGATGGCCTGGTAGTTGATCGTCGTGCCGGTCGCGTCCTTGTAGCGCGCGGCCCACTCGGTGTAGACCGGGGCCGGGAAGG
The DNA here is from genome assembly GCA_045805605.1 of Solirubrobacteraceae bacterium. Lineage (GTDB taxonomy): Bacteria > Actinomycetota > Thermoleophilia > Solirubrobacterales > Solirubrobacteraceae > DATBDE01. The sequence goes on from JBJMKX010000147.1 coordinate 3,076, forward strand.
TCGCGCCCGCGCCGTTGATGGTGCCGCCCTTTGGCGCGCCGCTGGGCGCGACGGCCCCGGAGTCGGCCTTGTTGTCGTCGCTGCTGGAACCGCACGCGGCGACGCCGAGCGCGAGCACGCACAGAGCGGCCAGCGAGGCGACCAATCGCGGTGACCTCAACACACTCTCCCTGTTCGATTGCATCTGTAGGGCGGTCGCACCGGCGGCCGCCGGAGGCGGCCCGGCGGGCGACCGTGTTTGGCGAGCGTTCCAGCCAGCGGCCGCCAGCCTGTTACCGACTTGTGGTTTCGTTGTGAAAAGGGTGTGAAGGCTCCGCCGGCAGCCGGTAGCCGAAGCCCACACGGGTGTGGATGAAGCTCCACCGAGGGAGCGCCTCCTCCAACTTCGCCCGCAGGTTGTGCACGTACACGTCGAGGGATCGTGCTCACGCGGCGGCGCGGGCGTTAGCCGGCGCCCCCGCCTTGCTCGCCCTCCGAGCGGTGGGATACGTTGCTTGCAGTGCAGCGCGCCGAGGTGCAGGCCGCAGGTGCTCTGGCCGGCGAGGCGATCGGGGGCTTTGGCTCGCTCGTCGCCGGGATGCACGAGGCGATCTCGGGGCGCGTGTTCCGCGCACTGGGGCCGCTGGGCGTTCCCGTGCGCTTCGTCCACGACCGCGTGACCGACGGCGCGTATCGCGCCACGCGCGCCGGCTTGACCACATTGCCGCGCGGCGGGGCGGCGCTGGCGGCGGCACGGGCGCGGTCCGACGCACCGGCCCTCGACACCACCCCGCGCGGCGCCGCGGCGCTCTCGGCGATCAACGGCGCCATCGGCGACCGGCTGCTGGAGCAGTCCAATCCTCTGGCGCTGACGATGGCGATCCGAAGGCGCGGCGAGGCCGTGGAGCCCGCCGCCGATGCGCTGGCCGCCGCCTTCCCCGAGGCGACGCCGCGCGTCGCCGTGTTCGTGCACGGGCTCGCCGGTGACGAGCAGTGGTGGTGGCTCGGCGGCCGCCCGAGCTACGGGGCACGGCTGCGCGACGACCTCGGCTACACGCCCGTCTACGTCCGCTACAACACCGGCTGCCACGTCTCCGACAACGGGCGCGCGCTGGCGCAGCTGCTCGACGACCTGGTGGCGAACTGGCCGGTCGACGTCGAGGAGCTCGCGCTGGTCGGGCACTCGATGGGCGGCCTGGTGGCGCGCAGCGCGTCGCACATGGGCGAGATCGACGACCACGGCTGGGTGGCGCAGCTGCGCCACGTCGTCTGCCTCGGCTCGCCCCATCTGGGCGCGCCGCTGGAGAAGGCCGCCAACGTGGCCGGGTGGACGCTGAACCGCCTGCCCGAGACGCGCCCGATCGCGAAGGTGGTCAACGGGCGCAGCGTCGGGATCAAGGACCTGCGCTTCGGCTCGTGCGCGGAGGCCGACTGGTGCGACTGCGACGCCGACGAGCTGCTGACCGACCGCTGCACCGAGGTGCCGTTCGTCGACCACGCGACCTACTACTTCATCGGCGCGACGCTGACCGGGTCGGACCGCCACCCGGTCGGGCACGCGCTCGGCGACCTCTTGGTCCGCCTGCCGAGCGCCTCGGGCCGAGGCCGCCGCCGCGCGATCCCGTTCGAGGTCGACCACGGCCGCCACCTCGGAGGCCTGACGCACTTCCACCTGGTCAACCACCCGCAGGTGTACGAGCACCTGCGGGATTGGCTTTCGGGCTGAGTGCCGGCCGCGCCCAAGCTCCCGCCCGCCCCGGGGGTGTTCGACTTTCCTTTCAACTATTCAGAGGAAGGTCGAACACCTCAGCCGCGCGGCCCCGACCCACCCTCCTTCGTCGCCGCTGTTTCCAGGGGGGCCGGGCCCTAGCGCCCGCCCGAGCTGAGCGCCTCCAGCTCCGCGTACAGCGCCTCGACCGCCGCCCGCGCCTCCTCATGCCGCCGCGCGGCCGCGGCCGCCCGCTCCGGAGCCGACCACGCCGCCGGATCGGCCAGCTCGTCCTCGACCGCCGCCAGGGCCGCCTCCGCCGCCTCGATGTCGCGCTCCAGGCGCGCCTCGCGCTGGGCGTGATCGGGTGGGCGGCGTGGCTTGTCCTTCTTGGGCTTCGGAGGCGCGGGCGGCGGTGTCCGCGTGGCGGCGTAGTCGGCCCAGCCGCCCTGGTAGGAGCGCAGGGTCCCGTCCTGGATCGCCACCGTGCGCGTTCCGACCGCGTCCAGCAAGGCTCGGTCGTGGGATACGAGCAGCACCGCGCCGTCGAAGGCGCGCAGCGCCGCCTCGAGCGCCTCGCGGCTCTCGAGGTCCAGGTGGTTGGTGGGCTCGTCGAGCACGAGCACGTTGGCCCCTGACTGGACGAGGATCGCCAGCGAGAGGCGCCGGCGCTCGCCTCCGCTCAGCGCGTCGACCGGCTTGTCGGCGTCCTCGCCCGAGAACAGGAAGCGGCCGAGCAGCGCCCGCGCCGGGCCCTGCGTCAGCCCCGTGGCCTTGACGGTCGCCTCGAGCACCGTGGCCCCCGGCATCGCGTCGAGCTCGTCGCCGTGCTGGGAGAGGTAGCCGAGCACCACGTTGTGCCCGCGCCGCAGCTTGCCCGCGGCGAGCGGGCGCTCGCCCACGAGCGTCTCGACCAGCGTCGTCTTGCCCGACCCGTTGGGGCCGACGAGCGAGACGTGCTCCCCCCGCTCGAGCCAGAGGTCGATGCCCGCCAGCAGCTGGCGATCGCCCGCCTTCAGCGCGCCGTTGTCCACTTCGAAGACCACGCGGCCCGACCGCGGCGGCGGCTTGAAGGCGACTCGCAGAGCGCGCGCGTCGCCCTTGGCGCGCCCATTGCCGCCGCCCAGCTTCTCCAGCCGCTTGAGCCGCGACTGGGCCTGGCGCGCCCGCGTGCCGTAGCGGAACCGCGCCACGAAGCGCTCGAGTTGCTCCCGCTCGGCCGCCTCGCGCGCCGCGGCGCGGCCCGCCGCGAGCTGGCGAGTCGCCTTCTCCTGCCGCCACGCGTGCCACGGTCCCGCGAAGAAGCGCCCGCGACCGCCCTCGAGCTCGAGCACGCACGTCCCGACCGCCTCGAGGAACCAGCGGTCGTGGGCAACGAGCACGACGGCGGCGTCGACGTCGGCCAGGCGCTTCTCGAGCCACTCGAGCGACTCGATGTCGAGGTGGTTGGTGGGCTCGTCGAGCAGCAGCAGGTCGGGATCGCCGACCAGGGCCCGCGCCAGCGAGGCGCGCGTGAGCTCGCCGCCGGAGAAGGTGCGCAGCGGCCGGTCGAAGTCGTGCTCGCCGAAGCCCAGGCCTCGGACGGTCGCGGTCGCGCGGTCGCGCCACGCGTAGCCGCCGGCGTGCTCGAGCCGCGTCTGGGCGCGCGCGTAGCGGTCGAGCGTCGCCGCGTCGTGGGCGCCGCCGGCCATCGCCCCCTCCAGCGCCGCCAGCTCGTGCTCGATCCGGACCAGCTCGGCCGCCCCGGCGAGGACGTACGCCCGCAGCGACACGCCCAGCTCGCGCGGCGGGCGCTGGTCGTGCAGCGCGAGCCGCGTGCCCTTGGCGAAGCTCAGCTCGCCGCCGTCGATCGACGCCTCGCCGGCGAGCATGCGCAGCAGCGTCGTCTTGCCCGCGCCGTTGCGCCCCGACAGCGTCATCCGCTCGCGCCGGCCCAGCCGGAACGAGATGCCGCGCAGCAGCGGCTGCCCGGCCACGTCCTTGGCCAGGTCGGATGCGATGACGACGCTCACTCAGCTCAGTGTGATGGACGTGCGCGCCCTGCCCGGGCGGCCGCGTTCGTCGTACGTCGACACGGTCGCCGCGCCCTTCCCCTTCGCGCCGGAACGCACGCCCACCCGGACCGCCCCGGCCCGCCCGCCGGTGAGCTCGTACTGGGCCGAACCGAGCACGCGGTGGCCGACGGCCAGCACGAGGTTGCCGACGCACGTCTGCGTCCGGATCGAGTTGCACCGCACCTTGACCGCCGCCTCGCGTCCGCGCACCCTCATTTTCGACGACGCGGCTGACGCCACCGGCGCGTCCATGCGCGGGAAACCGGCGGCGACGGTACGGCGGGCGCGCGTCGGGTCGTTGGTGATCAGCGCGTCGGCGCCCGCGGCGGCGGCCAGTGCCATGGCCGGGGTGGTGTCGATGGTGAACGGCACGACGCGGCGGCCGCCGGCGTGGGCGGCGGCCACGTATCCGGAGTCGACGGGCCACTGCGGCGAGACCCACTCGTAGCCGCGCGCCACCGCGAGGGGGATCGCCGCGTCGTTGCCGCTCTGCAGGGCCAGCAGCGAGGTCTCGGCGCCCGGCAGCCGCGACTTGACCACGTCGAGGTTCTCGGTCGTGAACGACTGGAAGATGATCCGGTCGACGGCGATTTCGCTGAGGGCCACCCCGTCGACCGCCGCAGCGGCGAAGGCGGGGGTCGGGTCGTAGTCGGGGTCGGCGGGGTAGTTCTTGATCTCGGGAACGATCCGCGAGCTCGTCCGTCGCGCGAGGGACGTCACCTGCGAGAGCGTCGGGACGCCCACCGACGGGTCGGCGACGACCCGCACCGGCAGGCCGGACTCCGGCACGCCGAGCACGTCGGCCTTGCACTTGCGCAGCTGGGCGAGCGTCTTGTCGGCGACGCGCCCGGTGCAGTTCGTCGTGCGGTCAAGCGTGGCGTCGTGGATGACCACCGGCACGCGGTCGGCGGTGAGCTTGATGTCGAACTCCAGCGGGTCGCCCTGGAGCGCCGCCAGCCCGAACGCCGGCAGCGTGTTCTCGGGGAAGACCGGCTTGCCGCGGATGTACGGACCACCACGGTGGGCGAACACCTCGGGCGCGGCCTGGGCCGGGGCGGCCGCGAGGGCAAGCGCGGCGGCGGCAAGTACGCCGCTCAGGCTCCGGACGAGCATCGGCCGCCGACCCTACCCGGTAATCTGAACCCGGATGCGACGCCTCGCCTTCCTCGCCATCCAGACCGCGATCAGCCTGGCTTTGCTGGCACCGATGGCCCTTGCCGCGGAGGACCACGGGCAGGGCCTGTACGGCGAGACCGACGACAAGGTCGTCACTGACGCGGGCTTCATCCTCATCGCGGCCTTCCCGCTGCTCGTACTGACCTTGAGCCTCATCCAGTGGCGGCTGGACAAGCGCAAGGACGCCCGCAAGCGCGCCGAGAAGGCTCGCAAGGGCCGCGCCGAGTGGCGCGGTGGCTGGTAGCCCCCGGCACGGGCCCAGAACAGCCGCCGAAACGGCGCGACCCCGGAGGTCGGTCCCGGGGTGTCGCGTTCAACGAGGAGGGATCTCGTGTGTCCACAGGCTGTCCATCACGGCCGCCCGGCGTGTGAACAAGTCGAGAATTCGTCAGCGACGGTGCATGTGGACGCGCACGACGCTCCCGCCGGGGAACGTGCGGACCTGCACCAGGTCGCAGAGCTGGTTGGCCAGCCACAAGCCCCAGCCTCCGATCTGGCCCGAGCGCGGCGGAATACGGCCCGCGAGTGCCGTTTCGATCCGCCCGTCGTCGCTGACCTCGCACACCACGCCATGATCCACCCGCCACAGGCGCACGAGACCGCCCCCGCCGGCGTAGCGGACGCTGTTGGTGGCCACCTCGTTGGCCGCCAGGGCGAGATCCGACGCCTCGTCCGCCGACAGGCCGGCGCCGGCGCCGAAAGCGGCCACCTCGCCGCGCAGCGCCGGCAGCGCCTCGCGGTCGAACCGACGCTCCAGCGCGTCGGGCGGCACCTCGGGCAGCGGCACGTCGAACGGCGTCTCGATCGCGGCCAGCCCCAGGAACGCCTCGCTCGAGTGCTCGGTGCCGGCATGGACGATGCACGGATGGCTGCGGCGCGCCTCGTCGATGACCGCCTCGTCGAGGGCCTCCGTGTCGTAGGGGCACAGGAGCCGGAAGGCGGACGTGCGCGCGAACGCGACGTTGAGCAGGGCCTCGTGGCGCTGGCACTCGATCAGCTCGGCCGGGCTGCGCCCCGCCCAGATCGGCTCGCCGATCCCGCGGATCGGCTGCCCGGGCGCGCGCGCGTCGACGAAGTCGCGCCAAGCGGGGATGATGCGCGCAGGATTGGCGCCCAGCTTGGCCATGTCCTCGAAGCGGATGCGGTCGCCATCGGGGCCGAGCTCGCGCCGGATCGCCACGATTCGCTCCGCGCTGACCGCGACGAGCATCGGCTCGCCGTTGCGAAGGCCCTCCTCGAGGAACGGCACCGTCCCCTCGAGGTAATCGCCCCCGTCGGCATAGAGCAGCGCTTCGTGATGGAAGTCCTCGGCCACGTGTTCGGATCCATCTACCCCGGATCTGCAGCGAGTCCACATAGGGTTCCTACCCATGGCCGACCCAATCCGCTACGAGCGGCGCGGCGCCGCCGCCGTCCTCACCATCGACCGCCCGCAGCGGCGAAACGCCGTCGACGGCCCGACCGCCGAGGCCCTCAAAGCGGCCTACGAACGCTTCATGGCAGACGACGACGCGCGTGTGATGGTGCTGACGGGAGCGGGCGAGGCGGCGTTCTGCGCCGGCGCCGACCTCAAGGCGCTCGACTCCTTCGGACCCCGGCTGCAGGACCCGGCCGGCCCGCTGGGCTTCACCCGCCTGACCCCCGACCGGCCGGCCATCGCGGCGATCTCCGGCTGGTGCCTGGCCGGCGGACTGGAGCTTGCCCTCTGGTGCGACCTGCGCATCGCCACCGGCGACGCCCAGCTCGGTTTCCCCGAACGCCGCTGGGGCGTGCCGCTGATCGACGGCGGCACGCAGCGTCTGCCCCGCATCGTCGGCCAGGGCCGCGCGCTCGACCTGATCCTCACCGGCCGGATCGTCGATGCCCAGGAGGCGCTTGGGATCGGGCTGGTCACCGAGGTCGTCGAGCCGGGACGCCACCTCGAGCGCGCACTGGAGTACGCCGAGGCGCTCGCCCATTTCCCGCAGGAGACGATGCTCGCGGACCGCCGCGCGGCGATCGAGGGACTGGGCATGCGGCTGGCCGACGGCATCGCGCTCGAGGCCGAATCCGCCCTGCCGACGCTGGAGGTCGCGCGGCGCGGCGCGAGCCGGTTTGCCGCCGGCGAGGGCCGGGGAGGAGCAGGCGCAGGCGTGTGAGGGCGCGCGACGGGCAGCCGGCCGCACGCTGGCTGGGGAGGCGGGCGTGACGAGATAGGGTTCGGCAATGGCGTATTTCGTGACCGGGGGGACAGGGTTCATCGGGCGGCACGTGATCGAGTGCCTGCTCGACCGCGAGGGCGACATTCACGTCCTCGTCCGCGCCGGATCGGTCGACAAGCTCGACAAGCTCGTCGACCGCTGGGCGACCGAGCGCGCCGCGCAGAACGGCACCGCCGTCCGCGAGCGCATCAAGCCGGTGGTCGGCGACCTCAACGAGCCGCGGATGGGGGTATCCGACGAGGACCTGGCCGCCGTGAAGGGCAACGTCGACCACTTCTTCCATCTCGCGGCGGTCTACGACATGACCGCTGACGACGAGACGAACGTGCGCTCGAATGTCGACGGCACGCGCCACGCGGTCGAGCTCGCCAACGCGATCGAGGCGGGCATCTTCCACCACACCTCGTCGATCGCCGCCGCGGGCCTGTACAAGGGCCTGTTCCGCGAGGACTACTTCGACGAGGGGCAGAAGCTGCCCAGCGCCTACCACCGCACGAAGTTCGAGTCCGAGCGGATCGCACGCACGCAGACCACCGTCCCGTGGCGCGTCTACCGCCCGGCCATCGTCGTCGGCAACTCCAAGACCGGCGAGATGGACAAGATCGACGGGCCCTACTACTTCTTCAAGGCGATCCAGAAGGCCCGCCACTACCTGCCCGAGTGGTTCCCGCTGGTGGGGCCCGAGATGGGCTGGACCAACGTCGTGCCGGTCGACTACGTGGCCGCGGCGATGGACCACATCGCCCACACGCCCGGGCTCGACGGACAGGCCTTCCATCTGACTGACCCCAAAGGGCAGCGCTCCGGCGAGGTCATCAACGCGTTCGCCAAGGCCGCGCACGCGCCGCACCTGGCCATGCGCATCGACCGCCGCCTGATTCAGGCCCTGCCCAAGGGGACGCTGTCGATGCTGATGAAGCTGCCCGCGGTCAAGGACGTGCGCGAGACCGTGCTGTCGGACTTCGGCATCCCCGACGAGGTCGTCGATTTCATCGGCCTCACCGCGCAGTTCGACACGCGCGACACCGAGCGCGCACTGGAGGGCTCCGGCATCGAGCTGCCGCCGCTGTCCAGCTACGCGACAAGGCTGTGGGACTACTGGGAGCGCAACCTCGACCCCGACCTGTTCCGCGACCGCAGCTTCGAGGGCGCGGTCAACGGCAAGCTCGTAGTCATCACCGGCGCCTCGAGCGGCATCGGGAAGGCCGCCGCCCACAAGATCGCGCGTGCGGGCGGCATCCCGATCCTCATCGCCCGCAGCCTCGACAAGCTCGAGGAGACCAAGGCCGAGATCGAGGCCGAGGGCGGCACCGCCTACGTCTACTCGTGCGACCTCTCGGACATGGAGGCGATCGACGGCGTCGTCGAGCAGATCCTGTCCGACCACCCCGCCGTCGACATGCTCGTCAACAACGCCGGGCGCTCGATCCGCCGCTCGCTCGAGTACTCCTACGACCGGTTCCACGACTACGAGCGGACGATGCAGCTCAACTACTTCGGCGCGATCCGGATGATCATCGCGCTGATGCCGCATTTCCGCGAGCGCCGGACCGGCCACATCATCAACGTGTCCTCGATCGGCGTGCAGACGAGCCCGCCGCGCTTCAGCGCCTACGTCGCCTCCAAGGCGGCGCTGGACGCGTTCACCAAGTGCGTGGGCTCCGAGGTCGTCGGCGACGGCGTGACCTTCACCACCATCCACATGCCGCTGGTCAAGACGCCGATGATCGCCCCCACGAAGATCTACGACTCCTTCCCGACCATCACGCCCGACGAGGCGGCGGACATGGTCTGCGAGGCGATCCGCTCCAAGCCCAAGCACATGGGCACCCGCCTCGGGACCTTCGGCGAGGTCGCCTACGCGTTGCAGCCCAAGGCGGTCGACCAGATCCTCCACATGGCCTACAAGGTCTTCCCCGACTCGACACGCGCCCGCGGTGTTCAGGAGAGCGAGAAGCAGCCGGACCAGAAGGCGTCGACCGAGGCCGTCGCGCTCGCGCATCTGATGCGCGGGGTCCACTGGTAGCAAACCGGGCGTTTCCGACGCAGCCAATCGTGGGAGGCCTTCCCAATGGAGGAGATGGTGGGCATCGGCCTCGCCGGCCTGTCCGCGCTGACGACGAACGTGGGCTTCCTGCTCCGCCATCGCGGTGCGGTGGCGGTCGAGGACGTCGATCCCCGCCACCTGGTCCACAGCGCCGTCGTCCTGTTCCGGTCGAAGTGGTGGACGATCGGGTTCGCGCTCGCCATCGTCGCCTATCTCCTGCACGCGAGCGCGCTGACCCTCGTCTCCCTCTCCGCCATCCAGGCGGTGCTCGCAGCCGGGATCGTCGTCATGGCGGTCCTGGCCGAGCGGTTTTTCGGGCTCGAGGTCGGCCCGCGGCAGTGGCTCGGCGTCGGCTTGGCCTCGGCCGGGCTGATCGGGCTCGCGCTGACCGCGGACGTCGAGTCGGGGCAGGGCACCACCGACTACGACCCCGCGGCCATGATCGGCTTCTCGGCCGCGCTGGCCGGCGGCGGTCTCGCCGCCCTCGTTCTCGGGTGGCGCGCGCGCCACGGGGTCCTGCTCGCCGTCGCCACGGGGTTGCTGCTCACGGTGACCCACGTCGCGTTCAAGGCGGCCAGCGGCAAGGCCGATGGTGGTCCGATGCCGGTGCTCGAACGGCCGTACGTGTACGTGGTCGTCGCCGGCGGCGTGGTCGCCTTCTTCGCGTCGGCGCGGTCCCTGCAGCTCGGCCCTGCCGTGCCGGTGATCGCGGTGACCGCGATCGTCGGCAACGCGTGCGCGATCGCCGCCGGCATCGTCGTCTTCGGCGACACGCTCGGGTCTGGCCCCGTCGCCATCGTCTTTCGCGTGCTCGGCTTCGCGCTGGTGGTCGGGGCCTCGACCCTGATCCCGGGGCCGCTGCGCGCCGGGACTATCCGGCGACGAGCTCCAGCGCCGCGGCAACGAGCTCGGCGTTATCCCGCGGAGCCCGCCCGTCCGGCAGCCTGACCGTGTCCTCGAGGCCGATGCGGACGTCGCGACCGTCGGGCACCGCCGCCTCGATGAGCGCCCACGTCGCCTGACCGTCGCCGTGATGCAGCTGGGGGACCGGGAGCTCGCCGAGCGTCGCCTCGATCTCGCCCACGCGCCGCAACGCCTCGTCGACGTCCTCGGTGACCGGCTCGACGAGGACGCGCAGGCAGCGCTCGGCCATCCCGCTGCTCACCAGCCGCTCGGCGTCCTGCGCACTCCACACCCCGGCCTCGATGCCGACGTTGCGCTCGAGCAGCAGCGCCATCAGGTCGAGGGCATCGTGCTCGGAGAGGTTCACCGAGCAGAAGTCCGGCAGGGCGGCGTGCTCCCACGACCGCACGAGCTCGAGCCGCTCGGGCCCGTGCTCCACGCCCCACACGTTCGTGGTCGTCCCCACCGGCACGCCGGGGCAGGCGTCGCGCACGGCGCGCACGCAGGCGGCCACGTCGGTGGGCCGAAGCGACTCCGCCCCGTCGTCGCTGCGCGGATGGAGGTGGAACGAGGCGGCCCCGGCCGCCGCGGCGTCGGCCGCCGACCGAGCCAGCTCCGGGGCAGTGGTGGGCACCGCCGGGTGCTCGTCGCGGGTGCGGCCGCCGTTCAGCGCGCACTGGACCAGGAGAGGACGGGCGACCGCGCTCACACCCGAAAGACCTCGATGAGCCGCTCCTCGTGCTCGGCCTCGATGCGGGCGACAACCTCGACGTGGTTCTCGAGCCCCGAGCCGCGCAGCTTGGTCGCGAGCAGCTCATCGACCTGGAAGATGCCGGCCGAGTTCGACATGACGATCTCGACCCGGACCGCCTTGTCCTCGCCCGGCTCGATCCGCACCTCCTCGATCGCGTAGGCCGACAGCGAATGGATGTTCGGGCGCCGGGTCTCGAACGGCACCCGCGACCGGCCCCGGGCCATGTCGAGCGCATCGGCGACCTGAACGATTCCGGCCTCCACCGTGAACGGCTCGCCGCGCCTGCGGTGCGAGATGACGGCGTGGAGCACATCGGCCACCACCACCGTGCGCTCGGGCTCCTCGTAGATGCCGTCGAGCAGGCGCGGGAGACGGTCGGCGGTGAGGAAGAGCGAGAAGCTCTCGTGGTCCTCACGATGGACGGCCATGCCGACGCAGTGGAACAGCGCCCCGGCGGCGACGACCACCTCGGCGTCGCGCTCGGTCAGGCCGTGGTCGGCGACCACGCTCGGCACGACGCCGCGGCGGAACAGCAGGCGCGCCAGCCGCAGGGCGATGTTGACCACCACCTGGATGTGCACCCACGAGTGGTCGGACATGCCGAGGCGCTCGGTCGCGTTCACGCCCGAGGCGTGCCACAGCGCCTTGACGCCGAGGTCGTCGTTGACGGCGTCGAGCAGGGCCTCGAGCCGGCGGTTGCCGCGCGTTGGCGCCTTGACCCGCGCCGCGTCCACGGCCTCCCGCAGCGACGGGCGCGCGGGCATCCCGCCCGCTCGCCGTCCAGGCTCGCCGGAAGGGCGGGGCCCGCGTCCTCCGGCTGAAGCGCTCACGCCTGGGCGGCGGCGGCCTGGGCCTCTTCGGCCAGGGCCGTATGGGCGAGCATCAGCTCGCGGTGCACGTCGTGGCACTCGCCGCCCGTGGGTTCGCGGCGCTCCCAGTCGCCGTCCGGGCGCAGCTCCCACGCATTGGCGTCGTCGGCCAGGCAGCGGTCGAGCGTGTCGAGCAGGTCGGCGAGCAGGCCGGGATCCTCGACGGGCGTGACCAGCTCGACGCGCTTGTCGAGGTTCCGCGGCATGAGGTCGGCGGATCCGATGTACACGCGCCACTCGTCGCCCCGCTGGAAGCCGAAGATCCGCGAGTGCTCCAAGAACCGCCCGACGACCGACACCACCCGTACGTTCTCGGACGCACCCTCGACGCCGGGGCGCAGGCAGCAGATGCCGCGGATGTTGAGGTCGACCGGCACGCCGGCCTGCGACGCACGGTAGAGCGCCTGGATGCAGCGCTCGTCCACGAGCGCGTTCATCTTCATCGCGATGCGGCCGGTGCCGTGCGCGCGGTGGTGCGCGATCGTCGCCTCGATCTCCTCGACGATCCCGCCGCGCAGGTGGTTGGGCGCCACCAGCACCTTGCGGTAACCGCGTGGACGCGCGTACCCCGTGAGGAAGTTGAACAGGTCGGCGACGTCGGCCGCGATCTGCTCGTCGGTGGTGAAGAGCCCGAAGTCCGTGTAGAGCCGCGCCGTCTTCGGGTGGTAGTTGCCGGTGCCGATGTGGACGTAGTGGCGCACGCCGTCGCCTTCGCGCCGCACGATCAGAATCGCCTTGGCGTGCGTCTTCAGCGACGGGATGCCGTAGGTGACGTGGACACCGGCCTCCTCGAGCGCCTTCGCCCACTGGATGTTGGCCCGCTCGTCGAAGCGGGCCTTGAGCTCGACCAGGCACACCGCCTGCTTGCCGCGTTCCGACGCCCGGATCAGCGCCGGCACCAGCGGAGAGTCGTCCGACGTTCGGTACACGGTCTGCTTGATCGCCAGCACGTCGGGGTCGGCGACCGCCTGGGCGACGAAGCGCTCGACCGAGGTCGTGAACGAATCGTAGGGATGGTGGAGGAGCAGGTCGCCGCTGCGCATCGCCGCGAACACGTCTACGCGGCCGTCCTCGCCTTGCAGCCGCGGCTGCGTGACCGGCTGCCACGCGGGGTCGCGCAGCTCCTTGAATCCCGGCAGGTCGACGATCTGCATGAGGTCGGTGAGGTCGAGCAGTCCCTCGACGTGGAAGGTCTCGTGCGCCTCCACCCCCAGTCCCTCGACGAGGCGGTCGCGAAGGCCTGGCTTCATGCTCGCGCCGATCTCGACCCGCACGATCTCCCCGAACCGACGGCGGCGCAGCTCGTCCTCGACCGCCTGCAGGAGGTCGTCGGCCTCGTCGGAGACAGTGAAGTCGGCGTCGCGTGTGACCCGGAAGACGTCGTAGTCGAGGATCTCCATCCCGGGGAACAGCGCGTCGAGGTTGGCCGCGATCACCTGCTCCATCGGCACGAAGGTCAGCCCCTCGCCGACCGGCACGAAGCGCGGAAGCATCTCCTTCGGCACCTTTACGCGCGCGAAGGTCTCGTGCCGGGAGACCGGGTCGCGCACGAGCACGGCCAGCGACAGGGAGAGATTGGAGATGTACGGGAACGGCCGCCCGAGGCCCACCGCCAGCGGCGTCAGCACCGGGAAGATCTGGCGGCGGAAGCGAGCGTCGAGCTCGCGCCGCTCGTGCACGGTCACGTCGTCGATGGCGGCGATGCGGATGCCGTGACCCGCCAGCCCGGGCACGAGGCCGTCCTCGAGGCAGCGAGTCAGGCGCTGACGCAGGGCGCTGACGCGCGGCTTGATGCGGTCGATCACCTCGCCCGCCGACAGGCCGTCGGGGCCGCGCGCGTCGATGCCGGCGTCGAGCTGGTCGTGCAGGCCGGCCACCCGCACCATGAAGAACTCGTCCAGGTTCGAGGTGTAGATGGCGGCGAACTTGATCCGTTCCAGGAGCGGGACCTCGGGGTCCTCGGCGAGCTGGAGGACGCGGTCGTTGAAGTCCAACCACGACAGCTCGCGGTTGAAGAAGAGCGAGGAGTCGCGGAGGTCGATGGCGGGCGCCGGTTCGACCTGCTCGACGGGGTCGGGATCGGGCCTGACGCTCGTCATGCGGTCACCCTCGACTGTACCTGCCCGTCGGCGGAGGGCGGCAACGACTCGGTCACCGACACGCGATCGTCCAGCGCGCGCTCCAGGCGCTCGCGGAACGCTTGGCGTTGCAGGGTCTTCCAGCGGTCGAGGAAGCGCTCGAACAGCAGCGTGCGTCGGGCCTCGAGCCACACCGCCAGCACCTCGAGGCCGCCGTAGGCGTCGGCGTGGCGAACCTTGGCGCCGAGGGCGGGGTCGAGGTCGTCGGCGTCGGCGCCGAGGTCGAGCAGGCCATCGACGTCGCCGTCGCGCAGCTCGCGCTGGACCGCCTGCACGCGCGGAAGCAGCTCGTCGCAGTCGTGGATCTCGCCGAGCAGGTCCTGGAGCCTGCGCGCCTCCTTCGCGGCGGCACCTGCCGGCTCGCCGAACACCGGCACGTGCATCTCGAGCACGTAACGCAACCGCTTGGCGGCGATGCGGGTGTCGTGGAGGGCCTTCTCGTCGGACGGGTCGAGCGCCTTCTCGCCCAGCGCGAGCACCTCCTCGAGGCGCACGCGCACGATGCGGCGGGCGTTCTCCTCGAGCGAACCGCAGGGGTCGAGGCCCTTGACCTT
>JBJMKX010000148.1:0-35656 GCA_045805605.1 Solirubrobacteraceae bacterium
CGACCTCGTGATCGGCATCACGCAGTCGGGTGAGACGGCGGACACGCTCGCCGCGATGCGGCTCGCTCGCGAGCGGGGCGCCACCGTGCTCGCCGTGACCAACATCATGGGCTCGCAGGCGACGCGGACGGCCGACGCCTACATCCTCACCCGCGCGGGCCTCGAGGTGAGCGTCGCGGCGACGAAGACGTTCGTCGCCCAAGTGGCCGCGATCAACCTGCTCGCGCTACGGCTCTCGGAGCTTCGGGGGACGTTGCCCGACGATCGCCGCCGCGAGCTGATCGCCGACTTCAAGCATCTCCCGCATGCCATCACCGAGATCACCGAGGGCTCGCTCGACGCGGTCGACCGCGTGGCGGAGGCCGTCCACAAGAGCGAGTTCTTCCTCTATCTCGGGCGGCACGTCGGCTTGGCGGTCGCGCTCGAGGGGGCGCTGAAGCTCAAGGAGATCTCCTACATCGCCACCGACGCGTACGCCGCCGGGGAGATGAAGCACGGCCCGATCGCCCTGCTCGACGAGCAGACGCCGGTGATCGTGGTCGCCACCCGTTCGCCGGTGCTCGAGAAGGTGGTCTCGAACATGCAGGAGGTGCGGGCCCGCGGAGCCCACGTCGTCGCCGTCGCGACCGAGGGCGACACGGAGATCGGCGAGCACGCGGAGTCGGTGCTGCGGGTGCCCGACATCGACTGGATGCTCCAGCCGCTGCTCGCGGTGATCCCGCTGCAGCTGCTCGCCTACGGGATCGCGCGCCGGCGCGGCCTCAACGTCGACCAGCCGCGCAACCTGGCCAAGACGGTCACGGTCGAGTGACCGGCGGGGTCGGCATCGATCTCCTGGAGATCGAGCGCCTCGAGCAGGCGATCGCGCGGCGCCCCCGCCTGGCCGAGCGGCTGTTCACCGCCTCCGAGCTGGCCTACGCGAACCGGCGGGCGCGCCCAGGCCGGCACCTCGCCGCCCGCTTTTGCGCCAAGGAGGCGGTGGCCAAGGCGCTCGCGCTGCGGGTCCTGCGCTGGCAGGAGATCGAGGTGGTGGGGGAGGGCGGCGCGCCGCAGATCCGGCTGCACGGTGACACGGCGCGAGCGGCGGCAGGTGAGGTGCGCATCTCGTTGACCCACACCGACCTGACCGCCGGCGCGGTCGCGATGGTCGCTTGAGTCCCCTTCCGGACTGGCTCGACCCGCTGCCGGACGCATCACGCCAGCGGGCTGCCGACGAATGGGCGATCGAGGAGCAGGGCGTTCCCTCGCTCGACCTCATGGAGCGGGCCGGGACCGGGCTGACGCGGCTGGTCGAGGAAGTCGTCCCCGACGGGCGGATCGCGGTGGTGGTCGGCAAGGGCAACAACGGCGGCGACGGGCTCGTGGCCGCGCGGCTGCTGCGCGAGGCCGGCCGCGAGGTCGACGTGCTGGCCGTCGGCGCCATCGACGAGCTGCGGGGCGACCCGCAGGCCAACCTAGAGCGGCTCCCGGGCGACCCGCCGCGCCCGTTCACCCCCGAGGCGCTGCACGGCGCGGCAGGAGCGGTCGACGCGCTGCTGGGCACAGGCTTCAGCGGCGAGCCGCGCGACCCCATCAAGGGGGCGATCGAGGCGCTGGAGGCGCGCGACGAGCTCGCCGTGGTCGCCGCCGACGTGCCCAGTGGCGTCGACGCGTCGACGGGCGAGGTCCACGGCGCCGCGGTCCACGCGCGCGCGACGGCGACCTTTCACCGAGCCAAGCCGGGCCTGTGGATCGCACCGGGCAAGGAGCACGCGGGGGGCGTGAGGGTGATCGAGATCGGGATCCCGGCCGGCGCGCCCGAGGAGGCCGACGTCGGGCTCATCTCGCCGCGCGCGCTCAGGGGCGTGCCCCAGCGCATCGCGGGCTCGACGAAGTTCTCAGAGGGCGCCGTGCTCGTGGTTGGAGGCTCGCTCGGCCTGACCGGCGCGCCGTCGATGGCCTCCGAATCGGCCCAGCGCGCCGGCGCGGGCTACGTGACCGCGTGCGTACCGCGCTCGCTGAACTACGTGTTCGAGCTGCGCCTGCTCGAAGCGATGAGCGTGCCCCTGCCCGATGAGGACGGGGCGCTCGGCGCCGATGCGATCGATGCCGCGCTCGAGCGGGCCGAGCGCGCGGACGCCATGGTCCTCGGCCCGGGGCTGGGCCGGGCCGACGCGAGCCTCGAGTTTGCGCGGGAGATCGCCGCCCGAGTGCGGCTGCCCCTTCTGCTCGACGCCGACGGGCTCAACGCGCATGCGGGGCGGCTCGAGGACTTGGCCTCGCGCGACGCCCCGACCGTGCTCACGCCGCACGCGGGGGAGCTCGCCCGGCTGCTCGAGATCGACTCGGCCGCGGTGGGCGCGCGGCGGCTGGCTCATGCCCGCGAGGCGGCCGGCCGCTGCCAGGCGGTCGTGCTGCTCAAGGGCGACGACACCATCGTCGCGACGCCCGAGGGGCCGGTGGGCGTCAGCCGCGGCGGCTCGGCGGCGCTCGCGACGGCGGGCACCGGCGACGTGCTCTCGGGTGTGATCGGCGCCCTGCTGGCCAAGCGGCTGCACCCGTTCCACGCCGCCTGCGCGGGCACCTGGCTGCACGCCACCGCGGGGCGGGTCGCCGCCGAGCGGCTGGGGGCCGACGTGGTCATCGCGCGCGACGTGATCGAGGCGCTGCCCGAAGCGCGCCGGCAAACACGGTCGCCCGTCCGGCCGCCGGTCCCGGCCGGCGGCTCGACCGCTCTGCCCTGATGCCCGCGACCGACGTCCGCCGCCTCGACGACGAAGCGGTGGCTCGCAAGCTCGAGGCGCTACGCGAGGACCGGACGCGGTTTCCGGCGCTCAGCGGCGGGGCGCTGCGGATCGTCGAGCACCCCGCAGTCCGGGGGTTCGAGGTGGCGTGGTGGCTGCGGGAGTGAAGCGCGCCGTCGCGCGCGTCAACCTCGCGGCCGTGCAGCGCAACTGCGTGCGGCTGCGCGACGCGCTGACCGGCGGCGCTGAGCTGTGCGCGGTGGTCAAGGCGGACGGGTACGGCCACGGCGCCGCCCCCTGCGCCGAGGCTGCCCTGGCCGGGGGTGCGACCTGGATCGCGGTCGCCGCCGCGAGCGAGGCGGCGCACCTGCGCGCCGTCGGCATCGCCGCGCCGCTGCTGGTCATGGGCGCGCTCACGCCGGCCGAGGTCGACGTCGCCGCCGCAGCTCACGCCGACGTCGTCACCTGGGATGAGCGCTTTGTCGCCGTTCTGGCCGGCCGGCGGCTCCGCGTGCACGTCAAGCTCGATACCGGCATGGGCCGGCTGGGCACCCGCGACATCGACCAGGCCCGGCGCGCGGTCGCCGCGATCGAGGAGGCCAAGGGGCTGGAGCTCGGGGGCGTCATGACCCACTTCGCCACCGCCGACGAGGTGGGCGACGCATTCCTGGGCGAGCAGCTCGCCGCTTTCGCGCCGTTCGCGGAAGAGGTGAAGGAGCGGCACCCTTCGATCGTCGCCCACGCTGCCAACTCCGCCGCCACGCTGCGCGAGCCGCGCAGCCACTTCGACCTCGTGCGCTGCGGCGTGGCCATATACGGTCTCGACCCGTTCCAGCGCGACCACGGCGATCAGGGACTCGAGCCTGCTCTGACGCTGCGGTCCTACGTGGCGGCGGTCAAGCCGGCGGCGCCGGGGCAGAGCGCGGGCTACGGGCGGCGATGGACCGCCGGTGAGCCCACCCACCTGGCCACGATCCCGATCGGCTACGGCGACGGCGTGCGGCGCGCGCTGACCAACAACGCCGACGTCCTCATCCGCGGCCGCCGGTACCCGCTCGCCGGCACGGTCAGCATGGACAACATCACGGTTGAGCTCGGTCCCGACACCTACGTGCGTCCCTACGACGAGGCGGTCCTGATCGGCGACGGCGTGACGGCGGAGGAGTGGGCCCGCCGCCTCGACACCATCAACTACGAGGTCACCTGCGGGCTGACCGCGCGCGTGGAGCGCGAGTATCACCGCGATGACTGATCGGGACCCACTCGCGCTCGCTCGGGAGGCGCTCGGCGGCATGCCCGCCTGGCTCGTCGGCGGCGCGCTGCGCGACCGGCTTCTCGGCCGGCCGACCGACGACCTCGACGTCGTCGTGGACGGTCCGGTCAAGGAGGCGGCGCGCGCGCTCGGTCGCCTCGCCCGCGCGGCGGCGTTCCCACTATCGGACGCGTTCGGCGTGTGGCGGGTCGTCGCGCACGACCATGCCTGGCAGGTCGACCTCCTGCCCGTCAACGGCCCGAGCATCGAGGAGGACCTGGCGGCGCGCGACTTCACGGTCAATGCCATCGCGGAGCCGCTTGATGGCGGCGAGCCAATCGACCCGTTCGGGGGCCGGGAGGACCTCGCCGCCGGCCGCCTGCGCATGGTCGGCGCGCAGGCGTTTGCCGCCGACCCGCTGCGTGTCTTGCGTGCGGCGCGCCTCGCCTGCGAGCTCCACCTCGAGCCTGACCCGGAGACGCGCGCGGCCGCGGCCGCCCATGCGCAGGCCCTCGGGCGCGTCGCCCCCGAGCGTGTCTTCGCCGAGCTCAAGCGGATCGTCGGGGCGCGCAGCGCGCTGCGCGGCCTGCACGAGATGGACCGGATCGGCGCCACTGGCGTCGTGCTCCCTGAGCTCGACGCCCTCCGCGGCGTGCAGCAGAGCGCCTACCACCACCTGGACGTCTACGAGCACACGCTGGCCGTGCTCGAGCAGGCGATCGCGATCGAGCGCGACCCCGAGCCGGCGTTCGGCCCGTTGGCGGAGGACGTCGCGCGCCTGCTCTCCGAGCCGCTGGCCGACGAGCTCGACCGCGCCCGCGCCCTGCGCTTCGGCGCCCTGCTGCACGACGCCGCCAAGCCCGCCACGCGCGCGGTTACCGCAGAGGGCCGCGTGACCTTCATCGGTCACGACCGCGAGGGGGCGGAGCTGGCCCGGGCCGTGCTCGGTCGGCTGCGCGCCTCCGTGCGGCTGCGCGCGCACGTCGCGGCGCTGACACGCAACCACCTGCGGCTCGGCTTCCTCGTGCACCACGTGCCGTTGGACCGCCGTGCCATCTACGGCTACCTGATGGCCTGCGACCCGGTGGCCGCCGATGTGACCATCCTCTCGGTGGCGGACCGCCTCGCCACGCGCGGGCGCAAGGCCGAGGAGGCCATCACCCGCCACATCGTCCTCGCGCGTGAGCTGCTCGCCGAGGCGCTGCGCTGGCGGACCGAACGTCCGCGTCCGCTCCTGCGTGGCGACGACCTCGTCGCCGAGCTCGGCATCGACGCCGGTCCGGAGGTCGGTCGGCTGCTGTCTCAGCTCGCCGAGGCGCAGTTCGCGGGCGACGTGATCACGCGCGACGAGGCGCTCGAGTTTGCGCGTAGACTCGCGCGATGCTCGTGACCAAGGCGCTTCCGCTCGCCGCGGCCGCCGCGCTGGCGCTCGGTCTCACGGCCTGCGGTGGGTCCGACTCCGACGACGTCAAGTCCTCGCTACAGGACTACAACAACGCGGTCGGCGACAAGGACGCGGGCAAGGCGTGCGACCTGCTCTCCGACGCGGCGAAGAAGACCATCGGTGGCAAGTCGTGCGAGCAGACGCTGAAGTCGGGCCTTGCCCTCCTGAACAGGAAGCAGCTCGCGGCGTTCAAGGACACGACGATCAAGAACATCAAGGTCAAGGACGACAAGGCCACCGCCACGATCAGCTTCCCGAAGGGTTCGGGAGTCCCCGACCAGACGCAGGCGCTGGTGAAGGAGGGCGGGAAGTGGCACCTGCAGGCCGCCGGAGCCAAGTAAGCACGGCGTCGGCGCCAAGTGCTGCGAGCAGGACGAGGAACGGATCGATCGGAGCCCGGAAGCGGATCTCGCCGACGACCACCGTCGCCGAGAGCAGGAGCAGCACCGGCACCAGCCACAGCCACGCGGGCCCGCGGCGCACCGCCGCCGCGATGCCGATCAACACGAACGGCGCGGCCAGCGCGATCCAGGCCATCGAGAGGTCTGCGGCGGTCTCGGGCACGTCGGCCGTCCGGGCCGAGTAGCGCCACCACGCCGGGCCGCCGAGACCGAAGAAGCGCGCGGCGTTGGTTGCCACGGTCGCCAACGGGGCGGTCGGGTGATCGCCGATGTAGTCGAAGGCGGCGTCGACGAGCTGGCGCTGTCGGGCGGGCTCGGGCATCCGGTTGCGTAGCAGCGGCCGGAGCTCGGGGACCAGCCTCGGCCAGTGCCAAGTCCTCGGGTGGTTGGGGGCGCTCTGGACGGTGGCGTTGTAGGTGCCGATCAACGCGCTGCCGGTCTCGGTCGAGACGGGGACGAAGCCGTCGAGGACCTGTGCGTTGCGCACCGTCCACGGCACGATCGTCACCGTCGCCACCGCCACCATGACCGCCACCGGCGCAAGCGCCCGCCACGCCTTGCGTGGCGACGGTCCCCACAGCGCGAGGCCCAGCGCCGGCACGAGCACGAGCCCGTTCGTGCGCGTCAGCGCCGCCGCACCCACCAGCACGCCGACCAGCAGCGCCCAGCGCACCCGCTGGGGCGAGCCCACCGCCACGACGGTGGCCGCGATCGCTGCCAGCACCCAGACCGTGAACAGCGTCTCGGTCAGCAGCGAGCCGCCGATCGCGATCAGCGGCACGCAGGTGGCGCCCAGTGCGAGCGCGAGCACGCCGACGCGGCGCCCCCATACGCGGCCGGCGACGAAGCCCATGAGCGCGACGGCGAGCGTTCCCAGCAGCGCGTTGGCGATCCGCCCCGCCGTCCAGCGGTGCGACGTGAACGGCTCGGTGACGGCATACACGCCGGCCAGCGTCGCCGCCCACAGCGGCGCGCGGAAGGCGGTCGGCCGCGGATCGTGCGCCGGGGTACCGCAGCTCCGCTTCTTCGGCCACGGACCGTAGGCCGCGTAGCCGTTGCCCTGCACCATCGAGCACGCGAGCCGGTCGTAGTCGTGGTCGTCGTGGAGCGGCCGGTAGTCCGGGGTCGCCGCGACGACGGCGAGGCGGCCGGCCAGCGCGAGCGCGAGCAGGACCCAGACGGCGCGGCCGGTCACCCGAAGCGCCGGACGAGCGCCTCGACGAGGCGCGCGCCGTCAGCCACGCAATCCCAGTCGAGGCGATCCGGCGTGTCGGTCGGCTTGTGGTACTCGCGCGGGAGCAGGTACTCGTTGACCGAGCAGAGCATGCCGCACTGATACCCCGCCCGGCGGGGGATGAGCGCGTCGGAGGCGTAGGTCGTGCGCAGGCCCCGGCGCACGTGGACGCCTGCGTCGGCGCCGGCGGCGGCAAGCTCGTCGCGGAAGGGCTCCGGGTAGTCGTACATGCGCAAAAAGCCCTCGCCCTCGACGACCACGAGCTCGCCCGAGCCGAGCATCTCGAGCGCGAGGAAGGTCGTGGTCTCCTTCGGCAGCTCGGCGAAGTGCCGGCGCGCGAAGGCCAGCATGCCCTCCTGGTTGGCTTCCTCGGCGCCGGTGGAGACCAGGAGCACGCGCACGTTCTTGACCGGCTCGTCTCGGAGCGCCTCGGCGATGCGGACGAGGACGGCAACCGCGCTGAGGTTGTCGTTGGCGCCGGGCACGACCTCGTTCGTCCCCATGTCGGCCATCACCGCGGCGCTGGCCGCGGACATCGCCGTCCCCATGGCCACCATGCCGCGCCGGCCGGCCAGGCTGCCGGCGGCGACGAGGGCCGGGCCGAGGAAGACGAGGCCCATCAGCGGCGGCCAGCGGTCCAGGCGGTCGACGACCACCGGCAGGTGGTCGATCAACGCGCGCGGCAGCGTCTCGTCGAAGATGAACGAGGTACGCGCCGCGTCGTGGTGGGCGACGAGCACGAGCGTGCGGGCCGCGTCGCGATCGCCGGCCTCGGCCACGACATTGCGTACGGTCGCCTTGGGCAGCAGCCGCCGCAGCGGGCGCCGGCTTCCGCCCGTGAGGTCCTCCCACAGCCCGGCGGCGACCGTTGCGCCGGCCAGGGCGCCGAGCCGGCGCGCCCCCAGCAGCGAGGCCACGCCGGCGGCCGCGCCGAGCGCGCTGTGGACGCCGATGGGCAGGTAGAACGTGCTCCCGACCTCCTCGGCCTCGATCCGGGCGTCGGCGCCGGCCTCGCCCAGCCGGCGGGCGATCCACTCCGCCGCCTCGCGCTCGCCCTCGGAGCCGGGGTTGCGCCGCAGGGGCGCCAGGGCCTCGACGACCTCGCGCAGCACGTCGGTGGTGGGCGCCAGCGCATCGGTCATGGGTGCGGCAGAATAGAGCGGTCGAGCCGGCGGCCGCCGCAGGCGGTCAGCCGGGCGACCGTGTTTGGATACGCTGCCGGGCCGTGAGCGACGACTGCATTTTCTGCGCCATCGCGGCGGGCGAGGCGCCCGCGACGACCGTGGCCGAAGACGAGCGGACGGTCGCGTTCATGGACATCTCGCCGGCGACCGACGGCCACCTGCTGGTGATCCCGCGGGCGCACTACGAGGACGTCCTTGTAATCGACGATGGCGACCTCGACGCGACCATGCACACGGCGCGGGCGATGGCCCGCCGCGTCAAGGACCGCCTCGGCGCCGACGGCGTGAACCTGCTCAACTCGTGCGGTCGCGCCGCCTGGCAGACGGTCTTCCACTTCCACGTCCACGTGATCCCGCGCTACGACGACGATCCGCTGAAGCTGCCGTGGGTCCCGGAGCAGGGCGACATGGACGCGATCAAGCGCACGGCGGACAAGCTTCGCGGCTGAGCGGCCGGCGCCGGCTACCCGCTGATCGCGCCGTCATGTTGGTAGCGTTTCGTGCTGTAGGAGCCGGCTTGCGCCGGCTGGATCGTGTCGCGTTCGGGTCGTTGCACAAGCAGCCTCCGCAGACGCAGACCGGAGTTCCGTGGAGGTTCTTGCCAGATGGCAATCGGCACCGTCAAGTGGTTCAGCGACGACAAGGGCTACGGCTTCATCACGCCCGCCGAGGGCGGCCGTGACCTGTTCGTCCACTTCTCGGGCATCAACGGCGACGGGTATCGCTCGCTCGCCGAGGGCACCCGGGTGACCTACGAGGAGGAGCAGGGCGACAAGGGCCCCAAGGCCGTCAACGTCACGCTTCTCTAGGTCGGACCGCTTTCCGACGCGAACGCGGCGCCCCTGAGGGCGCCGCTTTGCGTTGGAGGGAACGGCGCCCAGCCGCCGAATCGGGTCACCTGCTGGGGTGTTCATCTCGTAATGCAGAGAAAGCTCGTTGCCATTGCCACGATCATCGGCGCGCTTGCGGCCGCCGCGCCTGCTGCGGCCACCCAAACCGACATCGGCAAGACCGACAACCCGCCCGCGCCCAGCTGCCCGGGCTCGCCGTGCCTGGCCGTCTCCCGCACCACCGGCTTCCAGGCCAAGATCGGCGACACCAGGAGCCCGATGGTCTCGCCCGTCGACGGGCGCTTGGTCGCCTTCACGCTGCAGCTCTCCAAGCCGGACGACAACCAGATCAACTTCTTCAACACCAACCTGGGCGGCGCCCCGCAGGCCCGGATCTCGGTGCTCCGCCTGGGGTCGGACCGGAAGACGTACAAGCTCACCGCCCAGGGCGAGCTGTGGGACCTCACCCCCTACCTGGGGCAGACGGCGCAGTTCCCGCTCAACCGCACGCTGATCGTGCGCAAGGGTGACATGATCGCGTTGACCGTCCCCACGTGGGCGCCGACCCTGGCGGTCGGCCAGGACCGCAAGGACGGCTGGCGCGCCGATCGCACCGAGGACGCCTGCGACGACACCAAGGCCCAGACCGCACTGCAGACGCTGAAGGGCACGGCGCCGTTCCCGTGCCTGTACCGGACGGCGCGGTTGACGTACACGGCGACGATCATTTCGACGCCGTAGGGGGCGGGCGGAGCGCGCCGTTCGGGCGGTCTGCCGCCGGCCGCGTTGGAACGGCGACGGCGAAGTGGGCCCGGACCGATCCCAAACCCGTGCTGCATTTTGGTCGTCCTGCGACACCAATCCAGCAATGGTTGGGATCCGGGGCCTCGACCCCCACCCCCTGATCGCTGCCGGTCAAATCCGCCGACGGCAGCCGCCCACGAACGCCGCGCCTCGCACGCGATCCTCCGGTTACGATCACGTGGTGACCACCCAAGGGTGGGTTGTGATGGTCGGTGTTCGCGTCGTCGACGTGGCGCTGCTGGTCGTCTGGCTGCTGTGGTTCTTCCGCCTGCGCGACGACGGCGACGACACCGGCGGCCCGGGCGGGGGCGGTGGGACCGGCCCCTCCAGCGACCCGCCCTCGCCCGGCGGTCCGCGCTTCGAGCTCCCGCTCCCCGACGCGCGCCCTTGGCCGACCAGGCTCCGCGACCACGGATCGCCGGCCACGCGGCGCACCTACGCCCGTCGCGGAACCCGGCGACGCCCGGCACGCACCCCCGCCGGGCGGCCCGTGCGGTAGGCCCGTCCCACCCAATTTCCCACCCTGCCGTTGCTAGGCTGGCGCGCGCCTTGACACCGACTTCGCACATGGGCACGGCGCCGCGGGCGCCGTTTTCAACGTTCAGGATCGGTTTCGACGAGCGCGACCGCCCGCGCCTGCACGAGCTCTGGGACGAGGTGATCGCCTCCCAGCAGTGGACCGAGGGCGACATGACGCGCCGGTTCGAGGGGGCCTGGGGCGCCTGGAACGGGCTGGGCACGGTCGCCTTCTCGGGCTGGGCCGGCGGCGCGCTGGCGGCGCTCGAGTTCGCCGGCGTGCGCGGCGAGACCGTCCTCTGCCCCTCCAACACGTTCATGGCCACACCGCTCGCCGCCATCAAGGCGGGCGCGTCGGTGGAGTTCGTCGACTGCAACCGCACCGACCTGTGCATGTCGTTCGAGGACTTCGAGCGCAAGGCGCTCGAGCACCGGCCGCGGGCGGCCATCCTCGTCCACATCGGCGGCCACATCGCCTTCGACTCCGAGCGGATCGCCGCGTTCTGCCGCGATCACGGCATCTTCCTGCTCGAGGACTGCGCCCACGCCCACGGCGCCGACTGGAATGGGCAGAGGCCCGGCGCCTACGGCGACGCCGGGGTCTATTCCTTCTACGCCACCAAGACGGTCTCCACCG
The DNA here is from genome assembly GCA_045805605.1 of Solirubrobacteraceae bacterium. GTDB lineage: Bacteria > Actinomycetota > Thermoleophilia > Solirubrobacterales > Solirubrobacteraceae > DATBDE01. The sequence continues at coordinate 11,026 of JBJMKX010000148.1, forward strand.
GCGAGGGTGGCGTCCTGGTCTCCGGTAATGATGCGCTCCTCGACTTCGCCCGCGGCTTCCGCAACTACGGAAAGCCCGACTACGACGTGGAGGGCCTCAACTTCCGCATGAGCGAGTTCACCGCCGCGCTGGGCCTCGTCCAGACCGAGCGCATGCCCGAAATCGTCGCCCGGAAGAACGCGATCGCGCGCGATCGTCTGGACCCGTTGCACCCCGCCCGGCTCGAACTTCCTGCAGGGATGACGTCAGGTCTGTACAAGTACATCGTGTTCGACCCGATCGAGCGGTCGACTGGGAAGGTCTACGACCAGCCGTGTCACCGCCTCATGGGCCACCACTCCGAACTGCCGAACAGCGACTGGGTGGCGGAGCACCACTGGTGCGTCCCGCTCTATTACAGTCCTCCCGAGGAGGTCACGTCCCTGTGAGGGTGCTCGTCACCGGTGGAGCCGGTTTCATCGGGTCCCACGTTGTCGACAAGCTGCGCGCCGCCGGCCATGAGCCGCGGATATTCGACCTGCGCCGGTCGCCGTACCACGCGTCCGGTGAGGTCGACACGTACATCGGCGACCTCCTGGACGTCGACGACCTGCGCGACGCGATGCGCGACTGCGACGCGGTCGCCCACCTCGCGGCATCGGCCGACGTCGGCATCGTCGCCGACGAGCCCGTCGAGGCCGAGGCGCTGAACTCACGCGGCACGCTCAACGTGCTCGAGGCCGCCCGCCAGGCCGGGGTCGACCGCGTGGTCTACGCCTCGACGATCTGGATCTACTCGGACGGCTGCGGCGCCGAAGTCGACGAGGACACGACGGTCGGCCTGCCGAGCCACCTGTACACGGCCACCAAGCTCGCGGGCGAGATGTATTGCAAGAGCTACTCGGAGCTCTACGACCTCGACTTCACCATCCTGCGCTTTGGGATCCCGTACGGCCCGCGCGCCCGACCGGCCGCGGTGGTCCCCGCGTTCGTGCGCAAGGCGCTCGCGGGCGAGCCGCTGACGATCGCCGGCGAGGGCACCCAGTCGCGCCGCTTCGTGTACGTGGAGGACCTGGCCGAGGGCGTCGCCGTCGCGCTGCGTCCGGTCGCGCGCAACCGCGTCTACAACCTGGTCTCGGACCGCGACGTCTCGATCCGCGAGATCGCCCACACCGTGCGCGATTTGGTCGGCGACGTCGACGTCGTCCACACCGAGGCCCGCACCGCCGACTTCGGCGGCGTGGTGGTGTGCGGTAAACGCGCGTCGCGCGAGCTCGGGTGGGAGGCGCGCACGCCGTTCGAGGAGGGCATGCGCCGCTACATCGACTGGTACCGGGCCGGCGCGGCCCGCAACGGCCACCGCCCTGCGGTCACGGCGGCGCCTGCGCTCGTGCCCGCCACGGTCCTCCCTGCGTCGCGTCCGGCGCGCCGCCCGGCGGAGGCGATCGCGGTCGCCGCTCGCTTCGCGCTCCCGACCGGCCTGTTCATGGGCGTGCTCGGGGCGCTCGCCTCCTACCTCGTCGCCGTGCATCGCGTCGGGATGGCCTGGGACGACGCGCGCACCGTCGCGGTGACGATCCTCGTGGGCGTGAGCCTGTACCTCGGGCTGCGCATGAAGCTCGACCCGATGCGGCGAGGGGCGATCATCACGATCTGCTGGGCGGTGGCGGGCGCGTTCCTCGTCGCCACCTTGGTTCCCTACACGCGAGACCTCTTCGATCTCACCCGACCCGACGTCGTGACGGTGCTGCTCGGTCTGGCCGGGGCCGGGTTCGGCATCGCGCTGGCTGCGGCCTCGCTACGCCTCGTACGCTCCCGGCGCGGGGTCGAGAGGGAATCCGAGGCCTAGAGACTAGAGACGCTCGGTCGCGAGGCCGCGTGCCGCGGCGGCATCGAGGATGAGCGGAACCGCCGCCGCCGTGCGCCGGTGCGAGCCGCCCGAGCTGTAGTGGTCGGCGTCGTGCAGCAGTACGACGTCACCTGGTCCCAGATCCTCGGTGGCCTTGGCCGCGATGCCCTCCGGCGTCGCGTCGGCGCGCCAGTCACGCCCCCAGCGCGACCACAGCCACGGGGCGTAGCCCGCCCCGCGGACCTCGCGAAGCCCCCCGGCCGAGAAGATCCCGTAGGGTGGGCGGTAGATGGTTGGGGAGACGCCCGTCGCCTCCTCGATGGCCGCCGCGCCCCGTTGGAGATCGCTCCGAACCGCGCCGGTGCTCAACCGGAGCTGGTTGCGGTGGCGGAATCCGTGCAGCGCGATGGCGTGCCCGGCCGCTCCGACCTCCGCCGCCAGGCGCGGATTGCGCCGCACCTGCTCGCCGACCAGGAAGAAGGTCGCCGTGGCGCCGGCTAGCCGCAGGACCTCGAGCACCGCCGGAGTGCCGTCGATGTGGGGACCGTCGTCGAACGTCAGCGCGACGCCCCGGCACTCGCCCCGACGCGGCACGCCGAGCGCCGCCGCCACCGGCGCCACGTGGCAGGCCAGCGCCGGGGCGCTCCACACGGCGGCGGTTGCGGTGGCGAGCGCGAGGGGTAGGCGCACGCCCTGATGTTCGCAGCGATCGCGGGATCGACGGCCTTGGGCTTCGGCGTGGCCGCCCTGGCGGCCGCCTGCTACGAGACCGGCTACGCCCTGCAGGCGATCGAGGCCAAGACCTCACCGGACGAGCAGGCGCTGCGCTTCTCGCTGCTCAAGACGCTCGCGCAGCGCCCCCGCTGGGTGATCGCGGTTGCCCTGACCATCTCCGGCTGGCCGCTGCAGCTGTGGGCGCTCTCGCTCGCGCCGATCACGGTCGTGCAGCCCACGCTTGCCCTCGGCTTGCTCCTGCTGCTCGCGCTCGGGGTCAAGCTGCTCGGCGAGCAGGTCGGCGCCCGCGAGTGGCTGGCGGTGGCGCTGGTCATCGCCGGCGTGACGACGATCGCGCTCTCGGCGCCGCCGGAGAGCCACAGCTACGACGCCGGCGCGGGCCTCGTCGTCGCCTTGGCGGTGCTGGGGGCGGCGACCGTCCTGCCCTGGCTCGTCCCCTCCGTCCGCCGCAAGGGCGCGTTCCTGCTCGTGCTTGCCGCCGGCGCCGCCGACGCGTGGGCCGCCTTCGCCTCCAAGCTCATCACCGACGAGCTGCACATCGGGCGGCCGCTGGCGGCGCTGGCCTGGGCACTGGGCGCCGGCGGCGCCGTCGCGCTCGGGTTCCTGTGCGAGACCACGGCCCTGCAGCGCCGCCCGGCGACGCGCGTGGCCCCGATCATCCTGGTCATGCAGATCGTCATCCCGGTCGTGCTGGCGCCCCTCGTGGGCGGCGAGCGCTGGCAGGACACGCCGCTGCACGGCGGCGTCATCGCCATCGGGCTCCTGTTCGTCTCCGCCGGCGCCACGGTGCTCACCAGCTCGAAGGTGGTCGGCGACCTGCACGCGGGCGGCGAGCTGCCACCCGCAGGCGCCATCACGCCGCCGGTGGCGACGCGGGTGACTCAGCCGATCCCGACCGTGTCGAGCACGACCGACGCGGCCGAGGGCAGCGCGGCGAAGGAGCGGTCGGGCTCTGGGCGCTGAGCCAGCGCGCGCTCGAGCGCCGCGCGCAGCTCCTCCGGCGTCGCCGCGACCTGGGCGAGGCCATGGCGCACGTAAGCGCGGTTGTTGACCCGGATGTGGGCGCGCCCCCAGCCATACGAGATGGGGGCGCAGCCGCGCATGATCGCCTCAAGCACCGTCAGCCCGGCGGTGGAGTGCACGAGCGCATCGGCGGCGGCCATGTAGTCGGCCATCACCGTCGTGAAGCCCTCGATCCGCACGCGCTCGTCGGGCCCGAAGCGACTGCGCAGGGCGGTGCGCAACTCCTCGTTGCGCCCGCACAGGGCGACGACGAAGACATCGGGCACCTCGAGCGCGATGTCGATCGCTCCCCGCAGGTCGCCGACGCCCCAGCCGCCGCCCGACACCAGTACGATCCGCGGGTCATCCGGAAGCCCGAGGGCGCGGCGCGCCTCGAGTCGGTCGCGCGGCTGCAGGTACACGTCGTCGTAGAGGCCGGTGACGGCCTCGATGCGCGTGTTCGGGGCGATCCGGCGGACCTCCTCCTCGGACTCGGGATGGATGATCAGGTGGACGTCGATGCCCGGATGGGCCCAGTAGCGCAGCGCAGAGAGGTCGGTGATGGCGGAGACGACGGGCACGTCGATGCGGCCGCGCTTGCGGAGCTCGCCGACCACCTCGCTGGCCGCGGGGAAGACCGAGACGATCAGGTCGGGGCTGGCCGCCCGCAGCGAGCGTGCCATGCGCCCGCCGCCGAACAGGGTCAGCAGCATGCGGGCGCCCCAGCGCGTGGGCGGGAAGCGCTGGCCGATGTAGTACTCGAGATCGAACAGGCGGTTGCCGAGCTCGGAGTGGAACGGCGACCCCTCCAGGAAGGCGTCGCGCACCGGCCAGCCGAAGATCGCCAAGCTGTCGGCGACCGCCACCGCGGCGCCGCGCTCGCGCAGGGCGTCGGTTAGCAGGCGGGCGGGCAGGTCGTGGCCCTCGCCGATCGAGGCGGTGAGGACGAGGATGCGCGGTGGTACCGAGGGAGGGGTCAGCAGGCGCCGGGATTCTGCTGGCAGAAGGCGCTGAACTTGCCCGCTGGGGCCTGCGTCCCACCCGACGCAGAGCCGGCGCTCGAGTCGTCCGACGGCGCGGCCTGGCCGCCGCCCTGGTTGGCGGGCGCGCTGCCGCCACCGCCTCCGCCCCCGCTCGAGCCGCCGCCCGAGCCGGTGTCGTCGCTGCCCGCGGAGCCGTCGTCGCTCGACCCGCTGTCGCCCGAGCCGGTGTCGCCGCTGCCGGTGTCGGCGCTGCCAGTGTCCGAGGACGAGGCGGAGTCGTCCGTCGTGGGGGTGCTGGCCGTGGGCGTGCTCGCCGCCGCCCCGACGTCGGTGTTCGTCGACTCGGGGACGGTCAGCTCGGGCACGCTGGCCGGCTTGTCGTTCGAGCTCTTGTCGTCGCCGCAGGCGCCGAGGCCCAGGCCGGAGCCCAGGGCGAGAAGGCAGACGGCGACCGGGAGCAAACGCGGTCGCCCGACCGGCCGCCTGCGGCGGCCGCCGGCTCGACCGCTCTCTGTGAATCGGCGCATGGGCTTGGTGTTCTCCAACGAGACCAGCGGTCCTGCGCGGTTACGGCAGGCGCTCGAGCGCGGCCATTCGGCGACCGCAGTGCGGGCAGTCGTTCAGATCCTTGGGGGCGAGCTGCTCGCACCAGTTGCAAATGCGCAGGTTCTCGACCGACCAGGGCAGCTCGGACTCCGACGGGGCCAGCGGAAGCAGCTTGGCCACCACTTGGAGCTCCTCGCCGGTGTCGCGGTCGACGTAGATCTCATCGGGCTCGGCCTCGATGATCACCTCGCGACCGCTCGACGGAGCGCGCAGCCGGTACTTCTGACGAGGACTCATGCGAGCGCGGATGCTAGCGAGCCGCGGGTTCCAGCTGGCGCAGCAGCCCGAGGCTCTCGTCACGCACGCCATGCTCGAGCGCGTCGACGACGCCGGGATCGAACTGGCGACCCGCCGCGGTGAGGACGCGTCCGTAGGCGATCGCCGCCGCCAGCGGCCGTACGGTGGCTACGCTCCGCTGCCGCATGGACCTCCTGGTGTTCCACGGCTACCTGCTCCGGGGCACCGGATCCAACGTCTACACCGCCTCGGTGGTGGAGGCGCTGCGGCGCGGGGGGCACCGCGTGCACCTCCTCTGCCAGGAGCGGCGACCGCAAGACCTGCCGTGGGTCGACGCGGTCGGCACGTGGGAGGACGGCAGCCTGCGAGTGGAGGCTCGGCGCGAGCCCGTCCGAGTGACCGTCTACCGGCCGCCGATCGGCGAGATCCTGCCCGTGTACGTGGCCGACCGCTACGAGGGGTTCGACGCGCGCCCCTTCCCGCAGCTCACCGACGCTCAGCTCGACGCCTATGTGGACCGCAACGTGGCCGCCGTGCGGGAGGTGGTCGAGCAGGCGCGGCCCGACGCGGCGCTCGCCGGACACCTGGTGATGGGTCCGGTGGTGCTGGCGCGCGCGCTCGCCGGCGCCGGCGTGCCGTACGCGGCCAAGATTCACGGTTCGGCGCTCGAGTACACGGTCAAGCCGCATCCCGCGCGCTTCCTGCCCTACGCGCGCGAGGGCCTGGCCGAGGCACGGACCGTGCTCGTGGGCTCTCGCCACACCGCCGAGTCGCTGTGGGCGGCGCTCGACGACCGGGACCTGGCGGCGCGCACGCGACTCGGCCCGCCCGGGGTCGACGTGGATGTGTTCGAGCCGCGCTCGCCCGATGACGCCGCCTCAGCGCTGGCCGCGCTTCGCGACCGCCTCGCGTCCGAGCAGGCGCCCACGTCCGCGACCGACTCCTTCAGCCGGGACGGGCCAGCTGCGGCGCGGGCCCTGCGCCACCTCGATCCCCGGCGTCACCGGCTCGTGGCCTTCGTGGGCAAGCTGATCGAGGCCAAGGGGCCCGACCTGCTGCTGGCGGCATGGCCGCGGGTGGTCGCGGCGGTGCCGGACGCTCGGCTGCTGTTCGTCGGGTTCGGCGAGTTTCGCGCCCGGCTGCAGGCCCTCGGCGACGCGCTTGCCACGTCCGATGTCGCCGCCGTCGACCGCCTGAGCGCGCCGCTGCCCCGGCTGCGCGCCTTCCTCAACGGGGCGGGCGACGACGCGGCCTACCGCGGGGGCGCCGCCCGCATGCCCGAGACCGTCCGGTTCACCGGGCGGCTGGAGCACGACGAGCTGGCCGGCCTCCTGCCCGCATGCGAGGCGCTGGTGGTGCCGAGCACCTTTCCGGAGGCGTTCGGCATGGTGGCCGCCGAGGCGGCGGCGTGCGGCGCCCTTCCCATCAGCGCCGAGCACTCGGGCTTGGCCGAAGTGACCCGGGGACTGCGCGCGGGTCTGCCCGAGGTGGCGCGTCCGTGGTTGTCTTTCCCTCTCGACGACGGCGTCGTCGATGCGATCGCCGAGCGCCTCGTCGCGTGGCTTTGCGCGCCGGCGGATCTGCGGTCGCGAACGCGGGCGGCCGTGGCCGCCGTGGCGCGCGAGCGCTACTCGTGGGAAGGGGTCGCTCGCGGCGTGCTGGCGGCCGCCAACGGACAACTCGACGCGCTTCCGGCGCCGTAGTCGGGGTCGTGCTTCGCCCGACCACCCTGACGACTAGCATTCCCGCCCGCATGCGCCTGCTGGCCGGGATTCCCCTCGTTGTCGGCACGACCGCACTCGTGGTCGCCCTCGCCGGTTGCTCGGCAAAGGGGGGCGACTCGAGCGCCGATCCCGTCAAGGGCAAGCAGCTCTTCGTCCAGCGGTGCGGCTCCTGCCATGTGCTGACGCGGGCTGGCACCAAGGGCACGACGGGGCCGGATCTCGACGCCGCGTTCGCCCGCGCGCGGCAGGACGGGTTCGGCTCGGCCGCGATCCGGGGCATCGTCTACAAGCAGATCCTCTATCCCAACCGCACGGGCGTGATGCCGGCCAAGCTGGTCACCGGGCAGAACGCGCACGACGTCGCCGCCTACGTGGGGCGCGTCGCGGCCAAGGGCGGCAAGGACACCGGCGCGCTGGCGACCGCGGGCCAAACGCAGCAGAAGCCGCTGGCCAAGGCGGCCAACGGCACGGTGACCATCCCGGCCGACCCGAACGGCCAGCTGCTGTTCACGTTCAAGAACGCCACCGCCCCGGCGGGCGCCCTGACGGTCAACTCGCCGAACAAGTCGCAGACGCCCCACGACATCTCGGTCCAGGGGCAGGCGACGGGCAAGGTCGTGAAGGGTGGCGGCACCTCGACGATCAAGGTCGACCTCAAGCCGGGGAAGTACACCTTCCTCTGCACCGTCCCCGGCCATGCCCAGGCGGGCATGAAGGGGACGCTGACGGTCAGGTAGGGGCGGGCGGGGAGCTTCGTCCGTGGCCGATCTGCTCGACGTCGCACGCGGGCAGATGAGCGCCTTCAACCGCGGGGACGTCGAGGCCTTCGCCGACCAGTTCACCGAGGACGCCGAATGGTGGCCGCTGCGGTCCGAGACCGAGGGGCCGTACCGGGGCCACGACGGGCTGCGCGCATGGTTCGCCGACAGCGCGGAGACCTTCGAGTCCCTCCACGCCGACGTCAACTCGGCGCACGAAGTTCCGGGTGGCGTGATCGCCTTCGGCGCCCTCGAGGTCAAGGGTCGGGGGAGCCACGCCGCGGTTCGGGTGCCGATCGCGTGGTACTTCCGGCTGCGCGGCGGCAAGGTCCGGTGGGCGCGCGCCTATAGCGACCGCGGCGCCGCGCTGCGCGACGCCGGCGTGACCGAGGACTCGCTCCGCTGAGCGTCAGAGCCCGACGCCGAGCTGCCGGGCGATCGTGGCGGCGTCGAAGGGGGGAGGCCGGGCGGCGGGCGCTCCTCCGCGGGCGAGTGAAAGCTTTGACACACCATCGTGTGGTCAACCTTCCATTCGGCCCAGCGAGTGGAACCTTTTGTCCCCTCTAGGGGCCAAAACCTTCCACTCGACCGACCGAATGGAGCGTTGGGGCGGCTATAGCGACCCCAACCTTCCACTCCTCCCGTGAATCGCCGCTTCCGCCCCGACCCACCGTCTGTCGTAGCCGCCGTTCGCCGGACCCGGCAGGCGCACGGCGTAGGCTGAAACCCCGTGCTGAGAGCGCTGCCACAGCTCCTGCCGGTCCTGCTGGTCGCCGGCATGTACGCCACCCGCGCGCGGACGCTTGCTCGCGAGGGGCGGCCCGCGCCGGTCTGGCGGCAGGTCTGCTTCTACTCCGGCCTGGTCGTCATGCTCGCGGCGCTCGCAACGCCGCTGGAGGCGCTGGCCGACGACCTCTTCGTCGCCCACATGGCCGAGCACCTGCTCCTCGGCGACGTCGCCACCCTCCTGCTTGTGCTGGGACTGACCGGGCCGCTGCTCGCCCCGGTCCTGCGCCTCAAGCCGGTCGACCGGCTGCGGTTCTTGACCAACCCGGCGGTGGCGTTCCCCCTGTGGGTCGTCGACCTCTATGCGTGGCACATCCCGGTCCTGCACCAGGCCGCGCTGCACCACGACCTCGTCCACGCCCTCCAGCACGCCTGCTTCGTCTTCTTCGGGGCCAACATGTGGATGCCGCTCTTCGGGCCGCTGCCGAAGCCCGCCTGGTTCGGCACCGTCGGCAAGCTGCTCTACATCGTCGCCGTGCGGCTCTCGGGCGCGATCCTCGGCAACGTGTTCATCTGGTCGAACACCGTGTTCTTCACCGCCTACGGCAACGGGGAAGCTCAGCACGGCATCTCGGCGCTGCACGACCAGACCGCGGCGGGCGCGGTCATGATGGTCGAGGGCAGCCTGCTCACCATCGGCCTGTTCGCATGGCTGTTCCTCGACGCTGCGCGCCAGGCCGACCGCAAGCAGGGCCTGCTCGACTGGGCCTCCGCCCGCGGGTACGCGCTGACCGACCAGCGCGCGGCCCGGGCCGTCGCCGCTGGTCGCGTCGACGAGCTCAAGCGCCGGCTCTCAGAAGATCGCCCGGGCGAGGACCACGATCACGACGATCGTTCCCACGACCGCGACGACGTACAGCAGCAGCCGGAAGGCCTCGGCCTCCGAACGTAGCGGGTTCAGCATCGCGCCCTACAGGATGTAGATCGACGAGAAGACGAAGATCCACATGATGTCGACGAAGTGCCAGTAGATCCCCGGCACCTCGACGCCACGGTGCTGCTCGGGGCTGTAGTGCCCCTTGAACGACCGGATGGTCACGAACATCAGCAGGCACAACCCGATGAAGACGTGGCAGCCGTGCAGGCCGGTCAGGCCGTAGAAGATCGACGCCTGGGCCGTGTCCCCCGGCGCGATCCCGAGGTGGACGTATTCGTTGACCTGGATCGAGAGGAAGGTCGCGCCCAGGCAGAACGTCGAAACCATCCCCGCCTTGAGCCCGAAGCGGTTGCCGTTCTTGATCGAGGTCAGGGCCCAATGCATCGTCAGCGACGAGCTGAGCAGGATCCCCGTGTTGACCGCCGCGATGTCGACCGGGATGTGGAACCCGGGCCCGGGCCACTTCGCGTTCGTCACCACCACGCGGGTGAAGAAGTAGGCGGTGAAGAACGCCGCGAAGATCATGATCTCCGAGATGATGAAAAGCAGCATCCCGAGCAGCTGGGACTCGACCCGCGAGCTGCGGTGCGCTTCGGGCGGGTGCGCGGCGTGGCCGTCGTGGGCGACGCTGGCGGCTTCCATCAGCCCGTCGCCGCCTGCTCGGCCTCGAGGTCGACGACCACGTGCTCGACCGGGACGCTCGTCGCGCCCCGCACGCGCTTGATCAGGTCCGCGCGCAGCCAGCCAGATCGGGTCTCTGGGAACGTCGAGATCACGACATCGTCGACGTGGAAGGTGTTGAGCGCGTTCATGACCGCGGTGTACGGATCCGGATCGCCGATCATGCCCGCCACGAGCAGTCCCTCGCCCTCCAGGTTGCGCAGCGTCCCGTCCAGCCGGCGGCGAGCCTCGCGCGCATGGGCGCCGTAGCCGCCGCGCTGGGGGATCACCACGATGAACACGCTGGCCTTGTCCTCCTCGGACGCCTGCGCCGCCTTGGCGTTGAGCCGCTCGGCCAGCGCTGCTCCGCCGACGGTCTCGTTCGCGATCACGAGCGTGACCCGGAACGGCAGCCCCTCTGCCTGCAGGTCGGTGATGACGTGGTGGACCGGCAGGCCGGTCTCCTCGCGCAGATGGTCGACGAGGTCCTTGCGCAGCCAGCCTGAGCGGGTCTCGGGATGCGTCGAGACGATGATCTCGGACGGCTGGTGCTCCCGCACCGCATCCATCGCGGCGTGGAACGGGTCGGGGTCGCCGACCTCACCCTCGATCTTCACGCCGAGCTCCGACATGAACGACTTGGCGAGGTCGATGCGCACCTGGGCCGCGTCGCGGACCGCCTCGAGGTAGATGATGTCCCCGTGGCGGGGCCGCGTGGCCGGCACGACGACCACGAGCTCGTCGCCCTGCTTGGCTCGCGGCAGCACGGCTTCGATGAGCGCCTTGCCCCCGAGCGTCTCGTTGGCGACGACGAGGACCTTGCTCACGGGGCCATCGCCTTCTCAGCCGGCGTCTTGGCCTCCGCCGGTGATTTGAAGATGCCGTGCACCGCGCCGGGGACGCCGTACTCGTAGGGCCCCCCGACCACGGTCGGGACCGCGTCGAAGTTGAAGACGGGCGGCGGCGACGACACCTGCCACTCGAGCGTGAGCGACCGCCACGGATTGGCCGGCGCCCGCGGCCCGCCGACCCAGCTCGACACGATGTTCCACAGGAACACGAGCATCGAGGCCCCTACGACGAAGGCCGACAGCGAGATGAACAGGTTCCAGCCGCCGAACTGCTCCGAGTAGTCGGCGACTCGCCGAGGCATCCCCTTCAGGCCGATGTAGTGCATCGGTAGGAACGTCGCGTTGAAGAAGATGAACGTCAGCCAGAAGTGCAGCTTGCCGAGCCGCTCGTCGAACATCCGGCCCGTCATCTTCGGGAACCAGAAGTAGACGCCCGCGAAGATCGTGAACAGCGATCCGCCGAACAGCACGTAATGGATGTGGGCGACGATGAAGTAGGTGTCCGAAACGTGGATGTCGATGGGGATGATCGCCAGCATCACCCCCGAGATCCCCCCGATCACGAACATCGTCAAAAAGCCGAGGGCGAACAGCATCGGGGTGTCCAATCTCAGGACCCCTCGCCACATCGTCGCCAGCCACGAGAACACCTTGATCCCGGTTGGCACCGCGATGATCGCGGTGGTGATCATCATCGGTATTCGGATCCAGCTCTGCATCCCCGAGACGAACATGTGGTGGGCCCACACGGTGAACCCGAGCACGACGATCGCCAGCAGCGAGAACGCCATCATCCGGTAGCCGAAGATCGGCTTGCGGGACTTGACGGCGAGAACCTCGGAGATGATGCCGAACCCGGGCAGCATCATGATGTAGACCGCCGGGTGCGAGTAGAACCAGAAGACGTGCTGGTACATCAACACGTCGCCGCCCTTTCCGGCCTCGAAGAAGTTGAAGCCGAGCGCCCGGTCCAGCAGCACGAAGAACTGCGACGCTGCGATGAACGGAGTGGCGATCACCACCAGCAGCGACGTCGAGAAGTTCGCCCACACCAGCAGCGGCATACGCCAGAAGCTCATGCCCGGTGCGCGCATGGTGATGATCGTGACCAGGAAGTTCAGCGCGGTCATCACCGATGACGCGCCCGCGAACTGAACCCCGATGGTGAAGAACATCTGCCCGATCGGCGCGTCGGTCGAGAGCGGCGCGTAGGCGGTCCAGCCGGTCGCGAACGAGCCGCCGGGCGCGAAGAAGCTCAGCAGCATCATCACGCCGGCGATCGGCAGCAGCCAGTACGACAGGGCGTTGAGGCGCGGGAACGCCATGTCGGGCGCCCCGATCATCAACGGCAGCACGTAGTTCGCGATGCCGGCGAAGACCGGGATGATGAACAGGAAGATCAGGATCGAGGCGTGGACCGAGAACAGCCCGTTGAACGTGTTCGAGTCCACGAACTGCATCCCGGGCGCGGCGAGCTCGGCCCGCATCAGCATCGCGAGCAGCCCGCCGACGAGCAGGAAGAAGAACGAGGTGACCGTGTACTGGATCCCGATCACCTTGTGGTCGGTGTTGATGCGGAAGTAGTCCTTCCACGAGCGCGCGCCGTGGCCGGAGTGGTCCTCGGGCCGCGTCGGGCGCCCCGACGTCCAGTAGAACCAGTAGTCGAACCCGCCGAGCCCGACGAGGAAAAACAGCGGCGCCGCGATGAGGGCGATCAGGAGGATCGCCTGGCTGTCGACCACCGGGTGGTAATGCTGCAGCGCGCGGATCGGGATGTCGATCGCCGCCGAGAAGAGGATGCCGAGGACCAACCCCCAGGCCCCCCGCAGAAGGTTCGGCCTGAAGTGGGGCGGGCGGCGGACGAGCGCGTCGCTATAGGCGATCGAGCGCACGGTCAGCCTGAGCGTCAGCTCGTAGAGCGAGAACACGAACCGCGGCTGGCGGCGAGTGAACAGGATCGAGAGGAAGGGGACCCAGGACAGCGGCGCGCACACCGCCAGCAGGACGAGCGCCAGCAGCGTGAACGGCAGCGCGACGATGGGGGCGAAGAGCCCGCGCCAGCGCTCGACGCGGCCGTCCTCCGGCCGCTCGGCCTCGATCCGGACCGGCTGGGTCGGATCGTCCGCCGTCGAGAACGGCGGGTACCGGTCGGTCATGAAGTAGACGTAGGCCCACACGCGCGCCACCCACCGCAGGACACCGACGTTGAAGCGCCACAGCGGCTCCGGGTAGCGGCCGGCGAACAGGACGGTCACGTAGCCCGCGAGCGTGGTCAAGGTCCAGATCACCGTCAGGACCGCGACGGCGATGGCCTGCGGGATCACGAAGACAAAGCGGAGGATCGCGAGGGCGCGCGACTGCTCGTCGGGGCGCTGCACCGAGACCGACACGGCCTCGGGCATCACGGGCGACGGCGCGTGTGCCTCCGGGTGGACGGGGATGGTTTCGGTGGTGGCGCTCATTTGTTCGTCGTGTCCTGGAGGTACGTCACGAGTGCATCCAATTGTTGCTTGCTGAGAGTCTGACCGAAGTCCTGGGGCATGATGCCCTTTCCGAAGCCCTTGGCGATCTGGGCGTTCGGGTCGACGATCGACTGGCGGATGAAGGCGAGGTCCTTGCCCTTCAGCGCCTGGTCGAGGTCGGGGCCGGTCTTGCCGCTGCTTCCGGCGTCGGCGAGCGTGTGGCACCCGCCGCAGCCCGCGTCGCCGGTGAAGACCTGCTTGCCCACGGCGGCGGCCGCGGCCGGGCCCTTGGCGCCCGGCGGCGGCTTGGGCGGCGCGGTCTGCGAGCGCAGCCAGGCGCGGAACTTCTGGCGCGTGACCACGCGGACGGTGCCGCGCATCGTGGAGTGGCCGATCCCGCATAGCTCGGCGCAGACGATCGGGTAGGTCCCGAGCTTGTTCGGCGTGACGCGGTAGGAGGTCGTGATCCCGGGCACGGCGTCGATCTTGATCGAGAAATCAGGTACCCAGAAATCGTGGATCACGTCGTTCGTCCGGACCTTGAACTGCACCGGCTGGTCCTTTGGCAGGTAGAGCTGGACGGCATTGAACTTCTTGCCCTTGGCGAGCTGGGGATAGGAGAAGCTCCAGGTGAACTGCTGCCCCTGGACGTTTACGATCATCGTGCGGGGCTTCGGCTTCTCGATCGAGCGCAGGACGAAGTACGTGTACGTGCACAGCCCGATCAGCAGGAGGGCGGGGAACGCGGTCCACACCACCTCGACGCGCGTATCGCCGTGGATCGGCGGCCCGTCCATCAGCTCCTGGCCCGGGCGCTGGCGGAACTTGATCACGCAGTACAGGACCACGACCTCGACGAGCACGAAGATCGGCACCGAGGCCACGAGCAGGACGTCGAAGAGGTCCGACACCTGCTTGGCCTGCTTGGACGCCAGCGGCGGGAACCAGTCGATCGTGAGGGCGATCGCGATCCCGATGATTGACGCAATCAGGCCGATCACGAGCATCTGTACCAGGTTGCGTTTGGACCTGCGGCCGGCCTGTGGCTCCTCCGTCTGGGGCTCCTCCGCCATGGAAGCGGGCATCCTATAAGGAGCGTCCCTCGGCCATTCCCGGCGCCCCTGGCTGTTTCCTCGGGGTTCGCCGTCCTGGCACGGCTTCACCCCTGCGTCCTTGCCAGGAACGCCGAGCTATGGCCGACGGCCGCCCCTTAGTGGATCGGCGGGCCGCCGTTGTCCGCCCGCCAAACACGGCCGCCCGCCTCGCCGCCGGTGGCGGCGGGCGGCTCGACCGCTCTAACTTGCCGGTCCGCGCGGTAGGCCGCCGGCGCCTGGCCGACGTGGCGGCGAAACGCCTTGGCGAACTGGGCCGGCTGGCGGTAGCCGACGCGGGCGGCGACCTCGCGGACGGTCACGCCGTCGCTCACCAGGAGCTCCGCGGCCCGGTCCATCCGCACGCGCGCCAGGTGCTCGCGGAACGTCGTGTGGCCGACCTCCGCGAAGACCCGCTGAATCTGGCGCCGGGACGACGCCACCCGGCGCGCGATCTCGTCCAGCTCCAGGTCCGCCGCGTACTCGTCGGCGACGATCCGGGTCGCCTCCTCGTACAAGCTCCGGCGCAGGGTTATCGTGGCGGGGCGCTGCCGCGGCACGTCGGGGAAAGGTACGCGGGGGGTTCTCGCATGGATCGGTACGCGCCAAGGTGGCGCGTTCGCGCTCCCGTTATGCCGGGGGAGCCGATCGATAGGATTGCGCTGATCGTTGCAAACGAGCGCTTCAGGAGGCGGCGAGATGGAAGTACGCGACGGAATGAGCCGGATCGTGCTGCAAGTGGGACCCGGCCATACGCTTCGCGAGGCCGCCCGACAGATGTCCGAGCGCAAGGTGGGCGCCGCGGTGGTGAACGACCCTGACGCCCCTGGCCCGGGGATCATCACCGAGCGTGACATCCTCAACGCGGTCGGCGGCGGCGCCGACCCCGACACCGCCAAGGTCGAGGCCCACACGACCGGCCGCGGGCTCGTGTTCGCGGCGCCGGACTGGTCGCTCGAGGAGGCGGCCGCGGCCATGGTCAAGGGCGGCTTCCGCCACCTGATCGTGGTCGACGAGAGTGAGATCACTGGCATCCTCGCCATGCGCGACATCGTCCGCTGCTGGACGGACGACGGCGCCATCTGCGAAGTGCCCGCCAGCGCAGCCCTCGGCTGAGATCGCCGCCCGTCGCTAGGTCCTCGGGGCTCGGCGTGCCTGGCAGGCCTTCACCCCTGCATCCCGAGCGAGCAACGCCGAGCTCTAGCCGAGCGACGGATTTTGGTGATCGGGTGGCTCTCTACTCGCACACACGCGAGAGAGGAGCCGGAGATGTTGTCGAAATCCACCGCGCGCTGGGTCGTCGCCCTCACGGGCGTCGGCTCGCTGATGGCCGCGCTCGACACGCTGGTCGTCTCTACGGCCCTGAGCCGGATCCGCCTCGATCTCGGCGCGTCGATCGAGCAGCTCGAGTGGACGGTCAACGCGTACAACCTGAGCTTCGCCGTCCTGCTGATCACCGGCGCGGCGCTCGGCGACCGTTTCGGGCGCCGCCGGCTCTATGCCGCCGGCCTGGCGCTGTTCGCCGGCGCCTCGGCGGTGAGCGCGCTCGCCCCCGACGTCGGCTGGCTCATCGCCGCCCGCGCGGTCCAGGGCGCAGGCTCGGCACTGATCATGCCGCTGGGGCTGGCCCTGCTGAGCACGGCCTTCCCGGCCGAGCGGCGCGGCGCCGCGATCGGGATCTTCAGCGCGATCACCGGGCTTGCCGTGGCCGCCGGCCCGTTGGTCGGCGGCGCCGTCGTCGAGGGGATCAACTGGCAGTGGATCTTCTGGCTCAACGTCCCGATCGGGCTCCTGGCGATCCCGCTGGTGCTCACGAAGATGAAGGAGAGCTTCGGGCCCGACACCGGCCTAGACCTCCGCGGCCTCGCGCTCATCACCACCGGCGCCCTTGGCCTCGTGTGGGGCCTCATGCGCGGCAACCAGGTCGGATGGGGCAATGTCGAGGTCGTCACGTCGCTGGCCGCCGGCGCGGCGCTGCTGGCCGGTTTCGTGGCCTGGGAGGTGCGGGCGCGCGAGCCGATGCTGCCGATTCGCTTCTTCCGCTCGCGCAGCTTCTCGGCCGGCAACACGGCGATCTTCTTCACCTTCGCCTCACTGTTCGGAGCCGTCTTCTTCTACGCCCAGCTGCTCCAGGTCGGGTACGGCTACGGGCCGCTGGATGCCGGACTGCGGCTGCTTCCGTGGACGGCGACGTTCATCACCGTGGCGCCGATCGCGGGCGCGCTGGCCGACCGCATCGGCGAGCGCCCGCTGATGGTCGGCGGGCTCACGCTGCAGGCGGCGGGGATGGGGTGGCTGGCCCTGATCGCCGAGCCCGGCCTGCCGTACAGCGACCTGCTGGCACCGTTCATCGTCGCCGGCGTGGGGGTCTCGATGGCGATCCCCTCGGCCCAGAACTCGGTCGTCGGGTCCATCGCCGCCGACGCGATCGGCAAGGCGGCGGGGGCGAACAGCATGATGCGCGAGCTCGGCGGCGTGTTCGGCGTGGCACTGGTCGTGGCGGTGTTCGCCGCGACCGGGGGCTACGCCTCAGTAGCCATGTTCACCGACGGGTTCGGCCCCGCCATCGGGGTCGCCGCCGCACTCGCACTCATCGGGGCAGTTGCCGGCCTGGCGCTGCCGAACAAGAAGAAGGAGATCACGCAATGCGACAAGTCATGGTCCGCTACAAGGTCAAGCCAGAGCGCGTCGCCGACAACGAGCGTCTCGTGCGCGCCGTCTACGACGAGCTGAAGGCGGTCGATCCCGACGGGTTCCACTACGCCACGTTCAAGCTCGACGACGGTGTGTCGTTCATGCACCTGTCGTTCAGCGAGGGCGAGCGTCCCCCGCTCCCCGATCTCGAGGCGTTCCGGCGCTTCCAGGAGGACATCGGGGAGCGCTGCGACCAGCCTCCGGTCGTGACCCAACTGGGCGAGGTCGGCTCATTTCGCATGGCGTCATGAGCGCTCCGGTCGTGCACCTCGAGCTCCACACGGGCGACCTGGAGACAGCCAGCGCGTTCTACGCGCGGCTGCTGGGCTGGCGCCCGGAGCGGGTCGCGACGCGCGCGGGCGCCTACCTGGCCCTCGAGTGGGGCGGGGACGTCGACGGCGGCATCGTCGAGTGCGCGACCGAGCGCCCGGTCTGGCTGCCCTACGCACGGGTGGAGCGGATCGGCGCCGCCACCGAACAGGCGCGGGCGCTCGGGGCGTCCGTGCTGCTCGAGCCCCGCGAGGGCCCGGCGGGGTGGCGCAGCGTGCTGAAGGGACCGGCCGGGGGCGAGATCGCCCTCTGGCAGCCGAAGGACTGGCGATGAACGAGCACGACCTGCTCGCGGCGGTGCAACGGGGTGACCAGGCGGCGTTTGGCCGCCTCGTCGAGCCCCATCGCCGCGAGCTGCTCGCCCACTGCTACCGGATGCTGGGCTCGGTCCCCGATGCCGAGGACGCCCTCCAGGACGCGCTGCTCGGCGCGTGGCGAGGTCTCGGCGCATTCGAGGGCCGCAGCTCGCTGCGCTCGTGGTTGTACGCGGTCACGACCAACGCCTGCCTCAAGGCCGTTCGGCGTCGGCCCAAGCGCGTTCTGCCGATCGACTATGGACCCGCGTCGGACCCGCATGACCGGCCCGCCGAGCCCCTCGTCGAGTCCGTGTGGGTGGATCCCGTCCCGGACGACAACGTGTTTGCCGACTCGGATGCGGCCGGCCCGGCCGCGCGCTACGAGCAGCGCGAGAGCGTCGAGCTGGCCTTCATCGTCGCGCTGCAGCACCTGCCCCCGCGCCAGCGCGCCGTGCTGATCCTGCGCGACGTACTCGGGTTCTCGGCTCGCGAGGCCGGCGAGGTGCTCGACACCGAGCCGGCGGCGGTCGACAGCGCGCTGCAGCGCGCGCACAAGACGGTCGACGCGCGCCTCCCCGCGCAGAGCCAGCAGGCGGCGCTGCGTTCGCTCGACGACGCCGAGCTGCGGGCAATCGTGGACGGCTACGTGGACGCCTGGGAGCGCGCCGACGTCGACGCGGTCGTCGCGATGCTGGCCGACGACGTGACGTTCGCGATGCCGCCGCAGCCGGCCTGGTACGACGGCCGCGAGGCGGTCGCGGCCTTCCTTGTCGCGCGGCCGCTGGCCGCGGACACGCGGTGGCGCATCGTCCCGACGCGCGCCAACGGCCAGCTGGCGTTCGCGCACTACGCGTGGGATGGGAGCGGGTTTGCGGCGCACGCGATCGGCCTCATGGCGCTGCGCGGTCGCGAGATCGAGGAGCTGACGATCTTCCGCACGCCGGAGGCGCTCGCACGCTTCGGGCTCCCGTCCCGGCTGGACGGCTGAGGTGGGATCATGGCGGCGTGCAACGTGCCGCCCGGCACGATCTTCTCCTCACCGGGAGGCAGGCGCTGGCCGAGGCCGAGTGGGAGAAGGCGCGCGAGTGCTTCGAGCGGGCTCTCGAGCTCGGAGAGGGACCCGACGCGATGGAGGGCTTGGCACAGGCCCTCCAGTGGCTCGGGCAGTACGACGCCGCAATTGCCATGCGCGAGGCGGCGTTCCCGGCATACCGGCGGGAGGGGCTGGCGCTGGAGGCCTGCGATCAAGCACGAGCGCTTGCCTTCCTCCACGGCGCGGTCCATGGCAACGAGGCGGCCGCGAGCGGCTGGTTGGCGCGGGCGCAGAGCGTGCTGGAAGGGGTCGAGGAGGCGCCGCAACACGGCTGGCTGTCGTTCGACCGAGCGCCGCTGACGCGCGACCCGGCGGAACGCGAGCGGCTGGCGCGCGATGCCCTCACGATCGCGCGGCGGTTCGGCGACGGGGATCTCGAGTTCGGCGCCCTGGCGCTGCTCGGAGAGTCCTACGTCTACACCGGACGCGCGATCCAAGGGATGGTCCTCATCGACGAGGCGATGGCCGCGGTCTCGAGCGGCGAGGTCAGCGGCGTCGCCGCTGTCGGTGACATCTATTGCCGGCTGCTGAGCGCCTGCGAGCGCATCGCCGACGTCCGGAGGGCCGAGCAGTGGATGTCGGTGATCGACCGCTTCGTGCAGCGCAGTGGCGACCTGCTGGTCTCGACGACGTGCCGGATGCACTACGGCGGGATCCTTGCGGAGGTCGGCCGGTGGCCCGAGGCCGAGGAGCACCTGCTCAGCGCCCTCCGGCTGTCCGAGCGCAGCTATGTCGCAATGCGGCCGTACCCGCTCGTCCGCCTGGCCGAGCTACGGGTCCGGCAGGGACGTTTCGAGGAGGCTCAGCGCCTCCTCGAGGGCACCGACTGGCACCCGCGGGCCCGCGGGTGCATGGCGGCCATCGCGCTCGCGCGAGGCGACGCCGGGCTGGCGAAGGACCTGGCCGAGCTCTGCCTCGGGGGCGAGGACCGCTCCGACCCGGCCTGCGCTCCCATTCTCGACCTGCTCGTCGACGTCGAGCTGGCTCGCGGCGAGCGAGCTGCCGCCAACGACACGCTCGACCTGCTCCAGGGGCTGGCCGTCCGGTCCGGAAACGACCGGGCACGCGCGTACGCGGCGTTCGCGGCCGGCCGCGTCCGGAGCGCCGAGGCCGACACGCGGGCGGTCGCCGACCTCCAGGCCGCGCTGGAGGCGTTCGCCGACCTCGATCTCCCCTTCGAGGCCGCCCGCGCCCGCCTGCACCTGGCCGGCGCGATCGCCGCGGATGCGCCCGACGGGGCCGTGGCCGAGGCGCGCGTCGCCCTGCGCGAGTTCGAACGGCTGGGTGCGGACCGGGACGCCGACACCACCGCGGCGCTCCTGCGCGAGCTCGGGGCGAGCGGGCGCGCCTGGCCCAGGGCCTACGGGACGCTGACCAAGCGCGAGACCGAGGTCCTGGCGCTTCTCGCCGACGGCCTGTCAAATGCCGACATCGCCGATCGCCTGGTGATCAGCCGCCGCACCGCCGAACACCATGTGGCGAGCATCCTCTCCAAGCTCGGCCTTCGCAGCCGCGCCGAGGCCGCCGCCTACGCCGTCCGCGAGCCTCCGGGCAGACACGTAGCCGAATAGGTATTCCCACCGATGCCGGGGGTGGGGGCGCTGGCGATCCTGTCGGCGACCGCAACCGAACGGAGGGGCCACATGAGCAGCACGGACCAGCACACGGCGATCGTCCGGGAGTGCTTCGCCTACGCCACGAAGGGGGACCGAGCCGGGCTCGAGCGGATCCTCAGTCCCGACTTCGTCATCCACGTGCCGGAGGAGCATCGGGGGGTCGACGGTCTCCTCGAGATGGTCGAGACGTTCCGGAGCGCCCTGCCCGACCTGGCGGTCAGCGTCGATCACCAGTTCGCGGAGGGCGATTACGTCGCGTCGCGCTTCACGGTGCGTGGGACGCATGACGGCGAGCTGCTCGGCACTCCGCCGACCGGCCGACCGGTCGCCATGACCGGCATCACGGTGAGCCGCTGCGAGGACGGCAGGATCGCCGAGGAGTGGGAGCTCGTCGACGTGACCGGGCTCCTACAGCAGGTCGCCGTCTAGACCGCCGCCGTTTCGAGGCCCGGCCCCGGCCGGGCCTCGATCTGGCGGCCGGTCACCCGCGCGCCGCACTTCGAGCACGTCAGGTGGTCGTCGATCTCGCCGCCGCAGCCGCGGTGGAGCGTGAGCCGCGGCGGGCCGTTCGGCGCCGCGTGCTTGTCGCCCCACTTCATGAGGCTGAAGATCACGGGGTGGAGGTCGTGCCCGCGCTCGGTGAGGCGGTACTCGTAGCGTGGCGGGCGGTCCTGGTAGCGGCGTCGCTCGAAGATCCCGGCCTCGACGAGCCGGTCGAGCCGGTCGGCGAGCACGTTGCGTGCGATTCCGAGGCTGCGCTGGAAATCGTCGAAGCGCCGGACGCCGAGAAAGGCGTCGCGCACGATGAGGATCGTCCAGCGCTCCCCGACGATCTCGAGCGCTCGGGCGATCGAACAGACCTGGTTCTCGTACGTCCGGTTGAGCATCTCCCCACGGTCACCATAGCGATTCGAGTTGCATCACGCAACCTAGTCTTGCTACGGTGCGTTGCGTCAAGCAACTGTCCGTCTGGGGGTCGAAGTGGCGCGCAAGTGGCAGGTCCTGACCGTGGCGTCGGCGGGGGCCTTCATGGGGTTCCTCGACGTGACGATCGTCAACATCGCCTTCCCCGACATCCAGGGCGACTTCTCCGGCACGTCGCTGGGCGAGCTCTCCTGGATCCTCAACGCGTACGCGATCGTCTTCGCCGCGCTGCTCGTTCCTGCGGGGCGGATCGCCGACCGCATCGGCCGCCGCCGGGCCTTCGTGATCGGGCTCGTGGTGTTCGCGGTCGCCTCGGCCCTGTGCGCGGCTGCGCCGTCGCCGGAGCTGCTCGTCGCGGCGCGCGTCATCCAGGCCGGCGGCGCCGCCTTCCTCGTCCCGACCTCGCTGGCGCTGCTTCTGCCCGCCTTCCCGCTCGCTCAGCGCGCGACCGCCGTCGGCCTCTGGGGGGCCACGGGCGCCATCGCCGCCGCCACCGGCCCCTCGCTCGGCGGCGTGCTCGTCGACGCCGGGGGCTGGCGCTGGGTCTTCCTCGTCAACGTCCCGCTCGCCGCCATCACCGTCGTCGCCGCCTTCCGCGTGCTCGACGAGAGCCGCGAGCCAGATCCGACCGGCCGGCCGGACCTCGCCGGGGCGATCATGGTCATGCTCGGGATAGGAGCCCTCGCCCTCGCGCTCGTCAAGGGCAACGAGTGGGGGTGGGGCGATGCGCGCACGGTGGGAGCGTTTGCCCTCGCCGCCGTCCTGGTGCCGGCCGTGGTATGGCGGTCGCGTCGCGTGGCGGCGCCGATCGTCGAGCCCGCCCTCCTGCGCGTGCGCGCGTTCGCCGTGGCCAACGTCGCGACGGTGCTGTTCGCGGCGTCGTTCTACGCGATGCTGCTCGGCAACATCCTCTTCCTGACCCAGGTGTGGGGCTACGACGTGCTCGACGCCGGTCTCGCGGTCACCCCGGGGCCGCTCATGGCCGCCGTCTTCGCCGGTCCCGCCGGCGCGCTGGCCGACCGGTTCGGGCAGCGGGCGGTCGCCGTGCCGGGCGCGCTGGTCTATTCGGCCGCCTTCGGCTGGTACCTCGCCCACGTCGGGGTCGAGGCCCACTACGCGCGCGACCTGCTGCCGGGGATGCTTGCCGGTGGCGCCGGGGTGGGGCTGACCTTCCCGACCCTGTCGAGCGCCGCCGCCGCGGCGCTTCCGCCGGCGCGCTTCGCCACCGGCAGCGCGGTGCTCGGGATGACGCGCCAGGTGGGTGCCGTGCTCGGCATCGCCCTGCTCGTCGTCGTGCTCGGGACGCCGGACCCGTCTGATCCGGTCGGCGCCTTCGACGATGCCTGGGCGCTGATGCTCGGGGGCGGCCTCGCCACCGCGGTGGCCGCCGCAGCCCTCGGGCGGGTGCGGGCGCGCACGCCCGCGCCCGCACCCGCGGAGGTGCCCGCATGAGCGAGCCCGTCACCGGCCCCGCGCATGTGCCGGTGCCGAACACCAACGGCGCGGTCCGCTCCCGCATGGTCACCTGGGCCGACCCCGTCGAGGCGGCGCAGCGACTGGCGTCGATGAGCGGGCTCGAGGCCATGCACGCGCTCATGCGCGGCGAGGTCCCGCCGCCGCCGATGGCCGCCCTGCTCGACATGTGGCCGATCGAGGTCGACGAGGGGCGCGCGGTCTTCGGCGTCACGCCGGCCGAGTTCCACTACAACCCGATCGGCGTCGTCCACGGCGGCATGGCGGCCACCATCCTCGACAGCGCGATGGGCTGCGCCGTGCAGACGACGCTGCCCGCCGGCGTCGGCTACACGACCCTCGACCTGCAGGCGAGCTTCGTGCGCCCGATCACCCGCGACACGGGCCCGCTGCGGTGCGAGGGGACAGTGCTGCACCGCGGCCGGCGCGTCGCGACGGCCGAGGGGCGCGTGATCGCGGAGGCCACCGGCAAGCTGGTGGCGAGCGGCACGTCGACCTGCCTAGTTACGCATGCCGATTGACCCGGCCTTCGGCCGGCCCATCGGTGCGCACTGGCGATCATCGACGCCGACTGACCGGCCTCCCGCCGGAGACTGCCTAGTGCTCGAGCGGTAGCTCCGAGACGTCGCGCCTGGTGTCGCGGATCCAGCGCACGATGCACACGAGCGTGAGGATCGCGCCGGCGATGGTGAAGAGCCAGGTGGTCGTCAGCCCGATCAGCGCCACCGTGATCCCGACCGCCGTCAGCACCGGAATGAGGGAGTTGCCCGGGAGGTGGATCTCCTCGCCGACCGGCGGCGGATCGCGCTGCGGGTCGGTGCTCACGAGATGTAGATCAGGGCCGCGACGAACGAGATGCCGAACATGAACGCGACGACGGCGCCGGCGATGAGGCCGGAGCGGATGTTCTTGCGGGCAAGCATGCGGTCCATGGGCGGGGATCCTAGAGCTTGGTGTCGAGCACCATGACGGCGAAGAGGCTGGCGAGGTAGGCGAGCGAGAACAGGTAGGTGCGAAGCGCCCAGCGGCGGTCGGCGCGCCGGTAGAGCACCACCGCGAGCCCGATGAACGCCAGCCCCAGCGTCCAGGCGGCGACGTGGTAGAGCGGCCCGAACAGCCCTGCGCATGCGGGGAGGAAGCTGAGCACGAACAGCAGGACGGTGTAGAGGATGATCTGGCGCCGCGTCTCGACCTCGCCACGCACGACCGGCAGCATCGGTACCCCGACGCGCGCGTACTCCTCTTTCATCAGCAGCGACAGCGCCCAGAAGTGCGGCGGCGTCCAGAAGAACACGATGGCGAACAGGTCCAGCGCTGTGAGATCGAGCCCGCCGGTCACCGCAGCCCAGCCGACGAGTGGCGGGACCGCGCCCGCCGCCCCGCCGATGACGATGTTCTGCGGGGTGCGCCGCTTCAGCCAGATCGTGTAGACGAAGACGTAGCCGAGGAAGCCGCTGAGCGCCAGCACCGCGGCGAGCACGTTGACGAACGCGCTCAGCCACACGAACGACAGCGCGGCGAGCGCGACGCCGAATATGAGCGCCGCCGGCGGCGAGATCCGGCCGGCCGGAATCGGCCGCGACGCCGTGCGCCGCATCCGCGCGT